>CAVVNF010000015.1:0-90036 GCA_963749535.1 uncultured Thermoleophilia bacterium | reverse complement strand
TTGGACAGGAGCTCCCTGGTCTCTTCCGCCTGCTCGGCGATGCGACGCTCTTGGGCCGCTTTCTCTTCCAATATCCGACGGACGGCCGCGACCTTACCGGGCGTGGCTATCTCAGCCAGTTTGCGCGGAAAGAGGAAGTTGCGCGCGTAGCCGTCAGATACATTGGCCACCTGCCCTTTCTTCCCGATCTTGTCCACGTCCTGCAATAGGATTATTTCCATGCGCCTCTCCTTCTAGGAACTAGAGTCTCGTCGGGCCCGGACCCGGGCTCTTCAGAGCAAAACGTTTTCGATAGTCCACCCAGGTGTCGAACAGACCCGCAAGCCCGGTGATCTGAAAGAAGGCCTGCCCGAGGACCGCCGCCGCGTAGAGCCAACCGCGCGCTCCTCGACCCCACTTTCGCGAGACCGCGAGCCACTGCACGACTGCCAGTCCTTGCAGAAAGAACAACGTCTGCGAGACCAGCAGCATATCGATGCCAACATACCGCAAAGCCGACTGCCATTCACCGCTCCCCCTGGCAAGGAGCAACAGGGCCAGACCGGCGATGGAAACGTAGGCCAGCGCCCAGTGCAGGCGAAACTTCGAGAGCGACAAAGGCGAAGCTCTTCTGCTCCCCATCCGTGGGAAGATCAGGTGCGCCAGCCCCGCTGCGCAACTCGCGAACAGTACCGAAGCCATCCCCACCAGTCCTGGCGCCAGGTACGGCGCGATAGAGACGAGGTGCTTGAACTGGTCTGTCACACTCGTCGTGGTTGCCTGCGAGACGCCCGCCTGCCCGTAGAGTGTGGCCGCGTTGTCGATCGACTGCCCGGCCGCCTGCTGAACGTGCGTCCACGTGACGCCCAGGATCTGCCATAGAGCTAGACCCCATACGCAGAACACGAGGACGGCCGTGGCGGCAGTCAACGCCAGAGTGGACGCAAAACTCCACCTGGCCCGCAGCGCGCCGCCCAGTGCGATCCCGAAGGCCGCCGCGAGGAGAAACACGAGCAGGGCCTCGCTTCGTCCCGCGCCGAACCATACCGCTAGGCCGGCGATCACCGCTCCGGGCAGAACCAAAGCGTTTCCCCACCTCACGGCCGTATATGCGAGAGGTAGTACTACGAAAGGCGTAAGCACCACCGGGCCGAAAGGCAGGTATGCCATTCCCAGCCCTATGACGGCAGTGAGCACGGTCGCCTTCCCCAGGGTCGCCAGGGCGGATGAGGAGGACCCCTTCACGCGGGTGCTCTCAAGCTCCGGTGTTCTCAAGCCATGAAGGCGATCATACGGAGATCAGCGACTGCTGTACGGAAGCAGCGCGACCTCACGGGCACGTTTGATGGCCACCGCTACCTGCCGCTGATGCTTCCGGCAAGCTCCCGTGGTCCGGCGCGACCGGATCTTTCCCCGCTCGGACATGAACCGGCGGAGCGTGTTGTAGTCCTTGTAGTCGACTACCTCGACGCCTTCTTTGCAGAAGTAGCAGTACTTGCGCCGCCGGTTCCCAGATACCGGGCGAGTACGCCGCTGCGGCTTCTTCGGATTGGCCACTGTTCAAAACCTCCTTGAGAACGACTAGAACGGGATGTCGTCGCCCCCGAAATCGATGTCACGGAAATCGTCTTGTGCCGCGGGACCGGACGCCGGACGAGCGCCCTCGCGAGCCACCGGCTCTCGGACTTCGCCCTGACCCTGTCCTCCGATGAACATCACCGTGTCGGCGATGATCTCGACCTTGCTGCGCTTGGTACCGTCCTGAGCGTCCCAACTGCGCTGGTCGAGGCGGCCGTCTACTGCCACCTGACGACCTTTGCTTAGATAGCGGGCGCAGTTCTCTCCCTGCACGCCCCAGACGACGATGTCGAAGAAGTTCGGTTTTTCCACCCACTGCCCCGAGGAGTCTTTATAGGAAGTGTTGACCGCCACGCCGAGCTGGCACACGGAGGTGCCGCTCGGAGTCTGGCGCAACTCCGGGTCCCGGGTCAGGTTGCCTACCAATGTCACCCGCGCGATGCCGCGAGCCATCATGTTCTCCTTGGACTCAAGATTGTTCGACGGCCGCAGGGGCGGCGGGAGCCTGAGGCTGCTTGAAGCCGAAAGGTTTCTCGTGACGGATGGGCATGACACGCAAGGCGATGTCGGTGATCTTGAGGACGCGCATCACTTCGTCGAGGGTCTTGGACATGGCTTCGAAATACCACATGTAGTAGAAGCCGTCGAGCGCGTCGGCGATCTCGTACGCCAGGCGTCTCTTGCCCCACTCGTCGATCTTCACGATGACGCCCTCGTCTTTCGTGATGATCTCTTTGACGCGATCCAGCACCGCGGTGCGGGCTTGCTCCTCCGCGTCGGAACGAAGGATGAGAACCAGCTCATAGCTGTTCAGTTTGGGTCACCTCCTACGGTCTAGACGGCCCCGGCCTCACTGCCGGAGCAGGGGTGTAGTGATATGGAATTGTAGTCGCGCCACCGGACAGAACCCGGAACATGACGCGATGCCTCTCGGCAAGCGGCACGGCGCGAGGCTGGGAGTATACACCGGGCGGGCCGGGAGCACCAGGATGAAACCTTCCTGGCGCTCCCGGCCCGCCTGCGCCCCTCCATGTTCGGGTAACTGGCGCTGTTGAGCCGCCCGCCGCTCTTCGCGAGTGGTGAGCTCACCCGGCGAAGATAGCGGCGCTATACGCCGTCCTTAGGCATGACGGTGTCTGCACCGGTCGCGGAGCCCGTAGCCGCACCCACGTCCGGCGCCGCGGCCGGCGTGGCCGCCGCGCCCGCCGGCGCCTGCTGGAACTGCGGTTGCTGGCGCCGCTGATAGGAATCGACGATACGCTGTTCGCGCTCCCGCCCACGCCGGGTAGACGCCCTTACGATCCGATAGATGATGTAGCCGATGATGGCCAGCAGGATGAGGATCGGGATCACCACGCCCAAGCCGCGGACGATGGCATTTCCTGCGTTCACTAGGTTGTGGAGCGCGTCTTTCAAAGCCTTGGTCACGCCCCACTGGGTGGTCACCACAGGCTTTACCTCCACCCCTGCTTCGTAGATCGACATGGTGAGCGTGGAATAGTTCGTGTGCTCGGTCAGGAACTGAGCGCGCCCCTTCAGCGTGTCCAGCTGTACCTGGGCGTTGCTGAGCACCTGCTGCACCTGCAATATGTCGTCGACGGTCTTCGCCCGCGCCATCAGGTCTTGGAACGCTTTCACCTGGGCCTGGGCGTTGGTGATCTGCGCCTGGAGATCCACGTATTCCTGGGTCACGTCCTGAGTCGACACTTGACGGTTCCTGACCGTGCCCAACTTGGAGGCGTCGCTCAGGGCCAGCGCAAACGAGGTGGAGGGGACTCGCAAGGCGATGGTGCCGCTCTTCAGACTGCTGTCCTCGCCGCTCGCCTGCGAACTGGAGGACACGATGTAGCCGTTGTAGCGGTCGGCGAGCAAGAGTGCCTGGTCGAAAGCCGTCTGGAACTTGCCACTCGCCACCTCTATCTCGAGTTGCGCGTCGCTGATGACCTTCTGCCCTTGGCTCTGCTCGAGGGCGACGATCACGTCGGGAGACCCGGCGCTGCCCGTCGAGGAGGAAGGCGCCGATTCATCCTGCGTTGGAGTGGCCGCACTGTAGCCGGTGGACTTGCCCGCGGTGGTCGAGGCGCTTGCGACCGTGGTGGCAGTACTCATTGCGCCGGCCCAGGTCGTGGTCGTAGCGCCAGCCCCCCGGTGGACGAGACTCCCTCCGCACCCGACTATCCCGACAGCGGCCGCCGGGCAAAAACCAGGAACACCGCCGCCGCACTGAGCCACCCTCTCCGAACACGGATCCCGCTCATCACGCACCCCCCGCTCGATGCCCCCATTGCGCCTTTGTGACGCGGCGGTCAAATGGGGGGTTCCCGCGCGGGAGCAGGCGGGCGCCTATTCCGGAATGGAGCCCTCGGTGTTCGCGAGGAAACCCTGAAGAAGCCCGTAGCAACCAGTGAGCATCATGTCCCCATGCAGGGAGGCTTCGGTCTGCCGTAGGTCCATGGATGCGAAACGGCTCCGCCGAGGACCGGTGACGACCACCTCGACGTCTTCAAGACCAAATGGCGTGGACACCGGCACCACCCCATGACCACCGTCGGCCAGGACTTCATCGCCCATTAACTCGCCGGCTGCAAAGCGACGCATGTAGGAGAGCATCTTGTCGGGGTCGAGCATGGCTGTGTGGTGTTCGAACAGACCGTCGATCCGGTCACCGTCTACCAACGACATCAGCGTGTGACCGTTGCCGAAGTTCACTGCCAGGCAGGGTGAGGTGCGAGCGGCGAGCGACGCGCCCCATAGCGCGGATGGGCCCGTGTCGCCCAACACCAGCGGCAGATCGGCCGTCATGGCCACACATTCCGCAGCCGCCCGCATTCGCGTGAGGTACGCGGGAACCGACACGGGCCGGTAGAAGAGGTCTTTGAGATGAGCCGAGCGGGCCAGAGCGACGGTCAAGTTCTGGAAGCGAAACACCCTGTCGCTGACCCCGGCAGGAGCCTGACCGTGGTCCTGGACCGCCACCGCACAGCCGTCCAAGGCAGCCGGCTCCCCGACGAGCGCGAGCGCCTCCCGGAGCTGGTCGAAGCGGATGTCGCCGGACCGCACCAGGACCGCACCGCGCGGCGAAGCCGCGCCGTGCGAGGAAGCAGCGGCTGCGTCCGCCTCCACGATCGTCACGCCCCAGCCGGAGACGACTTCCTGTCGTCATCGAAGGTCTGGGCGGCGGACGGCGTGGCATAGAAGGCGAGCCCCTGCGCGACGTGGTGCTTCATAGCCAGAGTGCTCGCCCCGCCACCCATGAGCGGCCCCTCGAAAAGCACCGGCGCTCCTCTGTCGGTCGCATCCGCTATCTCCGCCGCTACCACCCGCGTCGCCGATGGGACTACCAGATGTGTCTGGTTCTCGCCCTGCGCGGCGCTGTCCCACAGCAGGATGTCGGTGGTGCCGGCACCCACGTCTATCACGAGTACCCTCATGTCGCCCTTCCGATCAGTAGCATCGGGCCTAGTTTCCTGTCACTGAAACGGCCACCTGTGGCTCTCCGCAGTCCCAGGCCGTGTGTTTGCACACCTCTCTAGAATGATGGCAGGTGCAGGCGCGAAAGTCCTGAGGACAGGAGCCCGAACCGTCCACTCACGAGCAATGCCCCGTAAAGGACAAGAATTAACCCGCAAACGATCTGAACGAGTCTCATCCGACGTTTGATCCGCTCGAACGCACGCAGTGCCCAGCCGACGAAGAGGCCGGAGATGAGAAAAGGGATGCCCAATCCCAGCGAGTAGACGAAAAGCAAGAGAGCTCCGGCCACGGGGTGGCTGCCGGAGACGGCCAAAGTGAGGATGGACGCCAAAATAGGCCCCACGCAGGGAGTCCAGCCCAGTGCGAAGGCTACGCCCAGAACGAAAGCCCCCGCGGGTCCACGGGGAACTCTATGAAGCAGCGGCCTGCGCTCCTTGATCAGAAAAGCCGGGTACGCGGAGCTGGCCAGCAGAGCGCCGAGCGCGATCAGAACGGCGCCGGCGACTATCTGCAAGGTCCGCTGGTTGCCCACGAAAATGCCGGCGGCGGCTAAGATCGCGCCCAGGGTGGTGAAGACCAGGGCGAAACCAAGCACGAACGTCGCCGTGTTCAGCACCACCCGGCGACGCCCGCTCTCGAGCTCGTCAAGACTCAGTCCTGACGCAAACGAGAGATACGCAGGCAAAAGAGGGAGCACGCACGGGCTGATGAAACTGGCAGCCCCTCCCAACAGGGCCACGAGAAACGCGGAAAGACTCAACTCAGCTGGCAGTGCCATCCACGAGCGCAGAGAGATCGGCTGAGGACATCCCTCCGACGTGGATCTTCGTGATCTTGCCGAGCGGGTCCACGATCACGAGCGTCGGGACGGCCCTGAGTCCGTACTGGCCGCCTACCAGGCTGCTCGGATCCATGACGACCGGGAGTTGATAGCCTCCTCCAGCGAGGAGAGCCCTCATGTCGGACTCCTGGTCGTTGACCGCGATCACCACCAGGCCCACTCTGCTTTGATTGTCTCGATAGAACCTATCGAGTTCAGGCAGCTCTGCCTGGCATGTGCCTCACCAACTGGCCATGAAGGCAAGAACGACGGGTTTCCCCCTGTACTCGCTGAGGGACACCTTGGCGCCGTCCAACGAGGTCGCGACGAATCCGGGAGCCGCGCGGCCCACCAGTCCCGAGCCGCATCCGGCAAATAGCACTGCCATGAGCGGCAGCAGGACGGCGAGGAACAGCGCGGGCGCGAGAACGGACGCGAATGCCCCGCCACGCCTTTCGAGCCGCAGCTTCATCGCCTCGCCTTCGCCGGTTTTGCCTTGGCGACCGCGATCTTCTTCCTTTTGGGCTGGGCTACGGGGATGAGCTGACCGTGGCTGCCGAACCACCACACGCCCACCACTCCGATCACGAAGAGGAAGATGCTGATCCACTGCTGTTGGGTGAGGCCAAGAGCCGCGGGCGGGTTCGTACGGACGAATTCCACCAGGAAGCGCTCGATGCCCGCCAATATGAGGTAGGCGAATATAAGAGTGCCCTCTCTCTTGAAACGGGGACTCAGCACCCACACCACGATGGCGAAGATGACAAGCGAAGCCGCGGCCTCGTAGAGTTGCGTGGGCTGGACCCGCACGCCGGTGGGGGTCGGAGGACTGCCGTTCGGGAAAGACATCCCCCAGGGCAGTTTGGTCGGCTTGCCGTAGTCGTCCCCGTTGAGGAAGCAACCAAGCCGGCCGAACACGTATCCGATGGCCACCCCCGGAGCGGCGGTGTCCATGACGCCCCCCAAACGCTGTTTCCGCACCAGAGTGACGATGACCACCGCCACGATCGCGCCGAACAGCCCGCCGAACCACACCAACCCGCTCCCACTCAGGATGTTTCCGGGGAATTCCGACGGGTGGAGGATCAGATAGTGGATCTTCGCGCCAAGAAGGCCTCCGATGACAGCCGCGATGACGACCGGGTAGATGAAATCGGGGGGGACGCCTCTTTTCTTGAACTGCCAACGGCCTACGATGCCCGCTGCGATGAAGGCCACCGCCATCATCACCCCGAAGGTGTGGATGGTCACCGGACCGAAGTGAACCAGGATCGGGTGCATCTAACTCCTTTACCTTTCCGGCCCGCGCGGCACGAGACCCGACAGCCGCTCCTCGTCGCGCCTACGCGCCGGCACCGCCATCCGCGAGAACGGGCAGTTCGGCGAAGCTGTGCCGTAGAGCCAGATCAGAATACTCGTTCATCACAAACTTCTCAGCCCCCAGGGGACGTGCTCTTCCTAGTGACGAGCAGAACATCGACAATCGGCGACTCTTTCCTTAATTCGATGAGTGCTTTGCCAATCTTGCCGGTGTGGCGAGTAGCCCGCCAACCTGCGATGGCCTCCATCCCAGTCGGAAGCCGGCGGTCACGCTCGTGGAAAGGCGGATAGACCATGAGGAGAAGTCCTCACGTGACAGATGCTCCGGCTCCAGCCACGATCACGCCGTGAGGGGAAGACTCGACTAATGGAGCCATCATGGCTTCTGCAGCGGAAGCCCCTCCGAGCGTGTAGCGCCGGGATGCGACGAGATCATCTCACATGGACCGCACGGGTCCGTTCAGTGCGCTCAACCAAAACCCGCGCCGGGCGCGCAACGGTGGGGGTCGCAGGTCCCTCCGTCCGCGCAGGCGGGCGTGGACCCGGACAGCCCGCTGATGAAACCCTGAAAGCCCGTGAACCGCTGTTCTACCTGGTGGCTGCCACAGTCGGGACACACTTTGGCTTCGTCCTTCAGGAATCCCAGGAGGAAAACCTCGAAGTCTTTGCCGCACGCGCAGCAGCGGAGGTCGTACGAGGCCATCAGACCCTACCTGCTTCGGCCATGACGAACCCCGGCACTCCCAGGGCCTCCAACTGGTCGACGACCCAGTAATAGCTGAGCGTGCCCGGCGAGACGACTTCTCCACCCACCAAGACAAGCGGGGGTTCGCGCCCTTCGGCCACCGCGGCAGCCAGGGCGGGATAATCCTTCAGCTCCTGATCGCTCACGTCCACATAGCGCAACGGCCGGACTCCCCCGGTACGCTCCACGAGGTCCATGTTCAAGTAGTTGACCGTCTCCTCCAGAGACACAACCGGTCGTCAGCCACCGCCGCGTCGCATGGCATCGATAGCTCGCGAACCCACAAACACGAGCTCGTTAGTGGAATCTTCAGTCACCCCGTTCACCCCGTCCTTCAGATCGTAACGCCTGCCGACCGTCGCGCCGCTCACTCCAGGCCGAATCTCTTGCTTAGGCCAGGCCAGATTCCCTGCTCAGGCCAGGCCAAATTCTTTCTCGTAATCCTTCTGGCCACGCGCCCCGACCAGCTGCGCTTTGACCTTGCCGCCGTCGAACATGATGACCGTAGGAATGCTCATGATGCCGAAACGAGCCGCCAACTCCTGGTTCTCGTCCACATTGATCTTCACCACGGAGACCTTGGCGGGATGATCTGCCGCGAGCTTCTCGAGCACGGGACCCACCGTCCGGCACGGGCCGCACCAAGGCGCCCAGAAGTCCGCCACCACCGGCACCGTCGACGACGCCACGATCTGGTCGAACGATTTCGCGTCGACTTCCTGAACCGCACCGCTCATGTCATTCTCCTTGTCGTCGCACGCCGGCAACGCCGGTCACACCAACATGGTATCGGAAGCGAGACCCGTTTGGCGGGGCGCGCTAGCCAAATCCGGCCGGGCCGCGTGCGGATTGCACATCGCACCCCTATTAGATACCCCTCGGGGTATCCTATCAGTCAACCGTCCTTGCGGCAAGCACGCCAAAGCCGAGCCTCGGTGCCCCGGTACGCTTTCTTGTTACCCCGTACCACGATGGGCTAACCTACCCGGTACACTTCCAGCCAGACCATAAAGAGCACGGCCCAAGGGGATGGAGACATGAAGATCACCTACTACGGTCACTCTTCTTTCCTTGTCGAGGCTCGGGACGGTACCCGTATCATCTTGGACCCGTACCGATCCGGTTCATTCGGTGGAGCACTGCGGTATGCGCCTATCGCCGAAAAAGCCGATGCCGTGGTAGCCACTCACACCCACGACGACCACGGGGCGACGGACACCATCCCGGGTAAGCCTCTCGTCCTCGTGCAGCCCACCTCGGCGAAGGTCGGCGGCGTTGAGATAACCGGGGTCGCCGTCAAGCACGACGATACCGGCGGTAGCCAACGGGGCGCCAACACAATCATCGTGCTCGACGACGGCGACATACGACTCGCCCACTTGGGGGATCTCGGTCATCCGCTCGCTCCAGTCAGCCTCAAGGCCATCGGGGAGGTGGACGTTGTTCTGGTGCCCGTGGGCGGCTTCTACACGATAGATGCCAAGACGGCGGCGGTGGTGGTGGAATCGCTCGCGCCGGCGGTGGTCGTCCCCATGCACTACAAGACGGCTGCCACGGACTTTCCCATCACGTCCGAGGACGATTTCCTGGCCACGCAGAAGGCCGTGCAGAAGGTGGTAGGAGCGCAGCTCGAGGTCACGCGGGACAACCTGCCGGCTAGCCGCACTACCTTCGTGCTGAAGCCCTCACGCATGTGATGGGCGGTACTTCCTCTCACACACTCTTCTACGTCCGGTCGGACTCTATCGGCGCCGACCCGGAGATCGGGTGCCGCCTGGCGCAATCATTCTTCAACAGTCTCCATGAGCGACTGGATGGCGGGGAGACCATCGTCTTCGCCAATCGCGGTGTGTTCTTGACTCTGGACGACTCACCGGTGTTGGAGGGCCTGAGACGCCTGGCGCAAAAGGGCTGCCGTATCTACTCGTGCGGCACCTGTCTTGACTACTACGAGGTGCGGCCGAGGTTGGCGGTGGGTGAGGTCGGATCCATTCCGCTGCTGCAACAACTGATGTGTGAGGCCTGCAAGGTCGTCACTGTCTAAGACCGGCAAAGCCATCGCAGTCTGGCCGGCGAGGCCGTCACAGTCTAAAAGTGCCACCGAGGCAAAGGGGAAGCGGCGTTGGAGGGACGAGGGGAGACCGGCGAGCGGGCAGCAGCGTGCGCGCCGGCGGAGATGGGCGGTCAGCCGCTCATCGGCGACGCCGTGTTCACGTTCGAGACCACCCACCAGGCGATGGCCGCGGAGGACATCCTCAGAGAGGCCGGCTTTCGGCTCGAGGTCGTTCCGCCACCCCGGGGCTTGACCGCGGGCTGTGGACTGGCATTACAGTTGAGCGAGCGCGACGTCTCCGCGGCCGTGCAGACACTCGAGCGCGCGTCGGCCAAATGGGCCGCCATCCACCGTCTTTGCGCGGATGGTAAAGTGTTGCGCATCGCCGGCGCGCGATCTAACCAGGAGGGCAGTAGTCATCTCACCGGATAACGAGACCGTCAAGACGGCTGCTACGGAGTCTAAGAAGGCCGCAAGCGGCACGGGCGCGAAGAAACCAGTGAAGCGATCTCGGATCCTCCACATGAAGCCTGGGCCGCTCCGCCGTCTCGCCATCCTCATCATCCTCGTCATCATCGTCTTTGGAATCGGCGGGGTCGTGTCCCAGATCTGGACGAACTTCCTCTGGTACAAAGAGATGGGTCAGACCGTTGTCTTCTGGACGCCGATCTGGGCACGAGTCGCGATCACGGTGGTCACGGCACTGATCTTCTTCGGGATCTTCTACGGCAGCTTGTGGCTGGCCCGCAAGCTTTCGCCGCGCTTTCATCGCGTGCGGGCTCAGAAGAACGAGGAGGTCTACGACCTTCCCCGGCGGAGAGTATGGCCCGCTCGGCTCATGCTGATCGTCTCCATAGTCGTCGCCATCGTCATCGGTGTTCTCTATAGCAACCAGTGGCAGCAGATACTGCTCTTCTTCAACCACGGGTCTGCAGGATACAAAGACCCGATATTCCACCGCGATGCTTCCTTCTTCATGTTCACGCTACCCATGTGGAAGACGATCATCGATTTCGTAGGTATCGCAATGTTGTTCACCTTCATCGCCACCGTGTTCACCTATATGGTCGACCGGGCGATGGTCCTGGGCGGGCGCGGCCGCATCACTCTGGCGCCACATGTCAAGGCTCATCTGTCGGTGATCCTGGCGATCGCCATGTTGGCCAAAGCGGGCGACTATATGATCCAATCCTGGTCGCTGGCGTTCTCGAAACGCGGAGTGGTATCCGGCCCCAGCTACACCGACGTGCACGCGGCCTTGCCGGTACTACACTTCCTGGCGGCCGTAGCCGTGGTGGCAGCCGCCATTTTCGTGCTCAATATCCGCTATCGAGGTTGGCGCCTACCTGCGATCGCCATCGGCCTGATGGTTCTCACGTGGGCGTTGGCCGGGAAAGCCTATCCGGCCCTCGTGCAGCAATACCAGGTATCGCCTAATGAGATCACCAAGGAAAGCCCTTATATCGCCAACAACATCGAGGCGACTCGCGTCGGGTTCGGGGTGGACAAGATCCAGACTATCGCCTCACCCGCCAACACCGACCTGACGGTGGCGTCGGCCAACGCGAACTTACCTACACTCCAAAACGTGCGCCTGTGGGATCCGGCACCGGCTCTCGTTATCTACAACCAGAATCAGGGGCTGCGACTCTACTACACGTTCACGGATGTCGACGTCGATCGCTATACGATCGATGGTCAGTCACGCGAGGTACTGATAAGCGCCAGAGAATTGGACCAGTCGCTGCTTCAGCCCCAGTCGAAGACCTGGCTAAACGAGCACTTTACCTATACCCATGGTTACGGAGCGGTCGTGAGCCCGGTGAACGAGTCCACCTCCGATGGACCGGACTATTTCATCAAAGACATCCCGCCTGTCAGCAGCACGAGCCTCAAGATCACCAAGCCTCAGATCTACTACGGTGAGGTGGGCAACAGCTTCATCCTCGTGAAGACCAAGTCTCCTGAGTTCGACTACCCGGCGGGCGACAAGAACGTCAGCAGCCAGTACCAAGGCACAGGCGGGATTCCGATCGGCAGCAAGATCCGCCAGTTCGCCTTCAGCTTCCGCTTTGCAACCGCGCGCCTGTTCTTCTCGAACTCACTCACCAAGGATTCGCGGGTGATGTTCCGCAGGACGATCGAGGAGAGGGTCCAAGCCCTGGCACCCTTCCTCCAGTACGACAAAGACCCTTACTTGGTCATCCGGGACGACGGCAGCCTGGTCTGGATGTGGGACGCGTATACCACGAGCAGCCGCTTCCCCAACTCGCAGCCTCTGGCAAACGGCACCAACTACATGCGCAACCCGATCAAGGTCGTGATCGACGCATACAACGGCAACGTGACCTTCTATCAGATCGATCCGACCGACGTCCTCGCGAACGCATGGGGCAAGGTCTACCCAGGACTGTTCACTCCCGGCGATCAGATGCCCGCGGATCTGCGTAGGCACATGCGCTACCCGGAGGATTACTACACCGTCCAAGCGCAGGTGCTGACCCTGTACCACATGGACGACCCCCAGATCTTCTATAACAAGGAAGACGCCTGGGAGATCCCCAAAGAGCTGTACAGCAATAGTAAGAAGGAAGTGCCCGTCGTCCCGTACTACCAGATGCTCGCACTCCCAGGCAGCGACACACCTGAATTCGCGCTCTTACAACCCTTTGTGCCGCTGAGCAAGACGAACCTCACTTCGCTATTGGTGGCTCGCCAGGACGGAGCCAACTACGGCAAGCTTGAACTTCTCGACATGCCCAAGGACAAGCTGGTATCCGGGCCTTCGCAAGTGGAAGCGAGGATCTCCAGCGACCCGGTCATCTCGTCGCAGCTCACTTTATGGGACCAATCGGGAAGCCAGGTCATCCGCGGCAACCTGCTGGTGGTTCCCGTGGGTGACGCGATCATGTATTTCGAGCCGCTCTACCTGCAGGCCTCGCAGAACCCGATCCCGAATCTGGCCGAGGTCATCGTAGTTTACGGCGACAACGTCGTGATGGCGCCGACCCTTGCAGAGGCGTTGCAGAAGATCTTCGGCGCCCCGATCGGGCCCACGACCACCGTTCCCGGCGGCTCGACCACCACGACCACGACGCCTGGCGGCAGCACGACCACCACGGTGCCGCCCAGCACAACCACGACCACCACTCCCGGCGGCTCGACCACGACGACAAGTCTGGGGACGACCCAGCAGGCTCTGATCGACCAGGCCAACCAGCATTACCAGGCGGCGATCGCGGCCCAGAAGGCAGGCGATTGGGCCGAGTACGGCCGCCAGATCGAACAGCTCGGGCAAGTCCTGGCTGCACTCCAGGCCCTCAACAAATAGCGCGAGTCGTCTCCGCGAGCGGCGGGGCCTCGAATGGCCCCCGTAAGACGCGAAGCCCCGAAAAGCCAGATGGCTTTTCGGGGCTTCGCCGCAAGGGCGCCTAGCTGCAGTGGCGCCACCCGCCAGGTGGCGGAGGCTGACGTCGCGGGCGAAGACCGGTTAGCTCACCTTTCTTGAGCCGCGTCGGCGTCCGACTCTGGCGCGTATGCTTTGCCACCATGAGTGCGGCGGCTCGGCGGCGCCACAGACGACACTCGGCGCAATATGTCCTCACCACCCGCGGATAGCAGCGAATACACCTCGCTGATGTCTTCCATCGAGAGCATCCCCACTAGTCTCCCGTCATCGAGCACGGGAACCGCCTTGAAGTGACCGCCCCGCATCTTCTCCAGGGCATAAGCCACTCGGTCCTCAAGCCCTATGGTGGGAAAATCCGTACGCATCGCTTCGGCGACCGGATAGTCGACACCGTGTTGGCCCAACATGGCGATGAGCCGGTCGCGCGTGAGAATGCCTTCCACGTCACCCCGTCCGTCGACCACCGGGAAGTCCTCCTGGTAGGAATGGAACAGGCGGGCGGCCAACTCCCCCAGGCTCTGGGCGGGCCGCGCCACGTGAACCCCCGGCCTCACCACCTGCTTCACCCGGACAGCGGCCAGCACCCGCTGCACTGGGTCCTGGGCACCTTCCGCCTGAGCGCCGATGAAGATGAAGATCGCCACGAGCACGAGCAAGATGCCGCCGCCGAAGAAAAGGCCGGCTATCGCCATGGCGACAGCGAGACCCTGGCCTACTAGGACCGCCACTCGGGTCGCCCGGGGACGACCCAGACGAAACGCCAATGCCGCTCGAAAGACCCGGCCGCCATCCATGGGAAACGCGGGCAAGAGATTGAATACACCCAAGAAGAGGTTGGAGACGAGCACGTACATGTAGGCCCCCAGGAAGCTCCGCTGAAAGATCAGGTTCGAGATCTGGCTGGCGGTGAGGGTGCCCCAGTTCACGATGAGCGGCAGTATCGCGACCATGATGCCACCGAGCACCAGATTCGAAAGCGGCCCCGCCACGGATATGACCAATTCCTTGCGTGGTTCCTCGGGGATCTTCTCCATGTTCGCAAGACCGCCAATGGGAAGCAAAGTAATGCTTGTGACCTTGATGCCGTAGTACTGGGCCACCCGGGCGTGAGTGAGCTCGTGGATCACCACGAGGGCGAAAAGCAGAATCACGAGCAGCACCCCGTAGAGCGCCCCCCAACCGCCGCCGGGCTTTCGGAGCGCTCCCCAGACGACGGCAAAATACGCGACGATGAACACGAAAGTCACGTGCACACGCACGTCTACCCCGAAAGCCCGAAATACTCTGTAGGAAAAGCGCACGCCGTCACCCTCTGTTGTCTGCCGCCATCGGTAAGTGACTTCCCCTCGCCTTTCTCGGGACAAACCCGTTGCCCGGAGGAGCAACGGGCGCCTCCACAGGCCGCACTCGCGCGGGCAGAACGCGCTAATGTCGGCAAAGATAAGCCGCCACATGGCGCTCTATGTGCGCACGGCGCGGTTTGCGCCGCGAGCTTCCGGGCAATAATCTATTGAACGCGGGGCGGCGCACGGCCGCCCATGCCAAGCCATCAACTTGAGAACAAGAGGTCGCGGTGGATTCCAGACGGAAAGAGAACATTCCTGGCCTCCAGCGGCTGCAGGGCGAGGTGGACAAGATGTTCCTCGAGCTCGTGCGAGGGGATAGAGTGCCTCGCCAGGGCCGGGCTGCCTTTCGCCCTAACGCCGACGTGTACTTCGATGGCGCTGCGAACGCCTTCATCATCAAGCTCGAACTCGCTGGGATAGACCCCGGGGGGATAGGCCTCGACGTTGACGAGAACGTGCTGCTCATCAGCGGAGCCAGAAGAGACGAGCGCCCTCCCGATGCCGTCTATCAGCAGATGGAGATCGCCTACGGGCGGTTCGAGCGTTTGGTCCTCTTGCCCCCCGAGGTGGACACCGCCAAGGCGACCGCCAACTACGGCGGCGGCTTTCTCTCGATCGTGTTGCCGGTACGCGCGCGAACGTCCTCGAAGCGCATCCCGATCACCGTGAAAGATGAAGCGGCGCCCTACCAGGCAGCCGGTGGGGAAAACGATCCTAGCCTTGAGCCGCGCACCGGCCAAGCAGATGGAGATGAACGATGACCGCTGAAGACGCCACCTTCGAACCCTGGATTGAGACGGACGATCTGCCTGACGAGGCCAGCGCGGCCCAGATCGCTGAATGGCCCGAGGTGGTCGAATTAGGTACCTCCGACGGCGACATCGAAAGCAGACTGGCTGCCGGCCCGACGGTGGTCCCCATCCTTCCTCTCAAGGACACGGTCGTGTTCCCGGACACCATGGTCCCACTGGCCGTGGGTCAGCCACGGTCGGTGCGCCTGATCGACGACGTGCTTCGGGGAGACAAGCTCGTCGGACTCGTCACATCGCGAGACCCTGAGATAGAAGCCCCCGGGCCGGACGACGTCAGCGCGGTGGGCGTCCTGGCAAGTATCCAGAAGATGCTGAAAGCACCGGACGGCACCCTGCGGATCATCACCCAGGGCATCCGCCGGATAAAGATCGACCGGTTCGTGTCCGAGGAACCTTATCTGGTCGCGGAAGTGGTGGACCTGCCGGACATCACCGAGGAAAGCACCGAAGTGGCCGCCCTCCAACGCAACCTGGTCGCGGTATACACCAAGATCATCGAGTTGGTGCCCTACCTGCCCGACGAGCTTGAGATGGCCGCGGCGAACATCGACGACCCGGGGTCCCTCGGCTATTTCATCGCTTCCACCATGCGGCTCAAGACCGAGGAGAAACAGGAACTCCTCGAGGAAGTCGAGGTAGCCAAGCGGCTGCGCCGGCTGACCTCGTTGATGAACCGCGAGCTGGAAGTGCTGGAACTCGGTTCCAAGATCCAGAACCAGGTGCAGTCCGAGATGGGCAAGACCCAGAGGGAATACTTTCTGAGACAGCAGCTCAAGGCCATCCAGGACGAGTTGGGCGAGACTGACGAGACCCAGGCCGAGGTCAATGAGCTACGTGAGCAACTCGACAAAGCGGGCACTGCCGGAAGAAGTGGACAAGCAGGCGCGGACGAGAGCTAGACCGGCTCTCCAAGCTGCCCACGGCCGCGGCAGAGTACGGCGTCATCCGCACCTATCTGGACTGGATCGTATCGCTTCCCTGGAACGTGAGCTCCGAAGACAACCTGGACATCGCTCACGCAAGAGAGGTTCTGGACGCGGACCATTACGATCTCAAGGACGTGAAAGACCGCATCCTCGAGTTTCTCGCCGTGCAGAAGCTCAAGAGCGAGGCCACCGGTCCCATCCTCTGCTTCAGCGGCCCTCCCGGCGTAGGAAAGACCAGCCTGGGCAAGAGCATCGCCCGGGCGTTGGGACGAAAGTTCATCCGCATCAGCGTGGGCGGAGTGAGGGACGAATCGGAGATACGGGGCCACCGGCGGACCTACGTGGGCGCGATGCCCGGCACCATCATCCGGGCCATCCGGGACGCCGGAAGCATCAACCCGGTCTTCATGATCGACGAGATAGACAAGATGGGGGCCGATTGGCGCGGGGACCCGTCGAGCGCCATGCTCGAAGTGCTGGACCCTGAGCAGCACAGCACCTTCCGCGACCACTACCTCGACCTGCCGTTCGATCTGTCGAAGGTGCTGTTCATCTGCACGGCCAACGTGCTCGACACCATCCCCGGCCCGCTTCGCGACCGCATGGAAGTCATCAGCATCGCCGGGCTACACGGAGGAGGAGAAACTCCACATCGCGCGTCGTTACCTTGTCCCTCGGCAGCTGGAACGGAACGGCGTGACGGCGGAACAGTTGACCATGACCGACGACGCTCTGCGCACGATAATCGAGAACTACACGCGGGAAGCCGGCGTCCGCAACCTGGAACGCGAGATAGGGACGGTCATCCGCAAGTTCGCCCGCATGGTGGCAGAGGGTGAGAAGGAAACCGCCAGCGTGGATCGGGAGCAGGTCCCCGACTACCTGGGCAAGCAGAAGGCCTTCCGCGAGACCAAGCGGCGCACCACAGAGCCCGGGGTCTCCACGGGATTGGCGTGGACCCCCGCGGGAGGCGACATCCTCTTCATAGAAGCCAGGGCCATGCCGGGCGGCGGCCGGCTCATCCTTACGGGCAACTGGGCGAGGTCATGAAGGAATCCGCACAGGCGGCCCTCACCTACGTGCGCAGCGTCTCCGACCGGTTGGGCGCCGGCGAGCGCTTCTTCCAGAAGCACGACATACATGTTCACGTACCGGCCGGAGCGGTTCCCAAGGACGGACCGTCGGCCGGGGTGGCGATGGCCGTAGCTCTCGCCAGCATGGTGTCCGGTAAGGTGGTCGACCCCGAGTCCGCTATGACCGGCGAGATCACTCTCACCGGGCAGGTGCTGCCCGTAGGCGGCATCAAGGAGAAGGTTCTGGCCGCGCAAGCAGCCGGACTGAGCAAAGTGTTTCTCCCCCTCCGCAACGAGGCCGACGTGGCCGAGATCGAGGGCGAGGACCTTCTCAGCGGTATCGAGTTCATCTACGTGGACCACGTGAGCACCGTGCTCGAAGGCGTCCTGGATCTGGAGGAGCCTGTGGAGGCGCCGGCGACCGCGATGGCGACGGACGGCCACACCGGCCAGCGGCGGGCAGACGTGGATATCTCCGGAGTAGCAGTGGCACCGCGCAGACCGAAGGCGATGGACGGTGTTGAGCCCTGGGCCACCAGGGATATGTCGGGAGCCTACGTCGAACTCGACCACCCTGCCGACATCTTCCTCGAGATAAGGGGGCCGGACCTTCCCCGTCTCTTTGAGAACGCGCTCTTCGCCTTCTACGATCATGTCGTGGAGCTGGGCGAGCGTCAATCCGCACCGGGAGCTGCTCCTCGTAGTCTCGGCGCCCTCGGCGGCGGAGGCCTTGCGCGGCTGCTGGCCGAAGCCCTGTATCACTTCGAGACCGAGGGCTTCGTCGGAGCGGCGGCCGCGGTGGAAGTGGCATCCGTCTGGTGGGTCGGCTGAGGCCGGGCGGACAGTCAATGCCCGAAGACCCGGCGGACATGCAGGTTAAGGCGCACGTGTTCGGCGAGACGGCCGACAAGGCGCTCCACAACCTTCTGACCGAGGTGAAAGCGGTGACCTACCACCGACTCGAGGTCTCGGGCCGAGACGACGGGGGTTGGACAGCCAGAGTGCTCCTCGACGTATGAACGGCAGCGGCACATGAACACCTTCGGGACTCACGCAGGTGAGCGACATCCTCTGGGAGCTGCCCGCCACCGGAGGTATGCGGGTGCCCGGGAGGATCTACGCGGACGCCGAGTTGCTGGCGGCGCTGGAGGGCGACCAGAGCCTCACCCAGGTGCGCAACGTGGCCCATCTCCCCGGCATCCTCCGCTATTCCCTGGCCATGCCCGACATCCATTTCGGATACGGTTTTCCGATCGGTGGAGTGGCCGCCTTCAGTGTCGAGGAAGGCGTTGTGTCGCCGGGCGGCGTGGGGTACGACATCAACTGTGGCTGCCGCCTGCTGACGCACAGACCTCGAGCAAAGCGACATACAGCCCAAGCTCAAGACACTCGTGGACCAGTTGTTCCGCGATGTCCCCTCCGGAGTGGGATCGAGCGGCGCAATCGCCAAGTTGCCGCGCAAAGAACTGGAGCGCTTGCTCGTCAAGGGAGCGGCTTGGGCGGTCGAGCAAGGTTACGGAAGGCCGACCGACCTGGATCACACCGAGGCCGGAGGCGCGCTCTCCGGCGCCGACCCTGAGGCAGTCAGCGAGCGCGCCTATGCGAGAGGACTCGACCAAGTGGGCACCCTGGGCTCTGGAAACCACTTCCTTGAGATCCAGACGGTCGACGAGATATTCGACCGGGAAGCCGCGCAGGCGTTCGGGCTGCGCGCGGGCCAGGTGACGCTGATGGTCCACTGCGGATCGCGCGGTTTTGGATACCAGGTGTGCGATGACTACCTGAGCATCATGGGCACAGCCGCCAACAAATATGGCATCGAACTGCCCGATCGTCAGCTGGCCTGTGCTCCGGTGGATTCGCCCGAGGGACGGCGATACCTGAGCGCGATGGCCTGCGCCGCGAACTACGCGTGGGCGAACCGCCAGATGATCATGCACTTGACGGAGGAGGCTCTCCTTCATGCGTTGAAGATGTCGCCCCGAGACCTGGGCATGCGCCTCGTCTACGACGTGGCCCACAACATCGCCAAGCTCGAGGAGCATGAGGTGGACGGCAAGATGGTGAAGACATGCGTGCATCGCAAGGGTGGTACCCGGGCTTTCGGCCCCGATGAGACGGAGGTCCCGTTGGACTACCGGGCGGTGGGCCAACCGGTGCTCGTGCCCGGAGACATGGGTCGAGCATCCTTCATCTGCAAGGGCACTGCCGAAGCGATGCGCCAGACTTTCGGCTCCACCTGCCACGGGGCGGGCCGAGTGATGAGCCGGTCTCAGGCTCTCAAGCGGGCCAAAGGCCGGGCTATCGACCAGGAGTTGGCAGCCGTCGGCGTGCTCGTGCGTTCGCAGGGCCACAAGACTTTGGACGAAGAGATGCCCGAGGCCTACAAAGACGTGGAGAAGGTCGTCTCGGTAATGGATAGGGCTGGTGTCTCACCGCGCGTAGCTCGGCTACGCCCACTCGGCGTCATCAAAGGTTGAACCTCGAAGCGCTGGTTGTTCGCAGTCGCCGCCGGGTATCCGGCGAACAGGCGATCACATTTCGGAGGTCTTGTCTCCTCTTTCGAGAAGCTGACCTGCCGCATGCACTGCCCGCGCCGCCTCTCCCCGGACCTGTGAAGCCTGGGAGCGCACTTGCGAGGCCTGTGAAGCCCCCGCCTTGATAACGGCCTGCGCGCAGGCACCGACCTGGTCTTTCACCATCCGGCCTTTGTCACCCAACAGGTCGAGCACCGAGAAGCTCAGCTTGAATTCCAGACCGTCGCCACGCTTGTAATGCGTGAGACGCTGGATGATCCGGAGCGCAGCGCTCCAGACCAGGTGACGAGGATAACGAAAACGCCAGGGTGCCGCCTTACGACGTTGCGAACTCGAACCGATAACTGCCGCGCCCGAACCACTGCCTTGCACGGGAATCCCGCTATTCGTAAGCATATTCATGCTGGTTATGATACAGCAACGCGTTGGCGCTTGAAAGGCATGGATAGCTTTTCCCTCACTCGTGGCGCGTCACGCGGAACCGGTAGATGCTGTAGGTGTCGCGGTCGGGATCGATGCCCCCTTTGCGACATGTGATCCGCAGTTGCGCGTCCACCGTGTCCACGCCTTCGAGGTCCGGCAGGAGGAGCGCCTGCCGGCCGTCCGGGGTACGGACTATGATCCCGTACACCTTGGGATCCAGGTCCTCGATCCCGTTCACCGGTTCTGGCGGCTCCAGCACATCCACGGAAATGTCGAGGTCGCTCAACTCGGCTCGGGTCACCGGGTGGAAGCGCGGATCCTGTGTCGCCGCGCTGATGGCGTTCCTGACGATCTCCTCACCTATGGTCGGCTGTGTCGGCATGAAGGTGCCGATACACCCTCTGAGCGAGCCATCGGGCAGATGCAAACATACGAAGACGCCCGCCCGGGTCTGATCCTCGTTCGGTAGGGGCACGGGCTCCGCCACCTTGTGATCGCGCACGTAACTCTCGATCGCGGTGCGGGCAAGACTCACCAGAGGGTCGGGATTCGGCGACTCGCTCATATGGGACCCCCCTGCTGAACACCTGCCGCCATGATGGTCACCTCGCCCACCAGGTAGCCGACTCCAAATGGTCCCTCGTATGAGAACAGGTCGTTCCTTGTGACGTACCCTTTCGCCTCCATCGCCTGCACCACTCCCGCGAGCACGGCCATCGAGCGATATCCGCACTCGCCCGCGGCTCGCACCGTGCCTTGGTCCAGCGAGAGGAGGCCTTTCCAGTCGGCGCGAGCGAACATATCCGCGACGGCGTGGTCGAATTCGGTGCCTCGTGGGTCGTATCCCGCCGGAGCTCCCGGCAGCAGCCTGTGGCTGAGGTCGCCGCTTGCGATGTAGAGGACCCGCGAAGGGCTTTCCTCCATGGCACGAGCCAGTGCCTTGCCAAAGCGCACGTGCGTCTCCAGATCGAGGTACGAGAAGCCCAGAACCAGCAGACGCCACCCGCGTTTGAGCCCCGATGTGACATAGACCAGAGGCACCATGGTGCCGTGGTCGAGCACGACCGGGTCCTCGGGACTTCCCAGAAGCCTGATCGGGATCCCGTCCCGTGTCGCCCGATCGACGACCAGCCGAGCCAACTCGCGGTCTGCCGGCACGTCGAGCCGCACTTGCGGCGCCCGGAAGTCGGCGAACGACCCCCGGTAGGTGCTACCGATGGATACGCTCATCTCATTACGCGCCAGGAGTGCGTGGGGCGACATGACCACGATGGTATCCGGGTCCAACCGAGTGGCGGCCTCGCCCAGGCGGCGCATGGCCTGTACCGTGGCATCGACCTTGGCCACCTCGGCCCCGCCTACCTCGGGTACGATGATCGGGGGATGTGGAGTGAAAAAACAGCCGACAAGGGACATGTTCACACCTCCGACGAGTCTGTGGCGCCCGCGACCTTCTCCCCGCAATATCGGCAGCGCCCGCCTTCCAAATGAACGCCGCGGACCGAAAAACCCTGACGGTCGATCACCGTTTTTCCGCACGATGGGCACGCGGTGGACTCGGACGAATGACCAGGGATGTTTCCTCCATACACGTAGCGCAGTCCCTCTTCCTTGCCAACGCGGATGGCTCGCTCCACCGAGGCGAGAGGAGTGGGCGGAACGTCCAGCAGGTGATAGGTCGGGTGGAACCGCGACACGTGCCAGGGGATGTCCGGCGACAACGAGACCAGGAACTCGGCCAGGCGGCGCAGCTCGTCTTCTCCGTCGTTGCGTCCGGGGATGAGGAGAGTCGTGACTTCCAGCCAGATCCCCATCTCCCATATCCGGCGGATGGAGTCGAGCACAGGTTTGAGCCGCGCGCCGACAAGCTTCCGGTAGAAGTCATCGGTGAAGGCCTTCAGGTCCACATTGGCAGCATGGAGGTCGCCGTCGATATCCGCGAGCGCTTGCTCGGTCATATAGCCGTTCGTCACAAACACGTTCTTGAGCCCCGCGACGGTCGCCAAGCGGGCGCAGTCACGAGCGTACTCGAAGAAGATGGTCGGCTCCGTGTACGTGTACGCGATGCTGCGACACTGGGCGCGCAGGGCCGCCGAGACGACTTCCTCCGGCGACATCGGCCTCCCGATAACCCGGCCCTCGTCGCGCGGCATCTGGCTTATGTCCGCGTTCTGGCAAAAGCTGCAGCTGAAGTTACAGCCCACGGTCGCCACCGAGTAGCTGAGAGAGCCGGGCAGGAAATGGAACAGCGGTTTCTTCTCTATCGGGTCGACGGCTGTGGACACAGGATAACTGTAGACCAGCGTATAGAGCGCGCCCTCGCGATTCTGGCGAACGCCACATAGACCCAATCCCCCCGTATCGATCAGGCAATGATGCGCGCACAGGAAGCAGTGCACCCGCCCGCCGCCACGCCATTCCTCCCACAGCGACGCCCGGACGCCATCTCCCGGTTGTCCGTCGGTCGTGGCCACACTCACCTCCGTGCGCCGAGATACTGGAGACGAACCATTCCGTAGCTCAAGTACCCCATGGAGGGGCACGCAAACGCTTTGGCAGGGTGAGCGCTCGTCAGGCGACGTAGCCTAGGGCCGAAAGACCTTGCGACGCATTCGGATCGCGGGCGATAGTGCCTGAAACCACCAGTTACGGGCGTACTCAGCCGGCCGCAAGAGATGTTCGACACGACCGGCGGCCACCAACCCGAGCAGGGTGTCTCTTTCGGGAAGCTCGTCTACCACCACGTAGGCCCGGCCCACCTCCACGGCTCGATGCGCGTCACTGCCTGCCGCGCGCGGCTTGCCGTGCCTGTGCGCAAGGGCCAGTGCCGCGTTGTTGTACCTCGGGGCCAAAGTCCGGCCGTTGGTCACCTCGATCATGTCGACCGCAGCCGCCGCCGACTCGCGCTCGCTGCCGGCTATGACGCCGTGGCGCAGGAGATCGTACGGATGCGGCAGGCACGTGAGCCCACCCTGGCTGCGGATGCGAGCGATGCCTTCCGCGACGGACAGGCCCTTGGGGATGTCCCGCGTCACGTAGAAGCCCATGATCTCGCCGGACACCGTCGACAATTCTATCCCCGGGATGACTCGGGGAAGGCTCGCGTCCAGGGACGCAAGTCTGAAACATTCGAGAGCACCTTCGACGGAGCTATGATCGGTGACCGCAAGACACGAGATCCCACGCAGCTTCGCCTCTTCGAGGAGGGCAGCAGGCGCAAGCAGGCCATCTTTGGAGAAGGTTGTGTGGTTGTGCAGGTCTAGCCGTAGGCCAGACGGATTCATGGCTAGACGTCCGGAAAACTTCCGCTGATCCGGCGCCGGCGCCGGTCGCGGAGCACCCTCTTGCCGCCGCCGTCCGTGCCGGTGCGGCGGTCGGTCTCGCGCCTGTCGATGATGACCTCAACTCCATCGACGCCTTCGAAGCGCTTGCAGAATTCCTCGTAGTATTTATCCGCCAACTCACGCGGAATGACGTAGTAGATCACTCGCTCCCACCTCCCATCCTTCCTGAGGTTCTATGATAGTGTCTGTTTCTCTTATGTCAAAGAGTCACAAGGTGTCGCATTAGCCTATGACCGACTCCCCTGAGCAAAACGCAACCGGCCCTCTGCTGAAGAATCGGTACCAACTCGGGAGAGTCTTAGGCCGGGGCGGGATGTGCATCGTATACCAGGCCTGGGACACGCGCCTGCAAAGGTACGTTGCCGTCAAGCGCCTAGAGCCGCCTCTCAACGAGGACGCTCGGACGCGAGCCCGGTTCGACCGCGAAGGCCGCGCGCTTGCACAACTGTCGCATCCCAACCTCGTTACCCTTATCGACCGAGGCTCAACTGAGGACGAAGACTACCTCGTCTTCGAGTATGTGGAGGGCCGTTCTCTCAAAGACCTCTGCCGGGAAGGCCCCGTATCGCCCGCCGAGGCGGGGCGTATCTCGGGACAGATAGCCGAAGGATTGGCGGTTGCGCACCTGGCGGGCATCGTTCACCGGGACGTCAAGCCCCAAAACATCCTTATCGACCGGGAAGGGCACGCAAAAGTAGGCGACTTCGGCATCGCGACGGGCCCGGACTGGACTCGCGTGACGCGGGCGGGGTCCATCATAGGAAGCGCGCGTTACATGTCCCCAGAGCAGGTGCGTAGCAAGCCCGTTGACGGCCGGTCTGACGTCTATTCCCTGGGCATTGTCATGTACGAGATGCTGGCCGGCCATCCGCCGTTCGATGGAACGAATATGCCCGAGATCGCTCGCCAGCACCTCACCGCGCTGCCACAGCCGCTCTCCGAGGTGCGCGCCGATCTTCCGCCTGGACTCGAACGCGTGGTCATGCGGTGCCTGGAGAAACTTCCGGAGGATCGGTTCTCGTCGATGGACGAGCTGCTGGGTGCCCTGGTGGGGCTTGGCCTGTACAGCCCACAACGTGCGCCCGAGATCGCACATGGCCACCGACAACTGCTGCGCTGGCGCGAAGACCAGGCCGACAATTCCCAGGTCAAGCCCCCGTCCGCAACCGGGAATACGGCTCGCAGCCGCGAGCGGACGCGCAAGAAACGCCCTCTCCGCCGTTGGGCAGGGCTGGCCGCAGCCGTGGTCGTCGTGGCAGTGATCGCGATCGTCCTTGCGGTGACCTTGTCCGGCAAGGGAGCGCCGCTGCTGGTAGGTAAGACCATCGACCAAGCACAGCAGTTGGCTAAGGACGCCGGGCTGCAGATCATCTGGGCCGCGCCGGTTCCCTCGTTTGGAACCCCTGGCATCGTCCGGGACCAAAGTCCGGCGGCCGGCAAGAAGTCAGACGACGGCGTGATCCACTTGACGGCTACGCGAAACCCTATCCCCGTGAAAGTCACAAAGTTGCAGGACGTGGACCCGCAAGGTGACGGACACGAGAACCACGCGATGCTGCCCAAACTCATCGACGGGAACGACAGCACCGGTTGGAGCACGGAGCTCTACAAATCCAGCAATTTCGGTAATCTGCCGGGCAAGACAGGCGTAGGTATCGATTTCACCCTGCAGAGCGCCGCGACCATCGTGGAGGTAGACTCTCCCGTGGAGGGCTGGAAGGGCGACCTTTTGCCCAAGGGCTCCACGGACGTTGGGGCGGCCATCGCGACCCTCAACGGTGTCACGGTCCAGCGCATCACCTTAGAGAAGGCCATCAGCGCCGGACGGATATGGATAACGCAACTCGTTGAGCTAAAGCCTGGTCGCTTCGGGGTGCAGTTGGGCGAGTTGCGGTTCTATCGCTGAACCTGCCGCCCCCGGGCCCCGCCCATCCGTCCGGGGAACCCTCCATCCCAGCCGGCCCGGGCCCGGCGCCGCCGGTCCGCGCATCGCCCCGGATCCGTCAACGCCGGGTTCCCGGCAGGTAAGGACTACCAGAGCGCGAAGCGCGCGATCCCAGCTACGTAGAGACCCGCGATCACCGCAACGATGACGCAGATCACGACGCTCAGAAAGACGGCATCCCGTCGTCCTACAGTCATCCTTCGGCGATAGCTGCGACTGGGCATCGCGCCAAAAGCGCGCGCGTCCATGGCCACTGCGACCCGGCTCGCTTTGCGGACCGCACCCGCCAGCAGTGGGACCGCGTAGCGGCGCATACGTGCCCACCAATGGACGAGGCCGCGCTTGTCCTCCACTCCCCGAGCTCGCTGAGCGGCCCGGATCGTCTGCAGGTCGGATTGGAAGGCCGGCAGCATCCGGTAGCCGACCATGGCCCCGAAGACCACGCGATAATTGAGATGGAGCTGGTGGATCAGGCTGAGGATAAGGTCTTGCGGCTCGGTCGTTCTGATGAAGACCAATGACAGCAGCGCGAAACACAGAAGCCGCAACCATAGGGAACCCGCCGCGTTAAGCGCCACCCCGGTGATCTTGACCGGCCCGAGGAAGATCAGAGCCTGGGCAGCGGCGTTGCCCTTGTTGAAGAACACGTTACCCAAGAGGATCGGGACCCCCGCGACCACAAAGATGATGAGCGGCCGGAGCTGAGAGCTCAAGCTCAGCCGCCCCACGCCCCACCCCGCCGCCAAGGTCAGCACGAAAAGGACGGCCGGCGTGACCGGATCGAAGACAAACGTCAGAGCGAGCGCCATGAGCACGAGCGCGAGCAGCTTGATCGATGGATTGACCCGGCCGAGCGGGCTGTCCGCGCCAGGGACGGCCCCGGCACCCCATATGCCGGTGGAGCCGGTCCGCACCGTCAGAACTCCCCGACAGTTTGCCGAGCCGCGGCGGCCGCGCCTCCGGCCGGGCCGGCGGTCGTGGCGGGGCCGCTCGCCATCGCTGATCCCGCCGCACTCAGGATCGCGGCCAGGGTATTCAGCCGGGCGGACACACCGTGGTCACGTTGCATCTCGGCCGCCATCCGGCCGAGAACCGGCACGGCTAGCCCGCAGCGTTTCACCAGTCCCGGGTCGGCGAAGTATGCGCCCGGCTCCCCCTGATACAGCACGCGACCTTCACCAAGCACGACCAGCGCATCGGCATTCTCGGAGACGAGTCGCATGTCGTGGGTGACCATTATCACAGTCTTGCCCTCGCGCTGAAGCGTCGCCATCATGGCCATCAACCGGGTTGCCTGCAACTCGTCCTGGCCCAGCGTGGGCTCGTCGAGGATGAGCACATCCTGGCCCCGGATCAGCATCGCGGCCACGCTCAGCCGACGTTTCTGACCTTGGCTGAGAGTGAATGGGTTGGCCTCTGCCAGACCAAGAAGACCGAGACGATCCAACCATGCCTCCACCCGGGCTTCTTGCTCCGGAGAAAGCCTGCCCGCCTTGCGGTGCCCAGCGCGCGGCACCAGGCTGAAGGCCAACTCGCCCCAAACGGTGTCAGTGATGAACTGGTACTCCGGATTCTGAAAGACGTGTCCTACCCGACCGCTGAGCGACTGAGCGCTCAGGCCTGCGACATCCTCGCCGTCGAGAAGCACAGAACCTCGCGGCGGCCTCAAGACACCCGACAAAAGCGAGGCCAGCGTGGTCTTTCCGGCGCCGTTGACCCCCAGCACAGCCACGAAGCTTCCCTTGGCGACATCGACCAAGATGTCCGTCAACGCCGGAGTCCCATCAGGATAGCTAAAGCTCAGCGCGCGTGTGCGCAGGATCGGCCCTCCCGACGGGCCGGCGACGGCATTCTCTCCACCAGGGGGCAGACTCCTCTCGCGCAGGCGATCGACAAGCCCGGGAGTACTCACCAGAGCCGAGATGGTGCCGTCCACGTCGAGCGGACGTCCCGGCACCTCCCACCCCTTCTCCACCAAAGCCCTCACCAGCCCCGCGGTCTGGGGTTGCCAAACACCGAGCTTGGCCAAGTCATCCGCGCGCTCGTAGAAAGCCGCTGAAGGATCGCCTCTGAAGACCAGGTGTCCGTCTGCACCCAGCACGAGGACGCTGTCCACCCAGTCGATGATCTCGTCCAGCTTGTGCTCGATGATGACGATGGTATGTCTCCGGGCCCGAGACAACTCTTTGAGCACCGAGAACAGCTCTGCGGTCGCCCCCGGATCGAGGTTCGCCGAGGGTTCGTCCAGGACGAGGACGCGGGGGCCCATGGCAAGCACAGCGGCCAGCGCAACGCGCTGTTTCTCCCCTCCGGACAGCCCGGACAGCCTTCGGCGCCGAAAACCTTTCAAGCCCATCATCGCCAGCGCCTTATCGATGACCGATTCGATCCGCTCGACCGGCCAGCCCAGGTTCTCCGGCCCGAAAGCGACCTCGTCTTCCACCGTGAGCGTGCAGAACTGGGACTCGGGGTCCTGGAACACGAGTCCGGCTTCCTGCGTGAGGAGGCGCACCGGCGTGCTTCCCGCAATCAGTCCGGCGACGACCACTTCACCGGTGTACTCGCCTTCTATGAGGTGCGGGATCAGGCCGTCGAGGCAGAGGGTGAGAGTGCTCTTGCCGGAGCCGCTCGGCCCCAGCACCAGGACTGTCTCGCCCTCCCTGATATCGAAGGTGAGATCCTCGAGGGCCGGCAGCAGCCGGGTGGGGTACCTGAAGGTCAGCCCGGCGGCAGAGACACTTGGGGCAAGATCCGGCGTGTCACACCCTCTTGACCCGCTCCCGGGAGATCGCCAGTCCGCTCAAGACTCCCGTCCGGGCCATGGCCCCACCGAGCAGCTGAGACAGCAGCCCGCCGAGGATCAAGGAGCTCACGAGCGCGATTATCATCCCCAGGCCGATGAGACCCCAGGAGTATTGCTTGTAGTACGTGTATACGAAGGTGTCCAGGATGAATCCGAAGAACTGGGCTCCAAGCGCGGCCAGGTAGAGCGAGACGCCGTCGAACCTCTTCCAGCGGAAGCCGGCGAACACTAGCTCCGCGCCCAAACCCTGCGCGAGCCCGCTGGCCATCACGAGGATCCCCCACTGCTGGCCCAGGGCCATGCTGACGAACGCCGCGACAAGTTCGCCCAGTAACGCAGCCCCCGGCCTCCGCACGATGAACGGCACCAGCAGACCACCCACCATCCACATCCCGTTGATGGCGTACGAGAACGGAAACGGGATGAGCGCGAAGAAGCTGGAGTAGGCAAGGTCCCATCCCCAGAAGATCACGCCCACCACCACGGCCAGCACCGCAGCCACCACGATGTCGCGGGTAGACCACTTGGCGAAGAGCCCTCGAGTCAGCCCGGAGCCGCCTCCCTGACCGCCTGCCTGACCGCCTCGGAGACCGCCTGCGGGACCGCCTGATGGACCGCCTCTCGAATCGCCCGCCGAACCGCCCGTGGACGTGTCCCCCGGGAGCTGCGGCCTGGGCAGCTGTATGACGGTGTCGCGGCGCCACGGCATGATCGGCTAAACCCTTTCGGCGCCCGTGGCGGTGCCCACCACTTCGCGCTGTATCTGCCGCACGAGTTCGTCGGTGGGCATGCCCGCGGTGAGAGTGGCCGTCATCACTGCCGGACCGTGCGACTGCACCGCGCGGAAGGCAGCCCGCAACGCGGCAAAGACCGGCGCTTCCTCACCCACGAACAGGGTGCTCAAATTACCCACCCGGACGGTCACGTCCTCCGCGGCCACCGCGGCGATCGCAGCCTGGACAGGCCGGTCTATGTCGTCTTGGCGGAGCGGATAGACCGAGAATTGACATGCCGTGACGGCCGCGTCCATATAGCCGGGGACGCCGGCCGGAGTCTGCGCGTTGTCGCGGGGAGTCGACGCGCCGGGGCGGCCGCCGGCATCATCGCTGGGACATTCTTGAGCCATTGCTATCTACCTCTCTTGATAGTGGACGACGAGCAGCGCGCCGTCGCCGTGGGTGACCCGGGCCGTGGCACCCGTCATGACGTTGCTCACACCGCGAGTCGCGGCCTGGATCAGGGTTTCGGACTTCAGCGGGTATTCAAGGCCCGCGGTGGCAACCTGCAGCACGGTAGGAGTCAGGGGGAGCAGCGACAGAGTGTCGCCCGCCCGCCCCATCACCGTGACATCGCCGTGAGCCAAGAACGCCTCGTGCCGGCCATCGACCAGACGGACCTGTGCTCCTTTGAGCCAGTCCGCCGCCAGGAGGAACAGGTTGCCCAGCAGGTGGTCCAGCCGAGGGCCACCCAGCGCCCCGTAGACCGTCACCTGCATGGCCCCTCGGCCGACTACGAGCCGCAAGGCAGCCTCAGCATCGGTCTCATCCTTGGCGGTGGGGAGCAACACCATCTCCACTCCCCCGCGCTCCGCGACGAGACGCGTGGATTCGCTGACCGAATCCATGTCCCCGATCAGCACGTCCGGGCGGAGCCCCAGACGTTGGAGCACATCGGCCCCTCCGTCCACGGCGACCAGCAGGTCGGACCCTGTCAAGGCTTCGGGGCCGGGCACAACATCGAGACTCGAGCCGGCGACGACGATTGCGCGCAACCTTCCCTCCCGAGGCAAGCAAGGGGCGCGAAGCTCTTGGAGAAAGGAGGCCGGCGGCGCCCTATCTCAAGGGCTGAGGCCGGAACGACTCACCGTTACTTCCCTTCGCTGGCATTACCCAGATCAGGTTCGCAGGGTCTGTGGCATCGCCACACTCTCAGCTAAGCGCTCCCCTAGCAAGGTATGTAAAAGTGACCGGATTATAGCACCGGGTGGCAATCGCTGATACCGACCCCGGGAAGAAGCCGGGCGGCCCGCTTGCGACCGCCCGGAGAACTTACTATGTCGGAACCGCGGTACTCCCGCGACGGGGCCCGGCCTTCTCAGCGCAGAAGGCAGCCACTCGCCTGCAGGTGTTCCTGCCAGTCGGCCTCACTCGGCTCGCCGCACTTGCGCAATATCCGATCCCATTCTTCATCGACCCAGGCTTCCAGGCCGAGAAGCACGTGCTCATTCGCCGGCTTGAAGAGGTGGGCGAAACGGCCTTGACGCTTCAGCCAGGGGATGAGCGGCAGTTTGTGATGCGGACGGTAGGTGAGGTGATACACGCCATCCTCGACTTCAAACAACGGCCAGTAACAAGCATTGACGGCTTCCCGGGCGAGATCGATGCTCTCAGCGCCATCCGAGCGCCAACCGCGAGGGCAGGGCGAGAGGACGTTCAGGAACGTGGGGCCATCGATGGCCAGGGCTTTCGCGGCCTTGCGCACAAGATCGCGCGGGTCGTGAGGCGAAGCCTGGGCCGCATAAGGAAGGCCGTGGGCGATCATGATCTCGGTGAGGTTCTTGCGGTTCTGCAACTTGCCGGCCGCCGCTTTGCCCACCGGGCTCGTCGTGGTCCACGCCCCCTGCGGCGTGGCACCCGACCGTTGGAAGCCGGTGTTCATGTAGGCACCGTTGTCGTAGCAGACATAGAGCATGCTGTGGCCGCGCTCCATGGCTCCCGAGAGCGACTGCAGTCCTATGTCATAGGTGCTGCCGTCCCCTCCGAACGCGATGAACTTGACGTTCTCCTCGATCTGGCCCTTCTTCTTGAGGGCGCGGAAGGCCGTCTCGACGCCGCTGAGGGTGGCGGCCGCATTCTCGAACGCGGTGTGGATGTAGCTGCCCTTCCAGGAGGTGTACGGGTAGATAGTGGTGCTCACCTCGAGACAGCCGGTGGCCACGCTGACCACTACCGGGTCGCTGGTGCCCATGAGCACTTGCCTGACCACGGTCGGCGCGCCGCATCCGGCGCACATGCGGTGACCGCCGGCCAGCTGACTGCCCTGTGCCACCAGTTCGTGCCATTTGCGGCGCGAGTCCTCGAAGTGGTTGGTCTCCTTGATGGCCTCGACCGGACAGACTTTGACGCACTCTCTGCACATGATGCAGCGGCTCTCATCCACCCGGTACGAGCTCAGAGCGCGCTCGTTGAACGTGAGTGCGCCGGTGGGGCACGTGGTGACGCAGCGGCCGCAGGTTATGCAGTCGGCGAGCTGTAATGGCTCGCTGTACGGAGTGTCGACGTTCATGGTGAAGCCGCGCCCGGTGAAGTCGTAGCATGCTGGGCCGGCGACGTCGCGGCACACCCGGATGCAGCGGCCGCACGCGATGCAACGGTCCATGTCGCGCCTGATGAAAGGATGCTCGTGCTGAGGCTGCACAACCCGTATGCGGCTATTCTGCGTCACGAGCTCGTTGGCGGTGATGCTGTAATCCACCCCGAGCCTCTGCAGTTCGCACGCGCCCAAGCTCGGGCACACACACTGCAGACAACGCTCAGCTTCTGCTTGCGCTGCGGCCAGGCTGAGGCCTTTCTCCACCTCGATATCTGTGGCGGAGAGGCGCTTCGCTCGGCCCACCTTGGGCATCGAGGCGCGAGGAGCCGCTTCTGCGGTGGCACCCATCTTGAGCCAGACCGGGGACCGCTGAGCCAAGCGTTGCCCGAGGCCTCCGAGCTTACCGGCATCCTTGAGCTGGTCGAGGTACGGCAGCTCGCCGAAGGCTACAAGTCTTTCCTCAAGCTCTGGCAGATCTCGCCCGCACAGCCAGGCATCGACCGCGAGGGCGGTCCGCTTGCCGCCAGCCACGGCATGGATGACCGACCGGGCACCGGTGGTGGCGTCTCCAGCAGCAAAGACACCCTTTTCAGACGTGCGTCCTGTGTAGAAGTTGGCGCGTAGGCGCACTTCCCCAGCCGGTGAGCGGTACTTGGTATCGTCGCTCTGTCCCGCCGCAGGACCGGCGGCAACGATCACAGTGGCCCCGGTCACTTCGAAGTCGGAGCCCGCGACCTCAGTGGTCTTGTTCTTGTCACGATTGACGCGGACGCACTCCACGCTTTGTGCGACCCCAGCCGTACTGTTCACACTCTTGGCGAGAGCCCCGAACTCGAACCTGACCCCCTCCTCAAGAGCAGCCGCGAGATCACGCGACCCCGCAGGAAAGTCGTCGGCCTGATGCTCGGCGATGACCACGACCTTCTTCGCGCCGCGCCGGAGAGCGGTACGCGCAACATCGACAGCAGTGATGCCGTCGCCGATGACCACCACCTGGTCGCCCAAGTTGACCACGCGCCCTTCCCGGATGCGCTCGAGCATCTCGAGGCCACCCAAGGCCGCCTTGCGGCCCGGCAAGCTGCGTGCAGGGTCGTCCGTGGTGCCGATGCTGATGATGACCGCGTCGAAGCCCGCGTCGAATAATCTCGCAGGATCGACCTCGTAGCCGAGCTCAGAATCGCCCACGAAGCGTACGCCGGCGTCCCACAGTGGCTGCAGGTCCTGGTCGACTACCTTCTCCGGCAAACGGAACTCCGGGATGCTGTAGCGCAGCGCGCCCCCGGCTTCTGATGAGCATCGTAAAGCGTCGCCTGATGCCCGCTTTTGGTGAGGAACCAAGCCGCGGCAAGCCCAGCCGGGCCGGCGCCGATGATGGCCACCCGCTTGCCGGTGGGCGCTCCGGCCACCAGGCTTGTGCTCGCTGTAGTCGGCAGCAGCCCGATGGAGCGCGCAGATGGCGATGGGCTCGTCCACGTCGCCACGCCGGCAGACCGGTTCGCAGTAACGGGGACATATCCGGCCGAGAATGCCAGCGAACGGCAGCTCTTCCCGGACGATCTCGGCGGCGCCTGTAGCGTCGCCGGCGGCCAAAGCAGCCATGTAGGCGGGGATGTCGATGTGAGTCGGGCACGCGTGCGCGCACGGGGCCTCACAGTACGCATTGTGGTCGGAAAGGTACATCTTCAGGTAGCTTTCGCGTCGGGCACGCACGCGGGGCGTATTGGTCCTTACGACCAAACCCTCGGTGACCCACGTGGTGCAGGCCGCTTGCAGCTTGTCGATGCCCTCGACCTCCACCAAGCAGAGGCGGCAGGCGCCCCAGGCCGCGGCGCCGGCTTCATGACACAGCGCGGGAATGTCGATGCCTTCTCGGCGCGCGACTTCGAGCACCGTCTCGCCCGGTTGGGCATGGACGTCCTGCCCATTGATGGTGAGCTTCAAGGCAGTCTTGGTTATCGGGCTCAACGCTTCCTCCCTTCAGCAAGCGCGAGCGTGCCTGTCTCCACCGCGACGGCGTCGAACTTACAGACCTGGCGGCAGGAGTCGCACTTGATGCAAAGCTTCTGGTCGATGACATGGGGCTGCTTGCGCTCGCCGCTGATCGCGGCGACCGGGCAAGCCCCGACGCACGCTCGGCAACCCGTGCAGGCGTCTTGGTCGATGGTGTAGCGGATAAGAGGCCGGCACACCTTTGCCGGGCAACAACCCCGTTCGATGTGGGCGACGACCTCGTCCTTGAAGTAGCGAAGGGTCGACAGCACCGGGTTGGGGGCACTACCGCCCAGAGCGCACAGCGAGCCTTCGATGATGTCGTCTGCCAACTGCTTCAGCAGCTCGATGTCGTCCAAAGCGCCCATCCCGGCGGAAATGCGCTCGAGGATCTCGAGCATACGGGTGGTCCCCACTCGGCACGGGATGCACTTGCCACAGCTCTCCTCGGCGGTGAACTTGAGGAAGAACTTCGCGAAGTCGACCATGCAGGTGGTGTCGTCCACCACGACCATGCCGCCGGACCCCATCATGGAGCCGGCTGCTACCAGGCTCTCGAAGTCGATCGGCTCGTCGAGCAGCGAGGCAGGCAAACATCCACCCGAAGGACCACCTAGCTGCACGGCCTTGAACTCTCGGCCCGTCATCATCCCGCCGCCGATGTCAAAGATCACCTGGCGCAACGTGGCCCCCATGGGTACCTCGATAAGCCCGCCGTTCACTACTTTGCCGGTGAGCGAGAAGATCTTCGTGCCCTTGCTGGTAGGCGTGCCCACCGACGCGAAGTCCTCGGCACCATGGTTAATGATCCACGGCACGTTGGCGTAGCTCTCCACGTTGTTGAGGTTGGTGGGCTGCCCCCAGAGGCCGTGCGCCGCCGTGCGTATGTGCTTGCCGCGCGGCATGCCCCGATGCCCTTCGATGGACAGCGTGAGGGCGGTCGATTCGCCGCAGACGAAGGCGCCCGCTCCTTGGTTGATGCGCACATCGAAGCTGAACCCCGAGCCCAGGATGTCCTCCCCGAGCAGGTTGTGCTCGCGCGCCCGCTCCAATGCCCAGCGCAGGCGCTCCACCGCAAAGGGGTACTCGTGTCGAACGTAGACGTATCCCTCGACAGGACTGTTACCAGCTCCGATGGCGTACGCGGCGATGATCATCCCCTCGATGACACTGTGAGGGTTGCCCTCGAGCACCGAGCGATCCATGAAAGCTCCTGGGTCGCCCTCGTCCGCGTTGCAGACGATGTAGTGCTTTTCACCGGGGTTTGCCCGGCACAAGCGCCACTTCTTACCGGTGGAAAAGCCTGCGCCGCCGCGGCCGCGCAGACCGCTTTTCTCGATCTCTGCTATCACTGCTTCCGGATCGGCCGCCTTCAGCACCTTGGCAAGGGCCGTGTAGCCGCCATGGGCCAGGTAATCGTCGAGGGAGAAGGGGTCGATCTTGCCGTTCAGACTGAGCACGACCCGCTTTTGAAGCGCGTAGAACGGGATCTCCTTCTCGTGGGCAAGCTTCTCCCCGGTCTGAGGATGCTCGTACAGCAAGCGCTCGACGATACCGTCGCCCACGATGCTCGTCTCGATGATCTCCTCGATATCTTTCGGCTTGAGCCGCGGATAGAAGATCCCCTGCGGCCGGACGACCAGGATCGGCCCAACTTCGCAGAAGCCATGGCAGCCTGTCTCAATCACGGCCACCTTGTCGGTGAGACCACGCTCGGCCAGGGACTTTTCCACGGCCTTTCGCAGGGCCACCCGGCCCGAAGCGTGGCAGGCGGTGCCGGCGCAGATGCGGATCTCGGTCTTGGCGTCGTCGGCGAGGTAGGCTTTGCTGTCCGCCGCGGCTTTGAGCGCCGCGTCGATCTTGGCGCTCCGGGAGGCGGCGGTCATGGCGCCACCTCCTGCTTGCGCAGCTTTCGCACGAGTTTGCGCGCCTCGTTGGGCGTCATGCGGCCCAGGGTCTCATCGTCGCCGAGGCGGACGACCGGGGCCAGGGCGCAGGCGCCGACGCAGTTGACGGTCTGCAGCGTGAAGAGGCCATCGGGAGTGGTCCCGCCGACGGGAATTCCGAGTTCCTGGCTGAAAGCCTCGGCCACAAGCGGCGCACCTGCCACGTGGCAGGCCGTCCCCATGCATACGTCGATGATGTACTTGCCCACCGGCCGCAGACGGAACTGGCTATAGAAACTCGCCACCCCGAAGACCCGCGAAAAAGGCAGGTGCATCTCCGAGGCGATCTCTTCCAGGGCCACGCGCGGTAGATAGCCGAAAGCCTCCTGGGTGGCGTGCAAGGCTTCGATAAGGCCGGAGCCCGAACGGATGCCGGCGACCACGGGATCGAACAGCGCCATGTCGATCTCGGGCTGGAAATCAGCCGGGCGCTCGCCCATGACGCAGGCGGACGCCGCCCCACAACTCTCTCCGGGCAACGACGCCAGAGCGGCGGCTCGCGCGGCCTCCGCATCGAAGGGCAGCTCCGGGAACTCCGGACAGTATTCGATCTCGATGCAATCCACCGGGCAGATGCGCTCGCACAGGGTGCAGGCGTAGCAACGATACCGGCCGCTCTTCTCCTTGACGAGATCGAAAAGGCCCACTCCCTTGCTCTTGGCGACTAGTTGGCGACGTTCGAAATCTATACCTTTGAGGACCTCGTACAGTGCCGAGCCCTTGGGCTCAATTTTCACTCCGGCGGCGCCGCCGTGTCCGTTGTTGTTAGTCATGCCAGCACCTCAGTCTTCACGCAGATTGAGATAGCGGCGCTCCGTGGAGGTCCGCGTCTTGCTCTGCGCCGCTTGTTCGAGCACCGCGAAGGCCTGCTCGATATTGTCGGGGAAGATGTCGCGCCCGCCGAGGCCATACAGGAATGGCAGGATCTGAGGACGCGGGTCGCTGTCGTACAGAGCAGCACGAACTTCCAGGAACACGGGCCCACCCTGAGCACCGAACGAGTCCGCGCGGTCCATCACCCCCACGACTTTGACGTGCTCGAGCGCCTTGGCGTACGCCACGTGAGGGAAGGGCCGGAAGGCTCGTACGCGGACCATGCCCGCCTTGACGCCGCGGGCCCGCAGCTTGTCAACGACCATGCGGGTGGTCCCCGCCGTCGAGCCGACGACCACGATCGCGATCTCCGCGTCGCGCAGGCGGTAGGGATCGAGCAAACCTTGAGGACGGCCGCTGATCTCTGCGTACTCGTCGCGCCACCTCCTGGATCACCGTGAGAGCGCGCTCCATTGCCCGGTTTTGCGCCACTTTGTGCTCGAAATACCAGCCGTGCAGACCGTCGAAAGGCCCGACTGTGACCGGATTCTTGGCGTCCAGAAGAGGGTTGATACTGCGATATGGGCCGATGAACTCCTGGACCTGCTCGTCGCGAAGCATCACGAGTGGACCGATGGCCCCGCTGATGACATAGCCGTCGTACATGTGCATGGCAGGCAGACGGACGTCCAAATGCTCGGCGATCTTCACCGACTGGATGCAGTTGTCGTACGCCTGCTGATGGTCCTCGCCGTATAGCTGGATCCAACCGGAATCGCGGCCCCCCATGCTGTCGCTGTGGTCGCAGTGGATGTTGATCGGACCAGAAAGGGCGCGGTTCACCGTGGTCATCACGATCGGCAACCGGTAACTCGCTGCCACGTACAGGACCTCCCACATGAGGGCGAAGCCCTGCGAAGAGGTGGCCGTCATGGTGCGGGCGCCACCGGCCGCGGAGCCTATGACTGCGCTCATAGCCGAGTGTTCCGACTCCACCGTGACGAACTCACTGGTGACCTTGCCATCGGCGACCATCTGAGCGTACAGCTGCACAACCTCTGTCTGCGGGGTGATCGGGTAGGCGCACACTACGTCGGGATCGATCTGACGCATGGCCTCGGCCACGGCTTCGTTCCCCGTAACGGCGACGGTGTTTTCGTTCTGAGTGGTCACCGCCTCACTCCTTCTCTTCGGACTTCATGGCGATGGCGCTGGCCGGGCATTCCTTGGCACATATCCCGCAGCCTTTGCAGTGCACCAGATCGATGCCCACGGCTTTCCCATCCTCGACGATGATGGAAGCGTCGGGGCAGTAGAAATAGCAGAGCATGCAGCCGTCACATTTCTTGGAGTCGATGCAGGGGACCAGTGAACGCCAGCCACCGGTGTCGACGAAGATGGAGTTCCCGGCCTCCGGGATGGTGGCACCAAGCTCATGTTTGTCGGGTCCCCATTCGGCAACGTCGCTGATATCCCACTTCGGGGACATCCGGGGACTCGCAGCCAGGGCGAGGCGCTTTCGTGGTCCCCGCCTTGCCCGCGCCTGTCTTTCTTTGAGCGCTCATTCGGCTTGGACCTCCTCGTAACTGCGGGTGATGGCTTTGATGTTGCCTTCGACCACCTTGGGCGGGAACTTCTTGCCGAAGTCCTCTCGAAGGAACCCCACGACCTTGTCTATCGGGAAAGAGCTCGGTGATACGGGTAAGCGCGCCGACCATAGGCGTGTTCGGGATCGGCCGGCCGATGGTTTCCGTGGCTATGCGGGTCGCCGCGATGGTGTAGAGACGGTGACCCTTTAACCCATAGTGCTTGCGAAGCTCGGCCGGCGACATCTCACTGTTCACCAAGACCACTGCGTCCTCAGGCGCGCCCTTGGTGACGTCGATCACATTCAACAGCGACGGATCGAGCACCACCACGATCTGCGGATGCTCCACTCCGCAGAAAAGACGGATGGGCTGATCGCTGACGCGCGTAAAGGCGACGATCGGCGCCCCGGAGCGCTCAGGCCCATACTCTGGAAACGCCTGAAAGAATTTGCCCTGACCCAGCGCCAGCTCCGCCACCATCTTGGCGGCAGTCACCGCCCCCTGGCCACCGCGGGCGTGCCAGCGTATCTCAGTGAGACGCCGAGGGTATTCAACTACGTCGCCACCATTGTCGGTAGCCATGGCCACTCCCTTTCCCCAGTTCAAGCCGCCCCCCCAACAGGCGTGGCCAAACGTGAGGTCGCAGAAATATCAGATCGCCGCGGACCGGCATGCAGACACCGGAGCGCGCGTGCCCGCCCCGGGATAGTGTGGCCAAGCCACACTTCCTCCATGTTGTCGATCACGACGAGGATGGTCGCCAAAGGGTTGAATGGCACACCCTCGATTCAGCACAAACACGCGATATTATACAACAAGGCCCGCTTTGCACACGGAATTTGGGGCGCGTGGACGACCCTGCGCCGTCAATGCGCGCACCCCATGCATTCTCGCTATTCTCGCTGCCCCCGACCTCGCGGCTCCGCACACTCAGGCAGAACGACTGACCGGCTTCGTTCGCGGGCCTTCCAGGTGGATCCTCGGCAGCACCCTGTGCAGCACCTGCGGCAAATACCAGCTGATCTTACCGAGAAGCGCCATGCTCGGTAGGCACCAGTACGGAGCGGATCAGGGTCGCATCGAGCAGGACCGCCACAGCGAGCCCGAAGCCCAACTGCTGGAGCATCACCAGATTGCCCGCCGCGAAGGTGGCGAATACTACCACCATGATCGCCGCGGCGCCGGTGATGATGCGGCTGGTCGCTCTCAGGCCCACCGCGACCGCTTCCCGGCTCTTGTCTGTGCGGTCGAAATGCTCGCGGATGCGGCTGAGCAGGAACACGTGATAGTCCATGCTGAGCCCGAACAAGATGCAGAACAGGAAGATGGGCACCCACGATTGCACAGTCGTCGTCTGCTGGAACCCGAACAACTGATGGCCGATGCCCTTCTGGAACACGAGCACCAGGAGACCGTAGGCCGCCCCGACCGAGAGCAGGTTCATGATGATGGCGTTGATCGGCACCACGATCGAGCGGAAGACCACCATCAACAAGATGAACGTGAGCCCGAGCACGAATGCGAGCACGATCGGAGTGAGATGGCTCACCAGATGCGTAGAGTCGGCATTCAGAGCGGTCTGGCCGGTGACATAGACCGGGGTCGTGTTACCGGAAAATGCCTGCGGGATGACGTTCTCGCGCAGAGTCGTGATCACACCGAAAGCGGTTTGCGAGTTCGGGTCGACCTTGAGCGGAGCTTCGATCAATGCGAGGTCTTTCGCCGCATTCCAGCTGACGGTGGCCGCGGACGCGAAGTCGCCTGACGCCGCAAGTTCGGTCTGTAGTTTCGCGATATCGGCGTCCAGGACGGCAGTTTCTTTGCCGTTCACGACGATCTGGACGGGAGCCAGCATCCCGGCGGGGAAGTTCTTGACCAGGAGTTCGTACGCATCTTTCCGCGGTCCGTTTGGTAGCGAGTCAGCACCACCGGCGGCACCGGTCTTGAGGGAGAACGCGGGAACCGTGCAAGCCAGGAGGATGATCACGGTGATCACAACACCCACGATCGGGCGCTTCATGATGCCCTTGGTGAAACGTCCCCAGAATCCTCTGTACATGTTGGCCCCGCTGTGGATCCGCTCGCCCTCCGGCAGCTTCTTGCGCCGGCGCAGGACCGGCCAGTCGAGACGGTCGCCCAGGAGGCTGATGAGCGCGGGGACCAGAGTCAACATGGCAAGGACGGCGAAAAGGACCACCAGGACCGCTCCGAGCCCGAGGCTGCGGAAGGTGGTGATGGGCACGATGAAGAGTCCGAGGAGAGCCAGCATCACCGTGCCGCCGGAGAACAGCACGGCCCGGCTGGCAGTGCGGCCGGTCATCACGATGGCTTCGTGTTTATCGAGGCCTTGCCGCCGTTCCTCTCGGTAACGCTCGATTATGAAGAGCGCGTAGTCGATGCCTACAGCCAGCCCGATCATCATGACGATGTTGACTATGAAGAACGACTGCGGAACGATCGCGCCGATCCCGATGATCGCGCCGATGCTCACGCCTATCGCGGCGAGGGCCAAGATCAGAGAGATCCCTGCCGCCACCAGCGCACCAAACACCAGGACCAGGACGCCAAGAGTTATCGGAAGCCCCACCATTTCCGCCTTCTTCAGGTCGCCGGTGGCCGTGGAGGCCAGGTCGTGCCCGATGCTCGCACTGCCTACAGTGGTCACGGTGAAGCCATTGCTGCCCAGGCTATCCACGGTCTTCAGATAGGTGCCGAGATCCTTGTCGCCTTTGCTGAGCGTGACCGGGATGATCGTGGTGTGGCGGTCCGCCGAGACCATCGCGTTGGCCGACGTGGGATCGAACATGGCCGCTTGGTAATAGTTGAAGGCGCTGGAAACCGCACTGGTGTCCGCTGTGACTGCCGTGGTCGAGTCGGCGACGATCTGGCGGAAAGCAGCGTCGTCTACGGTGTACTTGTCCGAATGGACCAGTAAGGTCTCGAGATCTCCCGAGGTCCCAGAGGTGCCTTGGGCGAGCAGTTTCTCCGCTTTCACAGAGTCGGGGTTATTGAGGAACTGCATCTCGTTGGCCGTCAAGGCGTGGCTCAAGCCCGGGAAGGCTATGATCGAGCCGGCAAGGAAGGCCACCCATATGCCGACCACCCACCAAGGGCGTCGTGCGCTGAAACTGGCCAGCCTACCGGTACTAAGGGGGAACTTCATCCACCTCTCCCAACCGACGCCAGGGCGGAATCGTGCGGCTCGTCGGGGCTGTTGCCCTCCGGCGGCGCGAAACGCAGAAGCATCTCGTTGACGACAGTGATAACGGAGGTCAATTCCAGGGGGTCCTGGGTCTCCAGAGACATGACATGGAGGCCGACCATCAGCGATACGAACAGGAGCGCGAGACCCTCGCTATCGAGTGCGGGGTCAAGGGCGCCGTTGCGTTGAGCTTGGCGGAAGAATCGCTCGGTGAGGAAGGTGTACGCGTCGCGCAATTGCCGCTCGTGCGCCACCAGTTCATCGGATTGCCGAGCATCGGCGAGAATCGCCTCCACCACCAATATGGTCTCCTCGCGGGTGGGGCTCTGCTGAAAACGCTCGGTTATGATGCTCCCGGCATTGCGAAGCATGTCCGCGGGAGAATCGGAAAGCTCGGCGGCCTTGGCGAAGAGAGAGCGGGTGTTGTCCTTGATGCGGTTGAAGACGGCACGAACCAGCTGTTCTTTGCCGGGATAGTAACGGTAGATCGCACCAACGCTCAGACCCGCTTCCGCGGCCACATCCTGCATGGTCGCCGCGGCAACGCCTTTGCGAGCGAACATCCGCGTCGCGGCCGCCAGGATCAGGTCTGTGCGTTCCTTGATATGTTCATCAGTCACCCGTGCCAAAAGATCCCCGCATAAGGTCTACATAAAAAATGAATGAACGTTCATTCATTGGTCCGGGCAGGATACCCTGCATGGGCACTATCGTCAAGATGGACAGCCAACATAAGGGGATGTGGCATCATTGAGCGGTATGGGCGACATCGAGATACGCCGCCTCCGCGAGGAGGACTCCCCGCCGGCCGTAATGGTCGAGGGCTTCGCTTTCGGCGAACAGCCGACGGAGGACGACGTCGCCGTCTTTCGCGCCGCCTTCAACGTCGACCGCACTTTCGCCGCAGAATTCCCCCCGTATTGCGCGACCATGTTCTAAGGGGTACATGATGCACCGCTCACGGACTTTTCCGCCCCGAGCGCGCCGGTGTCCTCGAAGACGAGGGCCGTTTGGAAATGCAGATCGGGGAAGCTACCCTAGCGGACTTGCTCGCCCTGAAGGGCACCGAAGACGTGGCCGATCTCGGCAGTGGCACGGGCTTCTACACCGACCGGGTGGCCCACCTCACCCGCGGGATCGTCTACGCGGTGGAACTGCAGCCCGAGATAGCGGCCATCCACCTGGCGAAGGGTCTGCCCCCGAACGTCCGCCAAGTTCTGGCGGACATCGACGAGCTCCCGCTGCCCCCTGGTTCCATCGACGTCGCCTACAGCATCATCACGTTTCACGAGACACACGGCTTCAGCGGCATCCGCGCGCTGTATGACGCGCTCCGCCCAAGCGGCCGCGTGGTGATAGTCGACTGGCGCCGCGATCCGGCCGACGACGCCGAAGGCCCACCATTAGAGCTTCGCTACGTGAAGGAGGAGGTGGCGGTTCTGCTGCGACCTTACTTCGAGACAAAGCGCGCGGAAAATGTCGGGAGATATCTTTTCGCGGTGGCGGCAGAGCGCCGGGAGGACGAGCTACCGTGAGTCAGGCGGCCATCACGTCGGTCATCCGCGAGAGTGGTCCGCTCACCGGTGCCGAATTGCTCGACAAGACCGGGCTGGAGGCGCTCGAACTCTGGCGGGCATGCGCCACTGCTCCGGGCCTGATAAGCCGGGCAGTGGGTAGGAGGTTTCTGCGACTGGACCGGGCGGTAGAGGGCTACGCCCGCCTATCTCCGTCGATCCGGCGAGAATTCCTCACCTATACATTGCTGGACGTCACCGATGAGCAAGGCCGGTTGGACGAACGGGCAGCCCATCTGGCTGCAGACATCGTGCGCATAAGCGATGCCAAGCGGCGCCTCGCCCGCGAGGCCATCGCCTCGGCGGTCTCCGGCATGGCCGACCCCGCCGTCGCAGCCAACCGCGCGTGCTTCATCCTGGCCGGCGATATCACATACGACATGGCCCATCGCGTCTCCCGTCCCGAACACAGCACCGGGAAGATGGTGCGGGGTTCCGACCTGGACATCGTGGTCGTGATGGACGATGGCGCGCCCGCGGACCTGGTCGCAGCCCTGGACGATGCGATCTACAAGAAGAAGTACTTCCTGCTGGTGAGTCCCAGCTACCGCGAGGAGATCGACTACCTCATAAAGGATCTGTCCACCGTGCGGCGGCAAGTCGCCTTCGACAGGTTCGAGAGCATGGTGGCCTGCAAGATCCTCGCTGAAGGCGAACTGCTTTTTGGCAGCCCGCGGATCTTCGAAGCGGCAAAGGCACTGCTCGCCGAACACCGCATCCCCGAGAAGTTGACCGACCTGGAGAAGAGGCGATCGTCAACCGGCGACAGGCCGAGATCGCGCTCCGAGAAGAGGGAAGCGCCGAAGCTGAAAGTGCCGCTTTGAAATTGTTCTACACGACCGAAGAAGGCGACGAGATCTACTAAAGATCTACCGGGTCTTCTCGCCCAACTCACTGCGGATGGCCTCGGCCAGGCACCCTGCCAGCCGGTCGGTCATTTCCTGGGTCGGTCCCTCTACCATCACCCTACACATCGCCTGAGTACCCGAGTAGCGGATGAGCACCCGGCCCTCCTCTGCCAGCTCGGCCTCAGCCTCGGCGATCGCGCCGGTCAGAGCAGGCATCGACTCGAGCGGGGGCTTCGAGGCCACGTCTACGTTGATGATCCTCTGCGGAGTCACCCGCATCACCTGTGCCAGCGTCGAGAGCGGACGGCCGTAGAAGCGCATTGCGCCCAGCACTTGCAGGGCAGCGATGATGCCGTCACCGGTACTGTGATGCCTCAGGAATATGATGTGGCCGGAATCCTCGCCTCCCAGGGCAGCTCGTCGTTCCCTCATCAGTTCCAGCACGTAGCGGTCGCCCACCTTGCTCGCCGCGTGATCGATGCCGAGGCCGCGCAGCGCCACCCCAAGGCCGAAGTTGCTCATGACGGTGGTGACCACAAGATTGTTGTCGAGCCAGCCCCGCTCCTTGTACATGCGCGCGCAGAGGGCGATCACCTGATCGCCGGTGAGCAGTGCGCCCCGCTCGTCCACCACCCGGAGCCGGTCACCATCTCCGTCAAGCGCCAAACCGACTACAGCGCCCGACTCGCGGACTTTGGCTGCAAGTGCCTCAGGATGCTCCGAACCGCAACCTTCGTTGATGTTGACGCCATCGGGCTGGTCTCCCAGAACCGACACCTGCGCCCCCAAAGCCGTGAGAACGGCAGGCGCCGCCCGGTACGTGGCCCCATTGGCACAGTCCAAGACCAGATGTAGTCCCTCCAGGCCGGGCCCGGGAAAGGTACCCTGACAGAACGTGACATACCGACCCAGGGCGTCCTCGAACTCCACGACGGTCCCCAATCCGTGTCCCACCGGCGGCTCCGCGAGATTCCCGGGGATGAGTCCCTCGATGCGGTCCTCCTCCGCGTCGGGAAGCTTGAAGCCGTCGCTCGAGAAGATCTTGATGCCGTTGTCCTGGAACGGATTGTGGGACGCGGAGATCACCACTCCGGCGTCCGCGCCCATCGCACGCGTGCAATAGGCCACCGCTGGAGTCGGGAGGACACCGGCCCTAAGGACATCCCCGCCGGCGGAGCACACCCCAGCCGCCACCGCGCATTCCAGCATCGGTCCGCTCAGGCGCGTATCTCGCCCGATCAGTACGCGCGGTCTGCCGCTTCGCATATCGCGCAAGCGCAGAGTTATCGCCCGGCCGATGGACAAAGCCGCGTCGGGAGTTAGGGGAGGGAGGTTGGCCACGCCGCGGACGCCGTCCGTGCCGAACAGCCTCGCCACTATGACACCCCGCCCATCGCGGCCCGCCCCGTTTGCACCACCGCTTCCACCACGGCCTGAAGCCAGGCTGTGCCGGCGACCCGCGCCCGAGGACTCACCAGCGCGATCGCCTCTGGATAGGGAGTGAGTGGCACTATGCGCCCCCATTCGGCCAAGAAGGCCTCGCGCGAAGCCGCGCCAACCGTCTCGCTCACGTCCTGCTCCAGAGGAGCCTCCATGCGAGGCCAGGCCGCCACCAGGCTGCCGTACTCTGCCGCGACTTCATCGGACAGGGCGGGACCAGCGCCTTGTCCCACCCGGTCTAACGCCCGTTCCATGATGCCTACCATCTCCGCCATGCGCCTCACCCGCTCCCGCAGGATCAACTGCAGGTCCTCCACGGCGCCGGTCCAGCACGCCTCCTGGCTCGGCGAGCCGGTCATGATCGGCTTGCGGGCCACCCGATACCAGGCCAACAAAGCGCGGATGTTGCCGAGATACAGGAGGTTGTTCGTGACCAGGCGCTCGATCCCCGTGTATACCCCGTTTTCGTAGGGACGGGTTCCGCCACCGCCTCCGGCTCGTCCCACAAAGAGACAGTTGCCCTCCACGATATCCTGCCGGCATATCACTCCAGCGGCCACGATGGTCCCAAAAGCCAGTCGGGCCGGGCCTACCAGACCACCCTGGCCGCCCAGAAAGATGGGCGGCTGATCCAGCATGACGCCGCGAGGGACGTCACCGAGCAGGGACGCAGTGGCCTTGTCCTGGTTCGGAGTGAAGTTGAAGTGGATGTAGGAAGAGCCGATCTCGCTGTGGTTGGCTCGGCTCGTTCCCCCGGCCACAAGACAGTCGCACATGTTGATCAGGCTGCCGCCCGTCACGAACGGCAGGAGGACGGTCTGTTTCAGACCCACGCTGTGAGCCGCGCTGGCCCCCTCCTCGAGCAGCGTGCCGGGGCGCACGTGAGCACCACTGCCTACACTCGAACCGTCCAAGAACGTGGAGCCCGAGAAATAGCCGCCCTTCAGAGATACGTCCCGGCCCAACTGACAGTTGTCCACGGTCGCTGGCGCCTCCGAGCCGATAGCCGACCCCGGCCCGATGGAGGTCCATGGCCCCCTGATCCGGCAACCGGCGTGGATGACCGCACCGGGCGCGATGCGGCCTACATCGACATCCTCATCCACGTAGACTGTCGCCGGGGCGTGGACGACCACTCCCTGGTCGATGAGCTGCCTGACCTTGTCGCCGGCCTCGTCCGTCACCCGCTCCTAATCGTCTGTCTCATAGTCTTTGACTCGCTCCCGCTTGATACGTGCCCGGAGGTGCTTCTCCTCCAGACGACGCTCCTTCTCCGCCCTGGGGACGGCCACCGCCTTACGCTCCGGAGTTTCCGCCAAAGCTTCGCTCATGAGGCGAACAAAGCGCTCAGTGGCAGCCTCCCGGTTTGCAAGCTGCGTGCGATGGCGCTGCGAGGTTACCTGAAGTATGCCCGTCCTGCTCGTCCGCCCGGCCAATCGTTCGAATACAAGATCGCGCTGCTCATCGGTGAGCGTCGCGGAACCGGCCACATCGAAGAGCAAGGTGACGCGAGTGCTCACCTTGTTGACGTTCTGGCCACCGGGCCCTCCGCTGCGTGAAGTGCGGTACTCGACCTCGGCATCCGGCAGCGACAGTTTGTCGGAGATGCGGATCACTCGGGTCCATCGCCTCCCCGGCCCCGGATCCAACGGTCATCCCGATCCCGGATATCCGTCTGCCCCAAGGACATCAGGATGCACTGGCCTGAAACCACGGTCATGCCCCGAGAGCGGCAGTACGCCACCGCCGCGTCGGACTCCGATCCCTGTTGCATCCAAACCCGACTGATACCTGCGTCTGCGGCTTCCTTCACGACCACGTCTGTTTGTTCGGGCGGCACCACTATCACCACCCGGTCGACTTTACCAGGAAGCTCGGCCAGACTCGCGTAGCAGGGTTCGCCCTCGACCTGAGTCGCATTCTTGTTGATGGGGTAAACCTGGCGGCCGCGTTTCTTGAGTTCGCGGAAAACGGTGTTGCCGAACTTCCTCCGGTCTTGCGAAGCTCCGACAACGGCCCAATCGCCTCCGGAAAGGAACTCCTCTACTTCCGCCCTGGTAACCATGCCACCTCCCTCCGCTAACGCGGGCTCGACGGGTGCGCCCGTGCATCCAGCGACCCGATGACCGCGGGAACAAGATCGACGATCTGCGCGAGAACCACGTCCGCCAGGGCCAGGGCCGCAGCCGACGGCGGAAAGCCTAGGTTGGGGATCGCGATCACCGCCAGTCCGGCCGCGGCAGCGGCTTGAAGGCCGCTGGTGGAATCCTCCACCGCCACCGCCTTTTCCGGGACAGTCTCGAGCCGGGAACAGGCCTTCAGGTATACATCGGGAGCAGGCTTGCCACGAGGCACTTCGTCGGAAGAGACGAGCGAAGCAAAGTGCGCCCGCAGATCCGCCAACTCAAGCGCGTACTCGATGAGCTCGAGCGGCGAAGAAGAGGCCAGCCCGAGCCGGTACCGCGCGGCCAGTCCCTCGATGGCCTCCCTTGATCCCGGGATAAGGGGTAGGTCTTGCGCGTATTTCTCCCGCAGCCCCTTGACCACCCCGGCATAGATATCCTCAGGGGCAAGGTTGACGCCGCAGTGAGTCCGCATATATGCCGCCCATTGCGCGGAATTGTCTCCCATGACAGCCCGTTGGTCCTCTTCTGTCCAATGGCCTCCGTGCTGTACGGCATAGTCCCGTCTCACGGCGTGCCAGATCCCCTCCGTGTCGAAGATGACCCCATCCATGTCGAGAATGACTGCGTCGATGCCGGTGCTGTGCACGATCAAAGCCTCATGGTGTCAGCCCATAGCGACGACATGCACGCGCGGCTCGACCTCCCGCAGCAGCTCGACCACGTCCTTGTGGCAGGTGAACAGGAGCACTTGGTGCCGGCGGGCGAAATCGGCGAGCAATTCCGCCGTGACCCGTCTGCGCTGCTCGTCGAAGTTGACAAGCACGTCGTCCATCAACAGCGGGATGCTTTCCGTTCGCCGGGAGAACTCCTCGGCTAAGCCCAGCCTGATGCAGAGGTAGAGCTGCTCCATCGTGCCCCGGCTGAGCTGCTCGGGCGACTTTGCGCTGCCACCGGCGGACATGAGCACGATACCGTCCTCTTCTATGGACGGAAGGATGCGCTCATACCTACCTCCGGTGACCTTGCTGAACATCTCGGAAGCCTCCGCCAGCACAAACGGCTGCCGTTCCCGGGTGAAGCACGATAGCGTCTCGCGCACCAGCGAGGCTGCCAGACTCGTCACGCGCCACTCCCGAAGCGCATCCTCGAGATCGGTACGAAGGCCCTGAAGACGGGTTTCGAGTGCGGGCACGTCCGTCGACTCTTCCAATTCGCGCAGGCGACGTTCGGCGTCGCCTTGCCGCTTGACGAGTTCATTGTTCCGTTCTCTCGTCTCGGTGAGCTGATGTTGCGCCTCTTCCAGGCGATCCTGCCAATCCTCCAAGGCCCCGCGGCTGAGTTCAGCGACGAACGCGTCTGCGGCGGCGCCCCGGCCGACGGCCTCGCGCAGTCTGGCCTCAGCTTCCCCGACGGCCCGCAGCAATTCCTTCCGCTCTTCGAAGATCTCCCACCGACGCTGGAAATCTGCTTCATCTTGCGCCCCGGCCTCCTTGAGCAGGTCATCGCGGTCTCGGATCCGGCGTGCCAGGTCGGCGCGTGCACCCTGGATCTCGGTCTCCAGCTCGGCGAGCATCGTTTCCAAAGAAGCCAGCCTCGAGCGAATATCGGCGTCGACCCCGCACAGTTCGTCGAGTCGCAACAAACCTTGAGTGGTCTCCTGGCCTGACCCATCGAGGCCTGCCGCCGCCAGCAGTCGTGAGGTCGCCTCTTCCCAGACCGCTGATTCGGAGCGCAGCCTCGCGACGGTCTGAGCACTTTCATCGCGCCTTTCGACCTGTTCTTTCGCGGACCGCACCGCCCGGAGGAAGTCTTCCGCGCCGGCCGGCGACAGCGAACTCGGGAGCCCCCACTGCTCCAGCTTCGCGCTGAACTCGGCCTCCAGCCGGCTGAGCTACTCCTCGACCCGGGCCAGCGCGGCGCGGGCGGCGCCTTCCTCGAGGCGTGCGGCCTCCAGTCTCTCCTCCAGCCTGACGAGCTCGAGTTTTTGGTCTTGCCATCGGACCAACGTCTGTCGCTGGGCCGCGACGTTCACCTGTAGACGATCCAGGGCGTCCTGGTCGGGGAGCCCAGGGAAGCCCAAGACTTCCGCCAGCTCTTTCGAGGAGCGTTGAAGACGGGCGACTTCATCGGCTAGCGCCTGACGCGCCTGACGCCCCTCCTCCAACTGGCGCCTTCGGGCCGGAACCCCAGGGGATTTGACCCGTCCTCTCGCTGACAGCCCCAGCGTCATGGCCACGAGCGCAAAGATCACCGCGACGAAGATGATGCTATCCGACGTGCGCCCGGTGACGGCCGCCCACAGCGCGAACGCCACCAGAACCACCGCGATGGTCCCGGGCGCCAACCACCAGCGGCGCACTCGCGCTATGCGGTCCGCCTTACTTTCAAGCCCGACCAAGAGTTCCGTGCTCTCCAGCAGGGCGTCACTTGCCTCGATCGCCGCTTGCTTCGCGCCCAGGGACGCCAGGTTGGCCTGGAGTCCACGGACCGCTTCCATCTTCTTTTCCAAGTCTTGCGCATCCGGGGGCTCGGATTGCGCCAGCGCCGCCGCAAACCTGGTGTGTTCAGACTCGGCTTTACCGAGGAGGAGCGTTGTTCCGTGGAGCGACGTCATTTCCCGTCTACGGGCCTCGGCCGCCTCGGTGAGCTTTTCCTTCCATAGGCGTGCCTCGTCGGCACGCGAAAGCGAGGCGTCGATCTGTGCCACGAGGGCCTCGTCGTATCCGGGACCAAGCTCTGCCAGTTGACGCACCACTCGGTCCTCGTCCTGCCGGGCGCGCCCTTCTGCAAGAGCCAGTTCCCGTCCGCGCTCCCTCTGGAGGGGCAGCAAGTCGATTTGAGTCTCCACGTCTGGCCGCAACGTCGCTAGATCAGAGCGGAGTTTCCCGCGTAGGTCTTCCGCCTCCAGCCGGCGCCGATCCCGTTGGTCCTCTAGACGCGATAGAACCTCACCAGAACTCTTCATGGCCTGCCTCACCTCTGCAAGCCGCCCCAGAGGATCGGACACGAACTCGTCCACGGGCTCCAGGTGACAAAGGGTCTCGCGGGCAGACGCAGCGCGATGCCAGGCCGGCCATAGCTCTTGAAGCCGCTCGTGGCGCGAGATAACGGCCCGGAGTCCGTGCTCTCGCAGCTCCACGGTCTGTAGGTCGTGCGACAAGACCCTCCCCTCCTCGAGAAGCAAGGGGTAGTCCTCAGCCTGTCGGCGGGCTGCGTCCAACTCGGCGCCGCAGGCTATCACCTCCGCCAGCAGACTGTTGACGCGAGCGTCGCGGGCCCTTGGCTTGAGGGCCAGTTGCGCACGCTTGTCCAGCTGTTGGATGACGCCGCGTACCGACGGACCAGCCCCCCCTACGCCGGCAGCGAAGATACGCGCCCTCACCTGCTCGTCGGAAAGCGAATCGAAGTCACGCAACTCATCGAGGCAGAATGCGAAGACCGTGCGGAACATCTGGGCATCCACACCGCCGATCAGTAATTGAAACTCAGTGTCACTGAGAATGGTGCCGTCTTCTTTGGTTATACGCGGCGGACGCCCGACTTCACGCTCGATCGTGATAGCTCCATCCGCGGTCTCCACGAACAGCCTCCCCCCATGTCGCCCACCGTTGAGCGGGGGATAGTACGAGCTTTTGTTCCTCCCCACGCGTGGAAAACCGAAGAGGACCCCGCGTAGAAAATCATGCAAAGTACTCTTCCCCGACTCGTTCTGACCCTCGAACACCGCCAGCCCAGCAGGCAGGTCACGCTTCTGGTAGTCGTGCAATATGCCGAACCCGTCTACGGACCAACCCGTCACTCGCACGAGCCCGCCTCCTCCTCAAGCAGCTCGAGGGCCAGCGCGCGGGCGTCTTCGAGCAGATCTGGTACGTCGCCCTCGCAGAGGGGCTCAGTGTTGCGGCTAAGGCCGACCGGCGCCGTCGGACTCAGTTCGCGGGCGAGCTTGCCCCGCGCATCCGGATCCTGGGCGATAGTCTCCGAGAGCGCCAGCACGCTGGAGCTGAAATCATTCCGGGCTCGGATCACGTCGAGATCGACTTCGGGTCTCGAGTGGTCGCGCAGGCTTTCCCACCAGAAGAACGGACGTTCACCGGTGAACTCGTCGCGCAGGTCGCGCAGGAGGTCCTCGCAGGCACATGGAGCGACGAGGTCATGGTGCAGCGGCCCGCGGCCGCTCACGCTGACCCTTGCGAGGAGGGCGCAGCCGGGATTCTCTTCGCGTGCCCCCGCCGCGCGAGCCAACAACTCCTGCCGCAACGAGCCCACATCCGCATCGCGATCGAGCAAGGATACGTCCACCTCGAGACTCACAAAACGGACGGCGTCGGTGGGAAAGAAGTCCACCCGGGCAACGCGCGAGTCTTCGACCTCAACAACCATTGCACCCTTTGGCCCAAGCTCCGCGGGCTTCGGGCTGCGCCCTTGCGTGTTCCCCGGGTAGACGACCCAGGGTTCTCCCCGCCGCAGTATCTGCGCTCGGTGGATATGGCCGAGGGCCCAGTAGTCCATCTGGGTACCGGCGAGGTCGGCCAGAGAGCACGGGCTGTACGAGGAGTGCTCCGGCTGATCCCCTACGGAGCAGTGCAGCAGCCCGATGTTGAGTCCACCATCGGCCAGGCGTCCCTGGGCGGCCCCGAGGTCACCCGCCCGCGGGAACCGCAACGCCAGGTTCTCACTGACTTCCCTCCGTCCGAAGCTCAAACCGAACACAGTGGCCAGCACCCGTCCGTCAGACTCCACCTGCACGGCCGAAACTTCGTCAGAGCCAAAGATGGTGACCTCGGCGGGCCAACTCCGCACCGCGGACCAGCCACCCAGAGGATCGTGGTTGCCATGGACGACGAAGGTCTTTATGTCATGCCTGGCCAGCCGTTCGACCCCCCGCAGGAAAGCGATCTGGGCCCGCACGCCCCGCTGCTCGCCGTCGTAGAGGTCACCGCCGAGAACGACGAACTCGGCCTGCCTCTCGACGGCAAGGTCTACGACCGAAGCAAAGGCCTCGATCGAAGCATCGCGCAGCAAGGAGGCGGCCTCTTCCGACACCTGGGCGAGTCCGGAAAAGGGGGTATCCAGGTGGAGATCGGCGGCGTGGACGAAGCGAAACCTCATAAATCCCCCAGGGAGATCGACCCGACCATACTACTATAGCGGCCCCTCCGGACAGGTAGAGCCTGCGCGGGTTCGGAGTCACGACGCGCGTGGAGAGCGACCGGGGAGCGAGAATCACGCCGGAGGGTCGAGCCTCTCGGTCAGGCGGCGCGTGGGGCCCGATCGGCGGGCGGAGCGTGGGGCCCGATGGGCAGGCGGCGAGGGGCACGGATGGGTCTCGAGCAAATCAGTGTCCTACGGTCCCATGATATGCACGTATCGCCGGTTCCATGCATTTGTGGCGGGTTTTCGCTAGAATCCTTTGGAAAAGTGCGAGGAGGTCGGTCGTGACCGATTGGGACAGTATCGATTGGGACCACAAGCTGAGTAAAGAGGGTCTAAGCTTCGACGACGTCCTTCTCATCCCGGCCGAATCCGGGATACTACCCAAAGAGACCGATGTTCGTACGCGTCTCACCCGGAAGATCACGTTGAACATCCCCCTGCTCTCCGCGGCCATGGACACTGTTTCCGAAACAGGCCTGGCTATCGCGCTCGCACGCGAGGGCGGACTAACCATCATCCACAAGAATCAGCCGATAGAGCGTCAGGCCGAGATGGTGCGCAAGGTGAAACGGAGCGAGGCGGGGATGATCGTGGACCCGATCACCTTGCCGCTCACGGCCACCTACGGAGACGCGGAAGCACTGATGAAAGAGTACCGGATCTCCGGCGTGCCGATCATCCACGCCGACGGCACCTTGGCGGGGATCGTCACCAACAGGGACACCCGTTTCGAGACTGACTACTCCAAACCGATCCAAGAACTCATGACGTCCGCCAATCTGGTCACCGTGCCGGTGGGCACGACCCTGGATCAGGCGATCGACCGGTTCAAAGTCCACAAGATCGAGAAACTGCTCGTGGTGGACGACGATTTCAAGCTTCGCGGCCTGATCACCATCAAGGACATCACCAAGATGATCGAGTTCCCCAATTCGTGTAAAGACGAGCTGGGCCGGCTCCGGGTGGGCGCTGCAGTCGGCGTGTCCAGGGACACGGAAGCCCGGGTGGAAGCGTTGGTGGAGGCGCAGGCGGACGTGATCTGCATCGACACGGCCCACGGCCATTCGAAGGGTGTCCTCGATGTCGTGGCGTCCATACGCGAGAAATACCCCGACATACAGCTGATGGCGGGCAACGTGGCTACTGCCGCGGGCACCAAGGCGCTGATCGACCGGGGAGTCGATGCCGTGAAGGTCGGTATCGGGCCGGGTTCCATCTGCACGACCCGGATAGTCACAGGTTGCGGCGTGCCGCAGATCACAGCGGTGGCCGATTGCGCCGCCGAGGGCTACAGGTACTGCATACCGGTCATTGCCGACGGCGGTATCCGGTATTCAGGAGACGTGGTGAAGGCTATCGCTACGGGTGCGCACAGCGTGATGATCGGGTCGATCTTCGCCGGCACGACAGAGAGCCCGGGCGAGCGAGTACTCTGGGAAGGTCGCAGCTACAAAGTCTACCGGGCCATGGGCTCGGTGGGGGCGATGAGTGAAGGCAGCGCGGACCGCTACTTCCAGGAAGACCAGAAGAAACTGGTCCCGGAAGGGATCGAGGGCATGGTCCCGCACAAGGGCCCCCTCTCCGACGTGGTCTTCCAGTTGGTAGGAGGGCTGCGGGCCGGCATGGGCTATACCGGCTCGGCCACCATCGAGGATCTGCACCGGAAAGCCTGCTTCATGCGGATCTCGGCGGCTGGCTTGACGGAGAGTCACCCACACGACATCACGATCACCAAGGAAGCGCCCAACTACGAGCGGCGGCTGCCCTTCTCGTAAGTCACGCACGGGCGCCGGCTACGGCCGGCGCCGCGACTTTCCTAGTGCCCGTGATAAGCCAAAGTCTGGCTCACCACTTGCTCGACTTCAGTGAGGGCACGGTCGTCTACGTCCATCCGTGTCAGCTCGGCCAGCGGGCTCTCCAACAGAAGCCTCATGGTCGCTAAGGCACCGGAGCTGAGGAGAAAGCAGGCCGTGGCACCCTCATTCGCGCAGGACTCGCACACCACGCCTCCCAGACTGGCCGAGAAGCCGAAAAGGGGAGCGTCGCCGCCGCACTGTGCGCACCTACCGAGATCCGGCGCGTAACCCATGACCGCCAGGAGTTTCAGCCTGGTGGCAAGGACGACCTTCGCAGCCTCAGCCGCATCGGAGGCCTCAGCCAGCTTCGCGACGCCGCGCACGAGCAGGTTGAAAGCCGGCGTGTTGCGCTCCTCACTGGGAAAGAGATGGCGCGTGGCACTCAAGAGGCGAGCCCCTTCCTCCATGCGAAAGAGCTCATCGCGGACGGCCTGGAATGTGCGCAGCGTCTCCGCCCCAACAACGGTGTACAGATTCCGCCCGGAATAGAGGCTCACCTGGGACAGTGTGAAGGGCTCGAGACGACCGCCGACCTTGGACTTGGTTCGACGGACTCCGCGGGCGATGCCGCTCAGGCGACCCCGCTCCCGCGTGTAGAGCGTCACGATGCGGTCGGCTTCCTTGAAGCGCATGGAGCCGATCACGAGAGCTTCGGTCGTGAAGAAGCGTGAACTCACCGGCAGACCTCGTTCAGCCTCGACCGCTCAGTCTGAAGTAATCCGGCCGGTCAAAGCGCTGGGCCGGGCGGATCTTACTCCCGGTCGGTGGAGAACTGCTTGATGATACTGGCGGCGTATGACGTCCCGATGCGTGCCGCTCCGGCGTTTATCATCAACTCCGCGTCTTCAGCCGTGCGGATGCCGCCCGATGCGTCCACCCCGACACTCTCGGGGAGGAGGTCCCGGAAAAGCTCCACGTCCTTCGCCGTCGCGCCCCCTGGGGCCATGCCCGTGGAGGTCTTGATGAAGTCGGCACCGGAGTCCTCCACGATCTTGCACACGAGACGCTTGAGCTTTTCATCGAGGTAGTAAGCCTCGACGTCGGCCTTCACCAGTACCAGCCCTCGGCCGGTGTTCACGCTTGTCATCCGCACCGAACGCACGATGCTCCGCAGCTCATCGCGGACGTAGCGGAAATCGCCGGACAACATCGCGGGGATGTTCATGACCACGTCCAGCTCATCGGCACCCAGTGCTACCGCCTGCTCAGCAGCGGTTATCTTGGTGCGCTGCGCGTCGGCGCCATGCGGGAACGAGACGACCGTGCCCACCTTGACGTCGTAGCCCAGGAGCAGTTGCCGGGCAAGCGGCACAGAGTAAGGCAGAACGCAGGCCGATGCAAAGTGGTACGTGATCGCATCACGACAAAGCAGTTCGACCGCGCCGTTTGTGCTCGTCGCTTCGAGCAAAGTGCTGTCGATGGTCTTGGCGAGCTCTTCAACTCTCACGGCCGCATCCTCATCCTTTCGCGCCCATGGCGATCATATTCCTGATCTTCACCGCACGCGCCACCGTGATAGGCGGGGCTGCAGGCGCAGTGGACTTTTAAATCATACACTGCCTGTAAAGCCCGCTTTGTCGAAGCGCCAGCGCAGAATGTGGCGATCCTCGCCTGCACCGTAGAAGTGCGGGACGAAATCCTCGTCTACGAAGCCTGCGCTTATGTAGAGTTTGTATGCTCGAACATTCGCCGGCGAAACGGTCAGTACCAAGCCATCGGCGCCAAGGACACGTGACTCCTCGGCCACCTTGCTCAGGAGTTTCCTGCCCAATCCCCTACCCTGCCACCGCGGCCTGACATACAGACCGACGACATAGAGGAAGGCCGGCTCGTCCATGGTTCTGAGTAGCTGGCAGCCGCCCACTATCTCGTCGTCCAGCCAGGCGAGCAGCACCGCCCCGGCCTGCGCCACCACCGCCAGATCGTAGGTCCGAAGTCCGGTAGGGCCGAAGACTTCGGCATCGTAGGCCTCGAGCCGCACGAGTTCCTCGTCGGTGGGCCGGCGTAGCCGCGTGATGGTCAGATCGCCCCCTGCCGCGGACATCAGACCTCAGCGCAAAGGTATGCCATGGGCGTCATGATCCAGCGCCCGAGTTGTTTCGTGACCGCGGGAATATCCGGATCGAGAGCGGCAAGGTAGGCCTTGCACTCGTCGCACGGGACGAAGCTGTCCGGCGGGCCCCCGATCGCCGCCAGCGCTATCGCCAAGATGTCTCCCGCTTGTGGGCCTCCCGCAGCGGAGAACGCGCGTGAGACGGCGCAGGACGGCGGTGATCCGTCTTCCCCAGGGTGGACGTCCCCTGAGCGGCCGATGAAGACTTCCCCGGATCCGACCAGAAGGGCCACACCTTCCGCCTTCTCCCCGCCGGCTCCGGCTTGGGCCGCCGCCGACTTCGCGGCGTCGATGAGCCTGCCCAGCTCCGGCGAAAGTTGCTCTTCGTGCATGCAGGCTCCCTTCCCGTCAGAACCAGAGTTGAAAGATAAGCGTGGTCACCGTTATTCCCAGGAGCGCCCCGAGGACAACCTCAAAGAGGGAGTGGATACCCGTCTCCACCCGGCTCTGCGCAACCAAGACCGCCATAATAAAGGCGATTGCGCTGAGTAGGAGGCCTTGGCTGGTGCCACCCGCCACGAACGTGACCGCTGTCCAGCCGGCGAAGCCCACGGCGGCATGCCCGGATGGTAGACCGCCGGACAGCGGCGTCCCTCGCGGCCTCGTCGCCTTAACGGCGATGACTGCAAGCGCCACGACGGCGATAGCCACCACCGTGAGATGCACAGGGGACCTTCGCAGCGTCCTAAGCAGGTGGAAAGAGGTACCAGAGAGTTTGTCGAAGAAGACCAGATAGGCCACGATCAGCGCATTGATCGACGCCACCAGCACCGCGCCGGCGGCGGCATCCTTAGCCACCTTGGCCCGAGGGTCGAACTCGTCGGTGATGATGTCCACGACCGCCTCGACAGCAGTGTTGATGAGCTCAGCCATGAGAACGAAGGAGACGCTGATCGCGACTGCCACGAACTCCAGGCGAGAGAGGTCCGCGAAAAGCCCCCCCACCAGCACGGCCAAGGCCACTCCGAAATGTATGCGCATGTTCCGCTGATGGCGAAAGGAGTGGACAAGCCCCTGAAAGGCGTGGTTGAAGCTTCGCAGCAGAGTGTTCCGCCCAGGATCTTGGTTCATATGTGGACCTCGCGGCGGCGGGGCGATGCTAGCCCTCGAACGGGCAATCGATCTCTTCCGGCAGCAGGCCCGCCGTGATCAGGGGAGCGAGATCCTCGAGCAGGGCTCGCTCGCGGTCACGCATCTGGCCCTCGTCCGATTCGTGATTGTGACCTATCAAGTGGAGCGTCCCGTGGATCAGGGTCCAGCCCATTTGGCGCGCGGGCGCGTCATTTCCCTCAGCGGCGTATCGTCGCACCACCTCGGGGCAGACCACGACCTCGCCCAACTCGTCGACTCCCTCCGGCTCGTCCTCACCCCCCAGCTCCGGCCAGTCGTCCTCCTCGTCGGCATAGCGAAAGGAGAGGACATCGGTGGGCTCGCCTGCTCCCGATAGCGGGTGTTTAGATCTTTGATGGTCGCCTCGTCGACGAAAGCCACCTCGACGTAGCCCTCCACGTCCTCAGCGGCGAGCACCGCCTTGACCAACTCCGCGACCGGCTCGCTTGCAATGCCGTTGGCGGTCTGGTCGACCACCTCGACCGACCGTCTCATTTCGGCGACGGGGGAGGACAGGAGTCGGGGCCGTGCTCGGATTGCTCGCCGTTACCGTTCACCGGCTTGCCGCTCATGGCCCGGGCCGATGGGGGTACCCTTGACGACCGCCGCTCCTGCTCGCCGTTCTTCTCCGGGTACCGGATCCGGTGCCCCACCAGGCCGCGAAGAGTCGTGTCGAACGCATCGCGCACGTTGTGAAGGTCCCCCTGGGTGAGGGCCGACTCGTCCAACTGCCCGTCCTGGGTCCTCAGTTTGATGATCTCTTGGATTACGCCCTGGATCTTGCGGCGAGTCGGATTCTGCATGGCCCGCACGGCAGCCTCGACGCCGTCCGCGAGCATGATGATGGCGGCCTCCTTGGACTTCGGCTTCTCCCCCTCGTAGCGGAAGCTCGCCTCGTCCACCGGCTCCTTAGAAGACTCCTGCGCTTTGTGATAGAAGTAGGCCACTACCGAGGTGCCGTGATGCTGGCGGATGATGTCCAGCACCGGGACGGGCAATCCATAGAGACGAGCAAGGTGCTCGCCGTCCCGGACGTGGGCCGTGATAGCCAGTTTGGAAAGGTTGGGGCTCAGGCGGTCGTGGGGGTTATCGACGTAGATCTGGTTTTCCACGAAGTATTCCGGGCGTACCGTCTTCCCGATGTCATGGTAGTAGGAGCCCACCCGGGCAAGCAGGGGATCGGCTCCCACGGCCTCGGCGGCCGCTTCCGCGAGGTTGCCCATAAGGATGCTGTGATTATAGGTGCCCGGTGCGACCTGCATGAGTTTCTTGAGCAAGGGTTGAGCCGGGTTGGCAAGCTCGAGCAGTCGAAGAGGAGTGGTCAGATTGAAGGCGGTATCCAGTATCAGGAGCAGGAGCACCGTGAGCACCCCCGCCAGAAGGCCGTTGGCGAGTCCCCACGTACTTGTGCGCAGGGCGCCCCCCACCGAAGCCTGCTCGAACAGCTCAACGCAGAATACCGTGAACGCCGCCAGAATCATCGTAGATAGCCCCGCCCACAGCAAATCCGCCCGTTGAGCGACTCGAGAGACGAAGAGGAGCGCCACGGCGCCTACCAGAAGCGCGACCAGCGCATATCCCATGTTCAAGTTCGTCATGAGCCCGATATTGATCGCTGTGAGCACCACCAGCAGCATCGCACTGCGGGCGTTCAAGATGACGGCCACCACCATCCCCAGTGCCGCTACCGGTATGAAGTAGGCCGACAGCGGGTGGACCATTAACCCTCGGGAGATCGCCGTGAAGCCGAGCAGCAGAACGGTCAGCGCCAACAGCATGTTGTTGGCGAGCCCGGTGGTCTTGTTGAACCGGCCCAGCAGCCGCGCAAAGAGCGCAATCTCGATCACGACCAGCAGGAAGACGCCCAGCCAGATTTCCCACCCCGAGCGAGTCTCCGCGAGGCCCAGCGCTTCGAGAATCATCGCGTTCTGCTGGGTGATTGTCGCGCCCTTTTCCACTACACGCTCGCCCTCACGAACCGTCACCATCACCGGTGACACCTGGTCGATAGCGGCCTGCCGCCGGGCCTGGGTCTGTTGCTCGTCGATCACTTGGTTCGGGCGCACATAGGGGACGGCCACGTCGTAGATGGCAGCCGCCACGGTCGGTGACACGGCTAGGGTGTTCACGATCGTGCGGAGGTGCGTCCGTGCCGAGTCCAGATTGCCGTCGGTGATACGGTCGGCGTATACGACCTGCAGCGCGCCCAGTGCCTGCTGGTGCGCCTGATCGAAGACGTCGTCGGTGGTTGTGAGGAGGAACTCCAGGGTCTGGTCCTGAACCGTCGCGGGAGCCACCGCCCGCAGCCTACTCTTCGCCTGGTCCAGGGTGAGACCACCTACGGCCGGCGCGCCGTTCTGGACCAGTTGAGACCTCAGGCCGGTGGCGCTCTGGAAGAAGTCCTCCATGTCGATGGTGGCATGGGTGAGCGCCTGCGGGTCCGCATCGTACACCGGCTCGACCAACTGCGCCACCTGATTCTTCAGGTTTTGAGTGGCGACAGTGTCTATCGCGGTCACAGTCTTGGAAGCGATGACCGTGTGCGGCGCCGTCCTCCCTTGGATGAAGCCGTAGAGCGAAGGAACGTAGACGGAAGAGATGATGCCGGTCAGCGCCACCACGAGGCAGACGAGCAGCACGAGTTCGAAGCGCCTGGGATCACGCTCGTCGATCCATTCCCGGGATTTAGCGAGCCGCTCGCGCAGCCTGAAGCGGAAGTTGTTCATGTTCTCGAAAAGTCGCTATCGATCGCCTGTGGAACCGCTTGCTCGGCCGGCGCGCCGCCGTTCGGTCGACCCGCGAGCACCTTCTGTCCGTTGGTCGCGCCGTTCGTCGTTGTGGATCTTGTAGGCCGAGACGATATCCTGCACGAGCTTGTGGCGCACGACATCCTGGCTGTCGAAGAATACGAACGAGATATCGGGAACTCCTCCAAGCACTTCGCGGACATGGATCAGACCGGAGTGCTGCCCATGTGGCAGGTCGATCTGGGTGATGTCTCCGGTAACGATCATCCTCGCCCCGAAACCGAGGCGGGTAAGAAACATCTTCATCTGCTCGGGGCTGGTGTTTTGGGCCTCGTCGAGGATGATGAAAGAGTCGTTGAGCGTGCGGCCCCGCATGTAAGCCAAGGGAGCGACCTCGATAGTGCCCCTTTGCAAGTGCTCGGTGAGACGGTCGGTGTCCATCATGTCGTAGAGGGCATCGAAGAGCGGCCGCAGGTACGGATCGACCTTCTCCATCAGCCCCCCCGGCAGAAAGCCGAGCTTCTCCCCGGCCTCGACCGCCGGGCGGGTGAGGATGATGCGGGCGACTTCACCGGATAGGAGCGCGCTTGCGGCAATAGCCATGGCAAGGTAGGTCTTGCCGGTGCCGGCGGGCCCGATACCGAAGGTGATGGTGTTCGCGCGAATCGCGTCCACGTATTTCTTCTGGTTGACCGTCTTGGGCCGGATGCGCCGCCCCCGATGCTCCAGGATGACGTCGCCCATGATGTTGCGGAGATCCTGGCCCCAATCTTGGCGCCCGGAAGAGAGCGACGCCGCCAGTCTCAGAGTGGTACTGTCCAGTCCCTGCCCTGAGTGGAGAAGGCTCAGCAGCTCCTCCACCAGTTCGCTGCCTTGTTGCACCTCGTCACTTGTGCCCTCGAGCGTCAGTTGGTTGCCGCGCAGGGTAATCTCGCACTTCAGCAGTTGCTCGAGCGCGCGGAGGTGCTTGTCGTTCTCGCCCACGAGCAAGGCGGCCACGCGGTTATCCAGGTCGATCCGCTTGCTGGCTCCCTCCACTCCCAAACCGGTTCTCCCCCCAACGTCGTTTGTGACCCGCACCGAGGCCCCTCGCGTGCGTCTCACGCCGATAAACGCTCCTTGACCAGTCGAGACGCGAGCTTTCCGTCCACTTGCGTCCCGCCTTTGGCCATGATGCCGGCCATCACTTTGCCCATGTCCCGGGCGGACGTGGCGCCGACCTCAGCGATGACCTGATCCACGAGCTTCCCGAGTGCCGCCTCATCCAGCTGCTGTGGCAGAAGGCCCTCGATGATTCCCGCGGCGTACTCCTCGTGCATTGCGAGATCCTCCCGGCCACCTTTCCGAAAGGCCTCGATGGACTCGAGCCGGCGCTTGTATTCCCGCTTCAGCACCTGCTGTTCCGCGTTCTCGTCCAGAGGCGCGCGGGCTTCCTTCGCGGCTTTCTGCAGTTCGTTCACTATCATGCGCAGCGCAGAGACCTCTTCTTTGTTGCCGGCCTTCAACGCCGTCTTGACTCGCTCTTGAAGCTCCACCAAGATGCTCAACGAAAGTCTCCTAGGTTCTCGCCACCAAGTAGATGAAAATGAAGGTGCTGGACCTCCTGGCCTCCGTCGGGCCCGGTGTTCGTGAGGACGCGATAGCCCGTCTTCTCCACACCCAGTTCCCGAGCCGCCTGGGCGATGAATTCCAGCAAGTGCTGACCCTGGCACCCCTGCCAGAGATGGACGTCGTTGAGCGAGACGATGTGCTCACGGGGAACGATCAACACGTGGACCGGAGCCTTGGGGTGGATGTCGCGGAAGGCGACAAAGCGGCCGTCCTCGAGCACTACATCGCTGGGAATCTCACCGCTCGCGATCCTACAGAATATGCAGTCTTCCATTGCGCTGATTATACTACCAATCCCTTAGCCCAAGCCGCACCAGAGCCGTCGCCACAGGGCCCGCTGTCTCGGTGCGAAGCATGCCCCTTCCGAGTCTGGCAGCCGCCATTCCGGCGGTCCGAAAGCGCTCGAGTTCTCGCTCGGACCAGCCGCCCTCCGGACCCACCCAGAGCGCGACAGCCGTAGCCGCCTCGTCGTGGGACGTTACGTCCGGTGTGGCGGCCTCTTCCGCGGCCCCGCGGACCATCTCGTCGAGAGCTGTGGTTGCCCGCGGCTCCAGTAGAATCGACCACGCGCCAGCCTTGTCCACCTCGGCCAAGGCCGCTTCCAGCGAAGGAACTACATCGACCTTGGGCACGGCCACTTGTTTGCTCTGTTTTGCGGCTTCTCGCGCCACCTTTCGCCAGCGCGCAAGCCGCCGGTCCATGGATCCCTCCGGGAGGCGCGGAGAACCTGTCACCGGCACCAGCAAGAACCGGCTGGCTCCAGTCTCCGTTCCTTTCTCGATGAGATAGTCCATCACCGCCGGCCGGGCCAGAGCCTGGACCAACCACACCTCGCGCCGGTAGCTGGCCCCCGCGGCATCGCCCTCCAGGCGGTCGCCAAGTTCCAGCCGCACAGGAGTCCCCAAGGCGACGACCCGGGCGAGATGGACCGCACCGGACGGCGCGAGGACCACCTCGCACTCATCTCCGGGGTGGAGACGAAGCACAGCGGTCGCGTGATGGCCGTCCTCGGCATCGAGCAGGACCTCCCGGCCCGCCCTCGGCTGTCCAGCGGCGAGTACGCCTTCACTCGCGAAGAACCGCGGCCGGAAGCCACCTTTGGTCGCGCCGCTCACGTTTCGTTCCCCGTCGAGGTCGGAAGGCCCGTGGACGTCTCCGTCCGAACCCTACTTGCTCGTGGTGCTGGTGGTAGCCGTGGTTCCAGCCTCGATCAACTTGAGTGCCGCATTGACACCGTTGTCGACGTTTGGAGTAGCCGGATTCTCGGGAGCGACCACGTCGGGCGTGATGCCTATCTTATTGATATTGCGGCCGTTGGGCGTCAGATAGACGGCGCTCGTCACCTTCAGCAGGCCCCCGTTGCTGAGCGGTTCGAGGCTCTGCACCAGACCCTTGCCGAAGGTGGTCTCGCCTATCAATGTGGCGCGCTTGTAGTCCTGGAGGGCACCGGCGACGATCTCGGAGGCACTGGCGGTATTTCGATCGACCAGCACGTACAACGGTACATTAGTGAAGGCTCCTCCGGTGGCTTTGTAGACGTGCTCGGGAGAATGCAGCCCCGAGTCGCTGACGATGGTGCTCCCAGCCTTGATGAAGAGACTGGCTACGCCGATCCCCTCGTTGAGATAGCCCCCGCCGTTGCCCCGCAGATCCAGGATGATGGCGGAAACCTTGTCCACGTTCACCGCCTTCTCTACGACCGTCCTCAGCTCGGCCGCCGAGCCCGCCGAGAACTGATAGAAATGTATGAGCGCCACCTGTTTGCCCTGGGCGCTCAGCATCTCGACCTTTGTCACGGGGACCGATATGGTGGCCCGAACCAAAGAGTACTGCTTGGTCGTCCCGGTGGCAGGCAGAGTGGCCGGATCGCCCGCGGTCTGTGAGGTAGCATTCGTCGTCGTAGTGGTCGACCCCTGAGTGGTCGTCGTAGTCGTGCTTTCGCTGATCGTGGTGGTGGTCGTACCGGCCGCCGGACGGTACATCGTCAGCTCGACCTTCGTCCCAGCTGCACCGAGGATCGCGGCGGAGATGTCGTCGAGGACCATGCCCTTGGTCGACACGCCATTGATGGCCACGATTATGTCGTCCGGCTTGATGCCCGCGAGATCTGCAGGACTATTCGGGAACACCTGCGCTATGGTGGCGAAGCCATCGAGCATCTCCATCACCATTCCCACACCGCTGTACGAGCCGCTTTCCTCTTGCTGGAAGGCCGCATTCTCCTTGGGATCGAAATAGATCGTCCATGGGTCATCCAGCGACGCCACCATGCCTTTGATGGCTTGCTCCTGAAGGTTGGCCGGGTCTACGGCCTTGTAATAGGAGCCCTCCAACTTCTGGAGCACCTCGTTCTGCAAATCCCCGTTCGCCTGCTTGTAGCTCGCGGGAAGGATGCCGTGGAGCGCGTCGCGCCCGCCTGGGCTCGCCCCCAGATAGAAGCCGCCGAATACCAACAGCGCGGCGGCGACCAGACCGAGCAGCACGATGAGCGGGACCCTTTTATTCCTTTGCATGAAGCCTTCTCTCCCTCATCTCGAAACCAGACGTTGCTTACGACAGATAACCCATTGGATCCACAGGAGTGCCGTTCACACGAACCTCGAAATGCAAATGCGGCCCGGTCGCATACCCTGTGCTCCCCACCTTACCTATCACCTCTCCCCGCTTGACCTTGTCTCCCACGTTCACCAGCAGTTGCGATTGATGAGCGTAGAGAGTCGCCAAACCGTTGCCGTGCGAGATGATCACTGCTTGGCCGTACCCGCCCTTCCAGCCCGCGAAGACCACGGTCCCAGCCGCGGCAGCTTTGATGGGCGTACCCATCGAGGCGTGGAGGTCAACCCCCGTGTGCATCCTCCATACGTGGAAGATGGGGTGCAAACGCATCCCGAACGGGGAGGTAACTGCACCATTGACCGGCCACCCGAGTACCCCGTTGCCGTGCGGAACAGTGCCTGGGGCTGAGATCTTCTTCAGCATGGCCGTGATCTGGTCGGACTCGGCCAGCATCTGGTCTTCCTGCTTGGTCCAAGCGGCCTTGTCCGAGTCGGCCTGCTTGACGATCTTCTCCTTCGCGCTCCGCGCCGACTGCAGGTGGTTCATGTCGTTCTGGCGCTGGGTCGCCAGATCCTTCAACTGCGTGGTGGCGGACTTCTGCACCTGTTCGAGGTCGGTGAACTCGGCTTGCTGTAGCTCAAGGGCCTTCTTCTGCTCCTCGACCGTCTTCTTTAACGCGTTGATCTGGTCAACCGCCCGGTTGTCCTCGGCGAGGATGGCGGAGAGAAGGTTCACGTGGCCCGCCAGTTGCGTCAGACCCTTGGGCTCGAGGAACGCGACGAGGAACGCAGCCTGGCCTCCCGACTTGTAGATGCTGACCACGCGCTCGCTGAGCCAATTCTGATGCAGCTGGAGATCGAGCTCCGCTTTGGCCAACTGGTCGGCCTTGGCCTTGAGAGTCTTGTTGACGTCGGCAAGATGGGCGCGCACCGCGGCCAATTCGTCCACAGCCGCGTCGCGGGCGTCGGTGACGTCCTGCAGGTCCTGCTCCAGCACCTGGATGTACTGGTCGAGCGAAGCGACATCCTTCAGCGCGGACTGCTTAGCCGCGTCCGCCTTCTTGATGTTGGCCCGGATCTTCTCCAAGCCCACCTGGGTATCTTGGAGCCGTTGGTTGAGCTCCGCCCTGGACGCGGCCTGTGCCGGCGGCGGCCGCAGGGGACCGGCCGTCGAGCCGATTCCCAGAAGACAGGCGAGCACCACAGCTGCGATCAGAGGTCTCGCCCAGCTGCGGTGCCCACCGCCCTTAGATCTTGGATCAGCCATAGGACGGGACCCCGATCGAGGTGACGCTGATCAGACTTTCAGGAAGCGACGCAGGCCGATACCCGACCCGGCGGCGCCGATCACCACTCCCACGGCGAGTAGCATAAAGGCGACAGAAGCCAGCGGCACTGCCCCAAGGGGGACCGACATGAACGGCATGCTCGCCTGAAGCTTGCCCATGAGGAAGTTCGTCAGCACGATGACCACGACCATGGCCCCGGCCGCTCCGAACAACCCGACGGTGACTCCTTCTATCAAGAACGGCCACCGGATGAACCAGTTGGTCGCTCCCACGAGTTTCATGATCTCCACCTCACGTCTGCGGGCAAAGATCGACAGCCTGATGGTGTTGGAGATGAGAAGCACCGCCACGATCCCCAGCAGCACGATGAAGCCCAGCATGAAGTTTCGCGCGTTGTTGGTGAAGCTGAACAGCTTGTCCGCGATCTCTTTACCGTACCGCACATCGTCTGACGATGGGCTGCCCGGTGAAACGAGCCGCTACCGCGTTCACTGTCTGCGGGTCCTTGAGGGAGATTTCGAAGGAAGCCGGAAGCGGATTGGTCGTCAGATTCGCCACGATCTCCGGGTTGCTCGCGAAATCCTGTTTCAGGCGAGCGAGCGCCTCGTCTTTGCTGACGTACGTGACCGATTTGACCTCGGGCCAGCCCTGGATCTGGCTCTGCAAGGCCGCGACGTCGGTGGCGGCCGGGTCGGGATCCGTCTTCAGGTAGACAGTGATCTCCACCTTCTGCTCTACCTCTCTGAGCAGCGCGCCAGTCGTGTACACGAACACGAGCACGCCGCCCAAGACCACGATCGAAAGGAACACCGTCACCAGAGCGGCGACAGTCATGAAGTAGTTGCGCCTCAAGGAGGCGAAGGCCTCCCGGAAAAAGAAGCTAATCCTCCCCATATCCGCCTCGCTGCTGGTCGCGGACTACCTTGCCGGCGTCGAGAGCCACGACCCGGCGCCGCATGCGGTCCACCATCTCCCGGTCGTGGGTGGCCATCAGAACGGTAGTCCCGGTTTTGTTGATGCGATAGAGCAGTTGCATGATGCCCATCGAGGTATCCGGGTCGAGGTTCCCCGTCGGCTCGTCCGCTATGAGCAACGGCGGGTGGTTGACGAAGGCTCGAGCGATCGAGACCCGCTGCTGTTCACCGCCGGAGAGTTCGTTGGGAAGGCTGTTCGCTTTGTGCCCGAGGCCGACAAGAGAAAGGATCTCCGTCGGCCTTCCTGCGTGAGGCGCTGGTCGCGTTGCCCGTGACCACGAGAGCGTACAGCACGTTCTGAAATGCCGTCTTGTTCGGAAGGAGCTTGAAATCCTGGAACACGCAGCCGATGTTGCGACGCAGATAGGGCACCTTCCAGCGGCGTAACTTCGCCAGATCGCGCCCGCTGACGAAGATACGGCCCTTGTCGGGTTCCAGTTCCTTGATGAGAAGCCGGATGAACGTCGATTTGCCCGAGCCTGAAGGTCCCACGAGGAAGACGAACTCGCCCTTCTGGATGTGGAGACTTACCGACTCGAGGCCCACCGTGTCGGGTTGGTAGATCTTGGTTACTTCCTCAAACTTGATCACGTGCTACCTGTTGCCTCCCGTCTCGGGTATCTGGCATTTATTCTGGAGGAAAAGCGATAGTCCTTGAACCATCGTCCCCCGCCACATTACGCAGAGCGGACACCGAGCTTGCCCACCGACCTTTGCCATATGTACTCCTTGATGAAATCGTCGATGGCTCCGTTCAGCACCGCATCCACATTGCCTTTCTCGTAGTTGGTGCGATGGTCTTTGACCAGAGTGTAGGGAGCGAGCACATAGGACCGGATCTGGCTGCCCCAGCCGATCTCTTTCTGCTCGCCTTTTTCCCGCGCCATCTCCTGCTCTCGCTTCTCGTGGTCGAGTAGGAGCTAGCTTGCTGCGCAGCATCCGCATCGCGGTCTCGCGGTTCTGGAGCTGACTACGCTCGTTCTGGCACTGGACCACCGTCTTGGTGGGGATGTGGGTTATCCGGACGGCGGAATCGGTCTTGTTCACATGCTGGCCGCCCGCACCCGAGGAGCGGTAGGTCTCCACGCGCAGTTCCTTCTCGTCGATCTCCAGGGGGATATCACCCTCGACGAGAGGCGTCACATCAACAGAAGCGAAAGAGGTATGGCGGCGACTCGCCGAGTCGAACGGGGAGATGCGGACGAGCCGGTGGACGCCTCGCTCCGCGGACAGCAAGCCGTAGGCGTTCTCGCCGTGCACCGTGAATGTCGCGCTCTTGAGACCCGCCTCGTCGCCCTCGGTGGCCTCGTTCAGTTCGGTGGTGAAGCCCCTGTTCTGGGCCCAGCGGAGGTACATGCGAAGCAGCATCTCCGCCCAGTCCTGGCTCTCCGTACCGCCTGCCCCGGGGTGGATGCTGACGATGGCGTCGCCGGCGTCGAACTCTCCGGTAAAGAGCCGTTGCTCTTCCAGACGCTCGATCGATCGGGTGACGTCGGCTACCAAGCGCTCGACCTCGTCAACGGCATCGGTGGACAGGTCTTCGCCCTCGGTCTCCTCGGCGGAGATCTCCAGCAGCAACTCGAGATCGTCCACCTGCGAGACGAGCCGCTGATACACATCCAGCCGGCTTCGAATGCGACTGTACCGGGTGCTTATGCTTTGGGCTTGGGCCTGGTCGTCCCAGAAATCGGGTGCGCGCATCTCCACTTCCAACTCGGCGATGCTGCGAGCAAGTTCAGCGGGGTCAAAGATAGTCCCTTACCCACAGCAGCTTGTCACGGAATACCGCGACGAGCTCCCGATACTCGGCAAGGGACGTCGTTTGCTTCTCTGTCTTCTCAGCCATGCGTCGCGCAAGTATAGCCCAGTGAGGCGTCCGCGTTCCAGGGGGGCCGCGTCAACCGTCCTCGGCAGGCTGCATCCCCGCGTCAGCCACGGCCGGCCAAGCCCTGCGGCGTGGGGCAGAGTTCGGGGGTCCGAAGCCCCGCCGGCAGGGGCCTGCCGGTCCCTCACGCTCCGCAGCACTTCTTGTATTTCTTGCCGCTGCCGCAGGGGCAGGGGTCGTTGCGTCCGATCTTGGTGACGCTTCTCGGGGCGACCACCGTGCGGGTGGCCTGCTGGGCCGCTTCGTACGCTTCGGCCGATGTGTCCACGACCATGCCCGGCCGCGTGACCGAGGCCGAACCGGCCGCGGCGAAGTTCTGGGCGAGGCTGCTGTCGCCGCCACCCGAATAGGCAAGCTGACGGGCCGGGATCTTCTGCTCCGGCTCCTCTTCGCGAACGATCTCCATGTGATACAGGTAGCGGACGAAGTCCTCCTGGACGGACCCCATCATCTCCTGGAACATGTTGAAGCCCTCGTTCTTGTACTCGATGAGAGGATCCATCTGGGCCAAAGCCCGGAGGCCGATTCCCTCGCGGAGATAGTCCATCTCGTAGAGGTGGTCCCGCCACTTGGCGTCGATGGTGCGGAGCAGCACCCATCTCTCCAGCTCGCGCATCGCCGCCGCCCCGAACTTGGTCTCCCTCTCCTCGTGTATGGCGATGGCCTCTTCCACCACCATGTCGGCCAGGGACTCCGAGTCCAATTCCTCGGGATCGCCCAGACTTTCCACCGTGATGTTCGAGGGGTAGAAGTTCTTGAGAAGGACTATCAATTCGTCTAAGTCCCACTCTTCCGAGTAGTGAGCCTGGCCCGTGAACGTATTCACTTGCTGGCGCAGCACCCGCTCGATGATCTCTATGACGTCATCGCGAAGGTCCTCTCCTCCAAGGATGCGCTGCCGCTGGCCATAGACGATCTCACGCTGCTTGTTCATGACGTCGTCGTACTCGAGCACCCGCTTCCGGATCTGGAAGTTCTGCTCCTCCACCTTCCTCTGGGCGCCCTCGACCGAGCGAGAGATGAGACTGTGCTCGATGGGTATGTCGTCGGTCACGCCGAGCCGGTCCATCAACCGGTGGATCCTCTCACCGCCGAAGATACGCAGAAGGTCGTCTTCCAAAGAGATGATGAACTGGCTTACGCCTGGGTCGCCTTGGCGGCCGGAACGGCCGCGGAGTTGGTTGTCTACGCGCCGCGCCTCGTGCCGCTCCGTGCCGAGCACGAACAAGCCGCCCACCTCGACGACGCCCTCGCCGAGCTTGATGTCGGTGCCTCGACCGGCCATGTTGGTGGCGATGGTGACGGCCCCGGCCTGACCCGCGTTCGCCACGATCGTGGCTTCCTTCGCGTGTTGACGAGCGTTCAACACCTCGTGGACCACGCCCCTGCGTTTGAGCATGTCGGAGAGGTGCTCCGATCGCTCCACTGAGATGGTGCCCACCAGGATGGGCTGCTTCCGCTCGTAGCAATCGACGATCACATCGACGGCAGCTTGGTACTTGGCTTTCTCGGTCTTGAAGATGAGATCGTTGCGGTCGTCGCGGATCATGGGTTCGTTGGTGGGGATAACCACCACTTCCATGCCGTAGATCTCGCGGAACTCGTCGGCCTCTGTGGCCGCCGTCCCAGTCATGCCGGCGATCTTGTCGTACATGCGGAAATAGTTCTGCAGGGTGATGGTGGCGAGCGTCTGGTTCTCTTCCTTGATCTTGACGCCCTCTTTGGCCTCGATCGCCTGGTGCAGCCCCTCCGAGTAGCGGCGGCCTTCGAGGATCCGGCCGGTGAACTCGTCGATGATCTTGACCTCACCATCGGTCACCAGGTAGTCCACATCGCGCTTGAACAGCGAGGCGGCGCGCAGGGCCTGCATGAGATGATTCACCAACTGGCCCGAAAGGTCTTCATAGATGTTCTCGACGCCGAGCTCGCGCTCGACCTTAACGAGGCCGTCCTCGGTGATGGCCACGGTCTGTTTCTTCTCGTCCACCTCGTAATCTGCGTCTTCGCCCGGCTTCAACCGGCGGGCGAGGCGGGCGAAATCATAGTAGGTCTTGGCGGCACGCTCTCCGGGGCCGGAGATGATGAGCGGGGTCCGCGCCTCGTCGACGAGGATGGAGTCCACCTCGTCGACGATGCAGTAGTTATAACCTCGCTGCACCAATTGCTCTATTGAAAGGGCCATGTTGTCGCGCAGATAGTCGAAGCCGAATTCCGTGTTGGTGCCGTACGTGACGTCGCAGGCGTAGGCCTCGCGTCGATCCGCCGGCTCCATGCTGTTCTGGACGGCAGCCACGCTGAGGCCCAAGAACTCATATACCGGGCCCATCCAGGCGGCATCGCGGCTGGCCAGGTAATCGTTCACCGTGACCAGATGGACGCCTTTGCCCGCCAAGGCATTGAGGTACACGGGCATAGTGGCGACAAGGGTCTTGCCTTCGCCGGTCTTCATCTCGGCGATCGAGCCCTGGTGCAAGACGACAGCCCCCATCACCTGCACATCGAAAGGTCGCATCCCGGTCGTGCGGCGAGCCGCCTCCCTGGCCACGGCAAAGGCTTCAGGCATGAGCTCATCCAGGCTTTCGCCCCGCTCATACCGACCTTTGAACTCGACCGTCTTCGCGCGGAGGGCATCGTTCGAAAGCCCGACGACCTCCCCCTCGAGGGCCAAGACCCGCGCAACGACCTCCTCTAGCTGTTTGAACTTCCGCCCTTCGCCAAAGCGAAGAACCTTGTCAACCACTTTGATCATTGTTCGACCTCGATCATCGAGCGAGCCTCTCTACCAGAGATCCAGGACGCCGCCGGCGACCAGACACCGCGCACATCAACCGTGGGAACGCCGCCCGAGCCAGCCTTGGAGCCGGGCGAGGCCACGGGCTGCTCCCGCCCTGGATTCCGTGATAGGTGTGGTTCAGCTTTGAGCTTCGATGAGCCCGTAATTGCCGTCCCGGCGGCGGTATACGACCGCAGTCTCCTGCGTCTCTGAGTTGGTGAACACATAGAAATCGTGTCCTATCAGCTCCAACTGAAGCGCAGCTTCTTCCGGAGCCATAGGTTTCACCATAAACTGCTTGACTTTGACAATGCGGGGGGAAGAAGCCTCCTCCTCCGCCTCCTCTGTCTCCTCCAGAGACGTGAAACCTTCGGTCACGAAGGCTTCCTTGTGCGCCCCCTGCGAGCGCGCGACCAACTTGCCCCTGTATTTCTTCACCTGCCGCTCGAGCTTCGCCAGCACCAAGTCGATAGACGTAAAGACATCCGGCGAAGCCTCCCGGGCCCTGATGACCGGGCCCTTGGTGTAGATCGTGGCTTCGACCACTTGGTTGTCCGCAATGCTGGGGTTCTTCTCGGTCCAAAGCTCCACTTCACAGCGTGAGCCGTCCGTAAGATACTTTCCAAGCCGCCCCATCTTCTCCTCTGCGTACTTGTGAATAGCATCCGTGAGGACTAGGTTTCTGCCTTTGACCGTTAGGTTCACGACGGTCCAGCTCCTTGTTTGTGACTCGGTCGAACTACGCATCTTCCGGCTCTCTGGGCGCCCGCCCCGGCCGTCATTCTCCCGCTTGAGAACGATGAAAGATACCACATACCGCCTTCAGTCATGCCCCTCCCCACTGCCACCGCGCGCACGGGAGAACGTGAACACGTAGACAGGTAATCCCGTTCCCGCTGCAAGCACCGATGACACCTCGCTGGCCGTGGCACCGGTAGTGTAGACATCGTCTACAAGCAACAGACACCGGCTCTCGGGCGGGTGGTGAAACGAGTCCGACAGCTTGAAGGCACCGCGCAGATTGGCCTGCCGGCCGGCGCGATCCAACCGCTGTTGATGGCGTGTGGGCGCGACCTTGTGGGCGGCTGCGGATGTCGGCAGACCTCCAGCCTCTCGAGCGAGCGCCTGAGCGAGCACGGCGGCCTGATTGTAGCCCCGTTCCCGCTCTGCGGAGCGGTGGGCCGGCACCCACGTGACGAGGACGCTCCCGGGCGGCCCCAGCGAATCCACGTATTGACAAAAGGTCGGCGCAGCCAACCGCGCCATCACCCGACCCAGCACCGGCTGCCCCCCGAACTTGAACTCGGCCACAAGTCGCCGGGTGACGCCCTGGTGCTGGAAAGCGCTCTGCGCCCCGGCGAAGCTGAGCATCCTACCCATGCAATGGTTACAACGACCGGTCAGGACAGGCCTGGGACCGGGCTCGCCGCAACGGGGACAGCTGTCCGGCCCCGTGGGGATGAGCGTAGACCGGCAGTGACTGCAAAGATGCGTCTCGAAATCTCCGCAGCCCACACATCTGGGGGGAAAGAGCACACAAAGGGCCGGGTCGAGCACGCTCTCCCGGCACCATTTGCCGGCCTTCGCCAGCAGCCCGGTCCCGATTGGCCCGGTGACGTCCGCGTCAGACCTCACGGCCACTCGGGCCCAGCTTGTGCCCGATAACTCCGCCCACCGCCACTGAGCCCGCGGGCACGTCCGAATGAGGAAGAACGACCGTCTGAAAGACATGGGAACCCTCGCCCAGCGTGGTCCCCGATCCGATGACTGCAGGTCCCTCGATCACTGCATCCTCACCGATGACACAGTCCCGCCCGATCACCAGGGGTGGCTCGAGACAGGCCGAGCCGGCGATCCGCACCGACTCTCCCACCCAGATCCTCGGCCGGACCTCCGTGCCGGGCTTCTCCACCTCGACCTTCCCCAGGAGCGCGTCCGCGTTCCCTCGAGCGTACTCGGCCAGGTTGCCGACGTCGCTCCAGTAAGCGTCGACGGGGTCCGCGTAAAAGGGGGTACCGGCCGCGAGCAGGTCCGGGAAGAGCCTACTGCCGAAATCGTCGAACCGGCCGGCAGGGATAAGCCCGAGGATCTCAGGCTCGAAGACGTAGATCCCGCAGTTGCACAGGCGCGAACGTGCCTCGGCCAGGGACGGCTTCTCCTGGAACCCCATCACCCGTTGGTCGTCGTTGAGAACGACTACCCCGTAGAGGCTAGGATCGGCTACTTCCTTCACCGCCAGCGTGGCGATGGAGCCGTTGCGCCGGTGGGCCGCGATCAGGCCGGAGAGATCGATGTCCGTTAGGGAGTCGCCGCTCATCACGAGGAACGTATCGCCTCCCAAGAAGCCTTCATTGTTCTTGACTCCACCCGACGTGCCCAGGAGCTCAGCCTCGTGCGAATAGGTGATCTGCATGCCCAGCCAGGATCCGTCGCCGAAGTACGAGGTGATAGCCTCGGGCAGATGGTGGAGATTGATGACGACTTCACGAAGACCATGGCGCGAGAGCAGCCGCAATATGTGGTGGAGCGCTGGGCGGTTCACGATGGGAGCCATCGGTTTGGGCACAAAGTCTGTGAGAGGACGCAGCCTGGTCCCCTTGCCGGCTGCCATTATCATGACCCTCATATGCGCCCCTTTCGTCTTTCCCGGCCAGCAGCCTACTTTCGCACGCCCAAATCCTGGAGGCTCTCTGCATATGGAGGCCGAGCCACACCTCGTTCGGTCACGATGGCGCTCACGTTGCGCGCAGGCGTCACGTCGAATGCCGGATTGCGCACCCGCACCCCATAGGGTGCCCATCGTTCGCTGCGGTAACCGGTGACCTCAGCAGGGTCACGTTCCTCGATGGGAATGTCGTCGCCGTCGCGCAGCGAGAGGTCGACCGTCGACACCGGCGCTGCCACGATGAAAGGCACCCCATGTTCCCGGGCCAGAACCGATACACCGTACGTACCCACTTTGTTCGCTACATCACCATTGGCCGTGATCCGGTCGGCGCCGACGATCGCATGAGTGATTACTCCTTTCCTCATGAAATAGCCGGCCATATTGTCCGTGATGAGCTCCATCGAGATCCCCTCGCGAGTGAGTTCCCACGCGGTGAGCCTGGCCCCCTGGAGCAGCGGTCTGGTCTCGTCCACCAGCACGTGCAGCCTCGGGTTCCTGGCAAACACGGACCTTATGACCCCCAGAGCCGTGCCGTATCCCGCCGTCGCAAGCGCGCCGGCGTTGCAGTGCGTAAGGATGACGGGATCTTCCACCTGGATAAGCTCCGCGCCATACTCACCGATCGCCCGGCACGAAGCGAGATCGTCCTCGTAGATCCGTAGGGCGAGCTGTTCCATCTTGCCCGCCGTCTCGTCCGGTGCCAAATCATGCTGCCTCCAGATGCTTTCCATCTCCCGTAGCGCCCAGGGGAGATTAACCGCGGTGGGCCGGGTAGCAAATAGGCCTTTGGTCGCATCTTGGAGAAGACCCCGGAAGCGGACGGGGTCCGAGCCCGCCTCGGCCAGTGCGGTCCGCGCGGCGAGTGCCATCCCCATTGCCGCCGCGACACCGAGCGCGGGAGCCCCCCGCACCGTCATGTTGCAGATGGACTCGCCCAGCTCCTGCCAGGTGCGACACGAGACGTACACTTCTTCTAGGGGAAGCCGGCGCTGGTCGATCATGACCACCGCACCGTCCTGCCACTCGATGGTGCGAACGTTCCCGGCTACGGGCAAAGACTTCGTCGGCGCCTCCCAGCCCACGCCTGACCTTCCGGCTTGCGTGCCGGCCGTTTCATCACTCATCCGGGCCTAGGTCCCCATGTTCCAACTGGACAGGTACTGCACCTGCTCCGGGGTCAAGACGTCGATCCCTGCGCCGACAGCGGCGAGCTTGAGCCTGGCGATCTCCTTGTCGATGTCCTCGGGGACCACGTAAACCTTCTTCTCGAGCTTGTCGGCGTTCTTGACCATGTACTCGGCGGACAGAGCTTGGTTGGCAAAACTCATGTCCATGACGCTGGACGGATGGCCTTCAGCTGCGGCCAGGTTTATCAGCCGGCCTTCGCCGAGAAGGTAGATGTTCCGCCCGTCGGGCAGGGTGAACTCCTCGACGAATTCCCGGATCTGCCGTTTGGCAGTCGACATGGCTTCGAGCGCCGGGATATCGATCTCCACGTTGAAGTGACCCGTGTTCGCTACGATCGCGCCGTCCTTCATCACCTCAAAGTGCTCGCGCCGGATCACGTGGATGTCACCGGTGGCGGTCACAAAGAAGTCCCCGATGGGCGCGGCTGCCTCCATCGGCATGACCCGAAAACCGTCCATCAAGGCTTCCAAAGCACGCAGCGGATCCACTTCGAGCACCACGACATCGGCTCCATGACCCTTCGCACGCATGGCCACGCCGCGGCCGCACCAGCCGTAGCCGATCACCACGAACACCTTGCCGGCGATAAGCCGGTTGGTGGCCCGGATGATGCCGTCGAGGGTCGACTGACCCGTGCCGTAGCGGTTATCGAACATGTGCTTGGTTAGAGCCTCGTTCACGGCCACGATGGGGTACAGGAGCACCCCGTCCTTCTCCATCGACTTGAGGCGGATGACTCCCGTGGTCGTTTCTTCGGTTCCCCCGATGACCCCAGCGACCGCGTCTTTACGTTCGGTGTGCAACAACCCCACCACGTCCGCACCGTCATCCATGGTGATATGCGGACGAAAATCGATGACACTCTGCATGTGCTTGTAATAGGTGTCCCGGTCTTCGCCCTTGATGCCGTAGGTGGACAGCCCGTACTCCAAGGCCAGCGCTGCCGCCACGTCGTCCTGCGTGGAGAGGGGATTGGAGGCGCAGAGTGCGACCTCGGCGCCTCCGGCGGCCAGCGTCCGCATGAGACTGGCCGTCTCACTGGTCACGTGTAGGCAGGCTCCGATGCGTATGCCTTTGAGAGGCTTTTCCTTCTCAAAACGGTCCCGGATGAGTGCGAGCACCGGCATTTCCTTAGCCGCCCATTCGATCCGGAGGACGCCCTTCCCGGCAAGTCCCTTATCTTTGACATCGTAATCGGTCACTCCGAGTCCCCTTCCTAAAGTCTGTCCACTATCACCGCCGCCACCACCCTCCAGCCCAGGTGGGCCGCTAGGATGGTCACGGACGTTAGTTCCGAGCTCATTGCCGTGTACCCTTGCGCCGACGCGATCTTCCTCTCAAAGCCGCTCGGCCGGCCGTCGTCGGTCACTCCGCCGACGATCCCAGCCTCCACATGGATGCGTGAAAGCCCGGCCAGTTGGTCCGTCACCAACGCCGGGACGTAGACCCGGCCCATCGCCGGGAACCGCGGACCCAGGCGTTCATCGTTCGGCCCCTCGAGCGGCGACCGCCACGTAAGGTTCGCGTGATCGACGACCGCCACCGCGCGCGCTTCGCTCCCAGGACCACTTTCGACCAACCGTCCCACGCATACATATCCCACGATAACATCCCTTGGCACCCCTGAGGCCGCCACTCGGCCAGGGTCCACTCCCAGAAGTGCCTTGCGAACGGCATAGATCTCGGCCGCGCTCAGGGTCCGCCCGAGGTTATGGACTCCAGCCTCGAACAAGGACACAATATCCCACCCCGAGCCATCGGCCCCAGCGACAATCGCCCTATCTCCGGCAGCCCCCGGCATTCCCGCATCCGGACGGGCGGCCGCCAGCGCCTCGGCCACCATGGCACCGGCACCCAGCATTCGAGCTCGGGGGCTGAGGAGGACCCTCATGATCTGAGACCTCGCGTGAGCGGCCTTAGGGCGGGCTAGGTCGTCACGGCCGGCGGGATGACGATCATGGATTCGGCCACATTCAGCAACTCCTGCTTGGTCAGATAGTAGGAAAGGGTATTCGAGACCCAGTACAGGGTGCCGTCCTTCTCCCACCAGATGTGGTCGACCTTCTGGCTCGTGCCCACGATAGTGAACTTGATCCCATCGTTCTGCACTTCCTGACCACCGCTGGCGGCTGGAGCCGAAGTCCAGGTGGTCTCGGTGATGCCCATGTATTGGTCGGTCTGCGACCCGTTCAGGCTGAGCTGGTAGATCATCTTGAGAGCGGGCTTGGTGCCGCCGCCCACCTTGATCCCGTAGGTGCCACCGGTCCGAGGCATCCTGTCCTTATACTTGTAGCCGCTCGGCAGGTACCCGGGTCCTTCCACCGTGAAGGGAATCATGTTCGCCAAAGCCTTCCACTCGCCGGCGTTGGGGATCGTCGCGGGGCTGATAGGCGGTTGGAACGCCGCCGGCAGTTGGAAGCCGTCGCCGAGAGTGACAGTGATCTGGCTTACGGAGCTGCTCCTGCCCACGGAATCCGCGTGAACCGCCTGGCCCACCAAATGAGCTTGAACCGATTTCCCGGAAGGGTAGAGGACGGTGGTGACTTTCCGAACGCCGTTGCTGGCGGTGCCGACACTGTTGACCGTCGCTCCGAGGCTCTTTAAGTAATCCGAGCTGGCCGCCCGGTAGCTGTCGGCGCCCATACCGTTCAGAATATCGACGGTCACACCGGTGAGGTCGACCTTGACCGGGAGCGTCGTGGTCGTAGCGGAATAATCAGGGGCCTCGCCGGGGATGATGTCACCCTGCACCGCGCCCTGGGCACTGCCGGCCTGCGTGGTGCCGGTTTGCGAGGAAATCTTCTGGCCGGAGGCGGACGGCGGCGTGAGCAGACCGGTGACCGCGTTGGCGACCTCAGTATTGGTCGCTACCACATACGAGCCGTCGCCGATCTGCTCCGGCGTACCGATGAGACTCACCTGGCGGATGCGGTCGCCGCTCAGCTTCACGCCCCAGTACGCAAGCTTGAGAACGTCGTTGGTACCCAGATCGGTGCTGACGTTATTGAAAAGCGCGCTGATCAGGCCGGGCAGCTTGAAGGGAAGGTTCCAGCCCATTGCCTGCTCTCTCACCGCGGCCAGGAAGCGCTGCTGGCGCTCCATCCGCCCGAAGTCAAGGTTCAGGTCGTGCCGGTAACGGACGTAATCCAATGCATCGGCGCCGTTCAAGAGCTGGTAGCCCGGCCAGATATTGATCATCTCGTAGTTGGGGTTGACGCTGTAGTAGCGCGCATCGACGTCCACAGTAGACTCCGCCAAGAGCGTTCGTTATGTCCTTGAACGCGTTGAAGTCGACCTCGACATATTTGTCGATGGCGACGCCGGTCAACTGCGATACGGTCTTGATGGCGAGCGCGGGGCCACCAAGAGCGTAGGCCGCGTTGATCTTCTGCTTGCCGTATCCGGGGACGTCCACATAAAGGTCACGCGGGATAGACAGGATGGAGAGATAGTTCTGCCCTGGGTCGACATGAACGACCATCAGCGTATCGGAGCGCCCATAATTCTCGGCGATATTCGCCCGCTTGTCCGTCCCCAGCACCACGATGTTCATGGCTGTGGGGGAGTCGGGGACCTTGACCGAGACCACCGTGCTCGAGGGCACCGTGCCCTCCACTATGCTGACCTTGGGGTCCACCCGCGCGTTGGAAGTGTGGACCTGGTCGCGGAACCAAAGATATGAGCCACCGCCTAGAGCCAGTACCAGCAGCACCAGACCTAGAAGAGTCCAGAGCACCACACGCTTCCACCGGCCGCGGCGTGGACCCTGAACTCCATATTCGGTGTAGGGCTTATCGCTCAGTGATCCGCTCCGCTCGTGAAAAGGCAAGGTCCTCCAGGATGGGGGAGAGATTCTACCCCGAAGAGGCTGTTCCCGTCGTCGGGATGGTGATCATCGACTCGGCCACCTTGAGGAGATCTTTCTTGCTCGCGTAATAGCTGAGGGTGTTCGAAACCCAATAAAGCACCCCGTCCTTCTTCCACCAGATGTGGTCGACCTTCTGGCTGGTGCCCACGATCGTGAAAGTGACACCGCCATGCTGGACCTCCTGGCCTTTGCTGGCGGCGGGGGCCGAAGTCCAACTGGTCTCCATGATACCCAGGTACTGGTCGGTCGCTTGGCCCTCGCGAGTCAACTGGTAGACAATCTTGATCGCCGGCTTCGTTCCCCCACCCACCTGGATGTTGTATGAGCCGCCCTGGCCCTCCGCGGGTTGCCGGTCCACGTAGTTGTAGCCGTCAGGAAGAAAGCCTGGCGCCTCGACCTTGAACGGCGCCGCGGCCGCGATGATGGACCAGAGATGGCTGTTGGCTATTTGGGCCGGGTCGGTGATGAACGGCACTGTGGACGACGTGGTCGTCTCGGCGCCGGTGGCGGAGGTCGTTCCGGTCGTGCCGGCCTGGGTAGTCGAGGAGGAAGGCGGGGTGAGGAAGTCCTCGACGGCTTGACGGATGGTCTGGCTGCTGGCGACGACCACCGACTGGCCATCGACCGTTTCCGGGTTCCCGATGATGCTCACCTGGCGTATGCGGTCCCCGTTCAGCTTCACGCCCCAGGCGGCGAGACTGATAACGTCCTTGGTCCCCAGAGTGGTGCTCACATTCTTGAAGAGTGCGGTGATGTACCCGGGGAGCTTCAACGGCAGATTCCACCCGATCGCCTGCTCGCGTAGCGCGTCCAGGAAGCGTTGCTGTCGCTCCATGCGGCCGAAATCGAGGTTGAGGTCGTGGCGAAAACGCACGTAATCAAGGGCATCATTCCCATTGAGTAGCTGATACCCGGGCGACAGCTTTATGAGTTCCCAAGTGGGATCGTCGTTGTAATAGCGTTGATCGACGTCGATGTAGACCCCGCCGATCGTATTGGTGATGTCCTTGAAGGCGTTGAAATCGATCTCCATGTATTGATTCACGTCGATCCCGGTGAGGTTCTTCACGGTCTGGATGGTCAAAGCTCCCCCTCCGTCGGCGTAGGCGGCGTTGATCTTCGCCTTACCGTGGCCGGGGATGTCCACGTACAGATCCCGCGGTATGGAGAGAAGGGACAGGAAGTTCTGTGTAGGGTCAGCGTGCACGAGCATGATGGTGTCGGAGCGACCCTCGGCCTGGAGGGTAGGCCGGATATCGGACCCGAGGACGAGGATGTTCATGCCTGTCTTCGGTGTCGGGATGAGCGTGGTGCTCGGTCCGCTGCCAAGGGCCCCGATTATGTTCTTGTCCTTGGTGTGGGAGCCCGAGATCACGTGGTTGAGCCAAAGATAGGAGCCTCCACCCACCGCCAGCACCAGCACCACTAGACCGACCAGACTCCACAGAATGATCCGCTTCCACTTGGGCTTCCGCTTCACCGGGTAGACCGTATACCGTTTTTCGCTCATCGGTCCGCTCCGCTCCGGCACGGCGAACATCTCCGCGCCATTCTCGAACTCAGGCCAGATTTCACTGAGGAGGGCAGAAGACCGCCCCTATCTCGGGCCGCTCAACGTCGGCGCCCAGCGCACGCAGTTTCTCTTCGAAACGCTCGTACCCGCGGTCTATGTGGAACACGTCCCGCAGTTCGGTGCAACCCTCCGCGGCCAGACCGGCGATGGCCAGCGCGGCGCCCGCCCGCAGGTCTGGACAGCGGACGATGGCCCCGGACAGCGACCGACCGCCGGTGATGACGGCATGGTTGCCGTTCACCCGGATGTCCGCTCCCAGCCTCACCAGTTCGTCCACAAAACCGAAACGATTCTCGAACACGTTCTCGGTGACCACGGAGACACCCTGCGCTAAGGATAGCAGCACCATCATCTGTGCCTGCAGGTCGGTGGCAAAACCGGGGTATGGCAAGGTCGCTACGTCGACACCGGCATACGAAGCGGAATCGCCCCAGATTTTGACGCTCCGAGTGTTCTCGTGCACCTGCACTCCGATCGACCGCAGCTTGGAGAGGAAGAGGTCGAGCACGTGCGGGCTGATGCCGGTGACTTCCACCTCCCCCCCGGTGACCGCCCCCGCGATGAGGAACGTGCCGGCTTCGATGCGGTCGCCCAGCACCGTGTGCTCCGCCGGGTGCATCTCTTCTACCCCGGTGATCCGCAATGTGGAGCTGCCGGCACCCTCGATGTCGGCGCCCATACTCACCAAGAACTTGCAGAGATCGACGATCTCCGGCTCGCGAGCCGCGTTCTCCAGCGTGGTCGTGCCCTCGGCTAGGACGGCGGCCATCAGCAGGTTCTCCGTGGCACCGACGCTGGGATAGTCGAGGAACATGTCGATCGCACGCAGCTGATCCGCAGACACCTCGACGAAGCCGTGGCCTGAACGGACCACCCCGCCCATGGCGGCAAGTCCGCGCAGGTGGATGTCGATCTTGCGGGGCCCCAGGTTGCAGCCGCCCGGCATGGCCACCCGGGCATGGCCGAAGCGGGCCACGAGCGGCCCCATGATCTGGATGGAGGCACGCATCCGCTGGACCAGCTCGTAGGGAGCTACTTGCGACTGCACGTCGGTGGTGTCGACGCTCATGCTGCCGTTCGCGAACTCCACGCGCGCGCCCAGATGCTCGAGCACCTCTTGCATGGTGCTCACGTCCTGGATGGCCGGGACGTTGTGGAGGACGCTCGTGCCCGGCGCCAACAGCGCAGCCGCCATGAGTTTGAGAGCAGAGTTCTTCGCCCCCGACACAGTGACCTGACCAGATAGGCGCCGGCCACCGTGCACTATCAAGCGGGCTCCCGCCGCTTCAGCCACGCATGCAGCCGCTAAGCCATTTCGGCGACTTTCAGCCGGTTCTTGGCGCGCTTGAGGGCCGTTGTCTCCCGGTAAGGGTCGACTTCCTCGCCCTCGGGGACCATGCCCTGGCGGTACATGTCCAGTCGTTTCGTAGCTCGCTCCAGCGCCCGCTCGACTCTTGGCACATCGATCTTGGAGGCTTCCTCGGCAGTGTCCGCCGAGCACGATCACCTTGTCGAACTGCACCTTGGCGAAGCCTTCGGAAACGGCGAAGTTGAGCCACTCGCCGCCCGCGGTCAACGCCCGCAGGCGGCCGATAGCTGAGCTGCGCGACCAAGGGCGCATGGTGCGGCAGCACGCCGATCTCGCCCGTCACCGCCGGCATGACGACCATCTCCACGTCGCCCTCGTACACCGGACCAGCCGGGGCGACCAGCTCCAGTCGCAGATACGTGCTTCGTTCCTCAGCCAAGACCTATGCCTCCGGGCTCTTGGCAGCCTCTCCGCCCTGTGCACCGGCGGCGACAGGTTGCCGCCTCGGCGCTCGCTGCTGCCGCCTCGCCCGAGGTGTCCGCGCCACCCCCGTGCATCTTGCGGGCCGCCGCCACTACATCGTCGATACCGCCCTGGTAGCGGAAAGCCTGCTCGGGAAGGTCGTCGTGCTTGCCTTCGATGATCTCCTTGAAGCTCCGCACCGTCTCCTTGAGCGGGACGAACTTGCCTGGGATACCGGTGAACTGCTCGGCCACGAAGAACGGCTGCGAAAGGAACTGCTGGATGCTTGCGGGCCCGCCGCACGGTGACCTTGTCCTCGTCGGAGAGCTCGTCCATGCCCAGGATCGCGATGATGTCGCGCAGGTCCTTGTAGCGCTGCAGGATCTCCTGCACCTTCGTGGCCACTTCGTAGTGCTCGTCTCCCACGATATCGCTGCTGAGCGCCCGGCTGGTGGAGTCGAGCGGGTCGACGGCCGGGTAGATGCCCATCTCGGTGATGGCCCGGCTCAGCACCGTGGTCGCATCCAGGTGGGCGAACGTTGCCGCGCGGGGCCGGGTCGGTGAGGTCGTCGGCGGGCACGTAGATGGCCTGGACCGAGGTCACCGAGCCGCGCCGGGTGGAGGTGATGCGCTCCTGCAGCTCGCCCATCTCGGAGGCCAGGGTGGGCTGATAGCCCACGGCGGACGGCATCCGCCCGAGCAGCGCCGAGACTTCGGAGCCTGCCTGGACGAAACGGAAGATGTTGTCGATGAAGAGGAGCACGTCCTGGCCCATGACGTCGCGGAAGTATTCGGCCATGGTGAGACCGGACAGCCCCACCCGCAGACGGGCGCCGGGGGGCTCGTTCATCTGGCCGAAGACCATGGCGGTCTTGTCGATGACGCCGGATTCGGTCATCTCCAGATAGAGGTCGTTGCCTTCGCGCGTACGCTCTCCCACCCCCGCGAACACCGAGATGCCGCCGTGATGGGTGGCGATGCCGTGGATGAGCTCCAGGATGACGACGGTCTTGCCGACGCCGGCGCCGCCGAACAGACCCACTTTGCCGCCCTTGACGTACGGCGCCAGCAGGTCGATGACCTTGATGCCCGTCTCGAGGATCTCGGCGGTGGGCTGGAGGTCTTCGAAATCCGGCGCCGGACGGTGGATGGGCCAACGCTCGACGTCGGCGGGCATAGGCTCGCCCTCGTCGATGGGTTCGCCCAGCAGGTTGAACAGACGGCCGAGGGTGGCTTGACCGACGGGCACCGCGATCGGCAGACCGGTATCCATGACCTCCATGCCCCGCGCCAAGCCGTCGGTGGAGTCCATGGCCACCGCGCGCACCTTGTTGTCGCCCAGGTGCTGCTGGACTTCGGCGATAAGATGGATGCGGCCGGAAGCCACGTCGACGTCGATCTCGAGCGCGTTGTAGATGGCCGGTAACTCATCGGGGAACTGCTACGTCGATCACCGGCCCGATGATCTCTACGATCTTGCCTTTGTTCATCGCCTTAGGTGTCCTCCATTCGTGCATCCGGACAGGGCATCGGCACCGGCCACCACTTCCAGGATCTCCTGGGTGATGGAGGCCTGCCGCACCCGGTTCATCGCCAGGGTCAGCTCGTCGATCATCTCGTCTGCGGCGTCCGAGGCATTGCGCATCGCCGTCATTCGCGCCCCGTGCTCGCTCGCCATGCCTTCGAGCAGCGCCCGATAGATCGTTATCTCCAGATACGTGGGGATAAGGTCTGCCAGGATCTCCTCCGGCGAGGGTTCGATACAAGAAGTCCATATGGGCGGCAGCGCCTTGCGGCGTGTATTCGGGCACCAGTTCTTCCTGGATGGGCAGGATCACCTGGTCCGTGATGAACTGCTCCATGGCGCTCTTGAAGCGGTTGAAGACCAAGTGGACGCGGTCCACCTTCTCCGTCACATACAGGTCGGCGACCCGGTGGGCGATAGCCTGGGCGTCCAGAAACGCCGAACGATCGGTGATGTCCATGTACGTGGCCAGGGGCTTGTAACCCTGGAAGCGTAACGTCCCAATGCCTTTGCGTCCCGCGACGATGAGGTCGGTTTCGATGCCTTGTGCCTGGTACGCGTGCACTCGATCGAGCGCCCGGCGGACGATGTTCGAGTTAAAGGCGCCGCACATCCCGCGGTCTGCCGTAAGTGCCACCACGGCGACCCGCCGCACCTTCTCGTGCTCTTTGAGCAACGGATACGAGCCGACGTCCACCTGCAGATAGCGCACCAGCCCCGCGATGAACTCCATCATGTTCAGCGCGTAAGGCCGGGCGGATTCGATTCGCTGTTGGGCGCGCCGCAAGCGCGCCGCGGCCACCATCTCCATGGCTTTGGTGATCTTCCGCGTGTTCCGCACGGAGACGATACGGCGCTTGATGTCTCTTTGGGCCGGCATGTCTTCCTGTCCGCTAGATACCTGTCGCCACGCGTTCTACGGGAGGCTCGGCGTCTCGGCCGCCTCGCCGGAGACACTCTTCCAGACTTCCTTGAACGCCTCGATAGCCGCACGCAGCTTGGCTTCGTTCTCATCGCTCAGCACCTTGGTGGCGGCGATATCCTGGCCGATCTCGGGATGGTCCGTAGTCAGGTTGCTGCGCAGCATGTCGTTGAAACGCGACACTTGAGCCACCGGGATGTCGTCCAGGAAGCCCTGGGTGGCCGAATAGAGGATCATCACCTGGTCCTCAACCGGCCAGGGCATGAACTGGGGCTGGTTGAGCGTCCCCACCAGCCGCTCCCCACGAGCCAGCGTGTTCAACGTGTCCTGATCGAGTTCGGAGCCGAACTTGGCGAAGGCCTCCAGGTCGCGGAACTGCGACAGGTCGAGCCGCAGCGTCCCCGCCACCTTCCGCATGGCCCTGATCTGGGCGTTGCCCCCCACCCGGGAGACCGAGATCCCCACGTTGATGGCCGGACGGATCCCAGAGTAGAACAGGTCGGCTCTCCAGGAAGATCTGGCCGTCGGTGATCGAGATCACGTTGGTAGGGATGTACGCCGAGACGTCCCCGGCCTGGGTCTGGATGATCGGCAGCGCCGTGAGCGATCCTCCACCTTCCTTGTCGCTCAGTTTGCAGGCCCGCTCCAGCAGGCGGCTATGCAGGTAGAAGATGTCGCCCGGGAAAGCCTCGCGGCCCGGTGGCCGCCGCAGCAGCAAGGACATCTGCCGGTACGCGTCCGCGTGCTTGGTGAGGTCGTCGTAGACGCAGAGGGCGTGCTTGCCCTGGTACGTGAAGTACTCGCCCATGGCGCAACCCGCGTAGGGAGCGATATAGCGCAGGGGAGCGCCCGTCGATGCCCCGGCCATCACGATGATGGTGTAGTCCATCGCCCCGTGCTCCTCCAGCCGCGCGACCAGACTGGCCACCGTGGAGGCCTTCTGGCCGATAGCGACGTAGATGCAGATCACGTCCTGGCCTTTTTGGTTGATGATGGTGTCCAGGGCGATGGCCGTCTTGCCGGTGCCCCGGTCGCCGATGATGAGCTCGCGCTGTCCGCGCCCGATGGGGATCATGGAGTCGATGGCCTTGATCCCGGTCTGCAAGGGCTCCTTGACGGGCTGCCTGCGGATGACGCCGGGAGCTTTGAATTCCACATGCCTGAAGTTCTGGGTCTCGATGGGGCCCTTGTCGTCCAAAGGCACGCCCAGAGGATTCACCACCCGCCCGATGAGGGCTTCGCCGACGGGGACCTGGATCACGTTGCCCGTGCGCTTCACGAGATCGCCCTCTTTGATGAGGGTATCTTCGCCCATGAGCACGGCGCCTATGCTGTCCTCCTCCAGGTTGAGCACCAGGCCGATGACATCGTGGGGCAACTCGAGCATCTCAGAGGCCACCGCGTTATCGAGCCCCTGGATACGCGCAACGCCGTCGCCCACCTGGACCACGGTGCCCACTTCCTGGAAATCCACCCCCGCCTCGTATTGCTTGATACGAGACTTAAGGACGCTGGTTATCTCCTCAGGACGCAGCTTCAACTGAACCCTCCATGCTAGCCATAGGGCTGATCAACGATTCGCGGAGCTTCTCCAGCCGGTAACGCACGCTGGCGTCAGCCACCCGGCCGCCTATGCGGAGCTTCAGCCCGCCCAACACGTCCTCGTCCACCGTCATAGCGAGCTCGACGGTCTTGTGCAGAGAGGACTCGATCTTGCTCTTGAGAGCTTGCTGCAGCTCCCGCGTCAGCGGGACGGCCGACACAACCTCCACGTGCACCAGACCCGCCGCTCGCTCCACCAGGTCCACGTAAGCCTGATACGTCTCCGCGAGCGCGCTCTCGCGGCTCTTGTCCACCAACATGCGCAGGAAGTTACGCACCAGGTCGTCGCCGCCTTCAGTCAGCTCCAGGAGCACCTGCTTCTTGTCGAGGTCCGACACACCCTCAGCCACAAGGAACTGCTTGAGCTCCGCGGATGTCTCCACCGCGTGCACGAAGTCGCCAAGGTCGCTGCGCACGGCATCCACGCGGCCTTCTTCGTCCGCCGCCTGGTAGAGGGCTCTTGCGTACACTCGGGCGACCTTGCCTTCGCTCAACGGTCCCGCTCTCCTAATTCTCGCTGACCTTGCTCAGGTCGATCTCGTTTATGGCTTCCTGGACCAACCGAAGCTGATCTTCTCCCGTCAAGCTCTTGCGCGTGACCCTTTCCGTGGCGGCGATGGTGAGATCGGCCACCTCTTCCCTGATCTTCTGGAGTGCCTGCGTGGTGTCCCGTTCGATCTGCTCGCGCGCCCTCGCAAGGGTGGCTTCGGCCTGGACCCTGGCTTCCTCCAGGACTTCGGCCTTGCTCGTTTCGCTCAGCTTGCGTGCCCGATCCAGAATGGCTTCAGATTGCTGTCTGGCTTCGGCCATCTGCCGCTTGTAGTTGGCGAGAAGATCCTGAGCTTCGTTACGCAGTTGCTCCGCGCTCACGATCGACTGATGAATCTCCTCCTGACGGGCCTTTTGCAACCTCATCAGCGGGTTGAACGCGAACTTGTAGAGCGCGCCGACCAGGATCAGGAAGGTGATCACCGACCAGATGAACAGCCCCGGATTTATGCTAAATATCTGCATGCTTTTACCGGCCTCTCCGGCGCGTCCGCCGGGCGCCCGCTTTCAACTCGCGGGCTACCCTATTTGACAACGAACAGCAGGATGATTGCGATGACGAACGCGTACAGGGCAAGGGCTTCCGCCAGAGCCAGACCGATGATGAAGGCCGTCCGGATGTCGCCCGACGCCTCCGGTTGCCGCGCGATGGCTTCCGACGTGCGGCCGGTGAGCAGCCCGATGCCGATGCCAGGGCCCAGCGTAGCCAGACCCATGCCGATACCGGCGGCGAGTCTGGCGGCAGTGGGAGCGTCCATTCTTTTCCTCCTTGTTCCTGGATTGAAGCTAGTTAGTGGCCAGCGTATATCGCGGTTTCTATGTACACAACGGACAACAGAGAGAATATGTAAGCCTGGATGAAGGCGACAAAGACCTCGAATCCCATCATGATCACTACGAAGAGTCCCGCCGGAATGATCACGATCGCGCTGGCGTACTGCAGGAGCAGACCGAGCATCACGAGGATGATCAGGTGCCCGGCAATGGTATTGCCGAAAAGCCGGACCGCGAGCGAAAGGGGCTTGAAGAACTCGCCCATGAAATGGACGATGAAGAAGATGGCGTTGAGCGGTGCGACCAAGATCTTCGGCACTCCGGGCGGGGTGAGCCACGACTTCATGTAGCCCCCCACTCCGTGCCGGTGAAAGCCCTGGTACTGGGTCATGACGAAGACCACGATCGCCATCCCAAAAGTGACGTTGATGTTCGCCGTGGGCGTGTAAGGTTGCAGTACTTCCGGCTTCGGGATGAGGCCCACCAGATTGGTCACCAGGATGTACGAGAAGATGGTGAGGATCAGGTAGTAGTACTTCTTGCCCTTCTCGCCGATCTGTCCGGTGAGATGCCCCGTCGCGAAGTTGAGCAGGATCTCGGCCACCACCTGTAACCCGTCCGGCTGCTTCTTCAGCCTGCGCGCGACAATGAAGAAGAAGGCGAAAACGATCAGGGCCGAGACCCACATGTAGATGACGGCGTTGCTGATGGAGAAATCGAACGGGCCCACCTTGGGGATGTGGACGATCGTCTGCACGTTCAGCTCACCCAGAGCCTGGACGATCTTGTTCGCTCCCGCTTCAGCTTGCATCTGTGTCTCCCACCGAGCCTTGAGAGGTGCCACCCGCCCCGGGCGGAGTCTTGCGACCTCTCGTGGCCATCCTATAGAGCCAGAAGCCTGTCAACACCGTGAACAAACCTATGAAGGACAGCGCGACCGCCACGACGTTCAGCGGACTCCATAACGCCACCGCCACCAGTACAGCCGCCAACACGACGAGCCGTATCAGGAAACCTACCACGAATACGAGCGGCAGCAAGACCGCGCTGTACCGAGAGAACCAGCTTTGCAGCCGGACTGAGAGGAAATGATAGGCGACCGCCAGCGCCAGACCAACGGCCACAGACACGAGCACAAGCTCCAGCGCTTCCTCCCCGACTACCAGCCCACTACCCTTTGGAACGGCCGCCCGGCCCATCCTGCCGGTCGTCGCGCGCTCCTTTTCCTCCATCCTTGTCACCGGACGAGGTCGAAAACAGGATCCGCACCAGGTATAAGAACCCGAAACCCGCTCCCACGAAGACCCCGGCGACCATGAGCCATGGGGCTGTATGCAGCCAACGATCAAGCCCATACCCAATGGCTGTGAAGACAAGGACGTACGCAACCAGCGTAAACCCTAGACTCATGACCTGCGAGTAGTCGCGCAGGGGATCCTTGCTCATACGCGGAACGCTCGCATTATAGACAGCTGCCCCTCCCGCTGCAAGGAAATCGGACGGCGTCAGCCCATGAAGACGAGCCGCGTGCCCGCTTCCTGAAAGACCTCCATGGCCAATTGGTCGGGATACTCCCCGGCAAAATACACGGCCGCGATGTCGCAGTTCACGAGCATCTTGGCGCACACGGCACAAGGCTGATGCGTGCAGTAGATCTCGGCCGCCTGGATGGCCACCCCGTGATAGGCCGCCTGCACGATGGCGTTCTGCTCGGCGTGCAATCCCCGGCACAGTTCGTGGCGCTCCCCTGAGGGAACGTTGAGCCTGTCGCGCAGACAGCCCCGCTCGTCGCAGTGGCAGAGGCCACGAGGGACACCGTTGTACCCCGTGGCCAAAATCTGGCGGTTCTTGACCACCACCGCTCCCACCTGCCTGCGTAGGCAGGTGGAACGAGTGGCGACCACCCGCGCGATCTGCATGAAATAGTCTTCCCAGCCGGGGCGTGCCGGGTGGGTCGGGGGCAGTGGCCGACTGGTCTCCGGATCCATACTGTCCGCCGGAAGAACCATCAGACCGCCAGCGACCGGTAGAGCGGGAAGGCCGCGGTCAGCGCCCGGCTGCGCAGAAGGAGCGCGGCGATCTTCTCTTCGGAAGGCTCCTCGA
>CAVVNF010000014.1:0-240891 GCA_963749535.1 uncultured Thermoleophilia bacterium | reverse complement strand
AGATCGGGACGATCCGGTTTGCGGTAAAGCGGGTATTGTAAGCACCATATCGTGGTGGCGGGATTGTGGAAATTATGGGACGCCGCGTCGCTGCTGGACTCAAAACGTTATTCTCTTTGAAACGGGAATCCGCACTGCAATCTCAACCTGAGAAGTTAGGATAAGCGGGGTATTGTATAACTTTTGTTATTCTCTTAAGACACAAGGTGAACGTGAGGAAGTATGCATGAGCGAATGAACCTTAACTTAATTCGAAGACCTCTGGATTTTTCTTTCCATCTGGATTATGTGTGAGGGACACATATTTTTACTGCGATGAGGCACTGTATGAGAATTCTCTTAACTTTCATTTTATCTGCTGCTCTCTTTTCTATATGTCCCGATGCGGCGGTAGCCAGGGTCTTAGTCTATGATGATGTGGCTCTGAAGGGCCGCGAAATCATGCTCAGAGCCGAAACAAGGGGAACGCTTCTCAGCAAGGGCGGTGAGGTTGTGGAATTCATCGTCGACGGGAGGTCAATCGGGAAGAACCTTTCAGGGAGAGACGGATTTGCCGTCAAAACATTTGTCCCGGCAAGAACAGGTCTCTACAAGATAAGCGTGAAATCCGGCGAAGACAAGGACAGCGGAATACTCCTGGCCTTAGAGAAGAAAACGCGGATAGTTTTTATCGATGTTGGGGGCTCTTTGCTGGAAGGGCCGTTCGAAAAAGGAGAAACCGGGAAGCAGTAAGGCTGTAACAAGAATCCATAAAAGATTTCCCATCGTCTATCTCATAAAGGGTCTTTTGAGTGTGGAATCCGTGAGATCATGGCTGAAGAAAAATAATTTCCCTGTTGCGCCTGTGCTCCCCTGGGGTCAGGGCGAGGTATTCAGGGAAATCAAAGAAATGGATCTGCAGATCAAGGCGGTAATCGGCGGGCCGGACGTGATTGAATCCGCCAGCGAGTATAAGCCGCTTGCCTTCAGTTTCGATTCCGATGGAGGACGCGGAAGTCGTCGAGAATTGGAAAGAGATAGAAAAGAAGTTAAAGTAATATTTGCTCTGACTGCAAATCCTCAAGAGCTTGCCATATTGAAAGTTTCTTTCATCCCCTTGTCCCAGTCGTCCCAGAGGAATGCGTCCACCTTTCCATCGGCGATGACGCGAAAGGCGTAGCGCACCTGTTCTTCGTAGAACTCGCAGAAGGCGCCGGTATTCTCCATGCCGCCGTTCATCTCATAGGCCTCGGCCGGGCAGGGAGATCCGCAGAAGTGCCGGATGGCGCAGCGCCGGCACGGCTCGATATCCTCGACCTTGCGGCCTGTCACCAGACGGAACTGTTCGGAGTTCATCACCCGCGAAATATCATCTTCAAAAAGGTTTCCCGCCCGGAAGCGATCAAGCCCGATGAATTCACTGCACGGGAACATATCGCCGTTGGGGGCCAGGGCAAAGAAACATCTGCCGCCGCCGCAGGGAGAAATGTCGCACATGAGCCTGCGCGCCGTGGGCGCGATGATGGCAAGGATGATATTGGCAAAATTTCCCACCGTCAGTCTGCGGCCGGTCTTTCTGTATAGTTCGTAGGTACGGTCTAAAGCCGTGAGGAAATGTCTTGCCGCAACTGCATCGCCGGGCTTCAGGCCGCGCGAGGGCGGAAGAGTGCAGCGCAGGATGTTCATCAGGCATGTGGGTACCTCCCGCTCGTGAAAAAAATCCACCAGCCTGGTGAGGTGCCGCATGTTTGCAGCGGTGACGGTGCAGATGACGCTCCAGCCTTCGTAGCCGCTGAGCCGCTTCATGGCGGCAAGCACATGCTTGAAAGTCCCCTGGCCCTCCCAGTTCTTCCGGGTGCGATCGGCAATCTGTGCGGTGGGGGCGTCGAGCGAAAGTCCGATGCTCACCTTGCGGCTCGTGAGGAACTTGACGGCCTCATCGTCGAGGAGTGTGGCATTGGTCTGGATGCCGAAGAGAAAATCCTTCCCGTATTTCTCGATGCCGGCAAAGACCGCATCACGATTGAGCAGGGGCTCCGCCCCGTGGAAGATGATCTGCGGCATGGAACCCTTCGTCAGGGTCTTGGCGAAGTGCTGCTTCAGGAGCCCTAGGGCCTCGAGCAGTTTCTTCTCGGGCATGTGTTTGCCCTTACGCCTCATCTTCTCAGGTATGTAACAATAGGTGCAGTTCATGTTGCACCGTTCGGTAGGATTGAAATAGACCGCAGAGGGTGTAAGCCCGAATCGCAGCTTGTCCATCTCGCGCGCGAACTGCCGGGATTTTCCGGCATAGGCTCTCGCGAGGTCGCCCGCGGAAAAGACATCGGCGATTTTTTCGCGCGGGACCAGCGACCAGAAGGCCGTGTCCGGTTCGATGACAGCCATATATTCCTGGTGGCCGATGTCTATCGGTTGAAATGTAGGACCGTTGCCCGTGTTGACGAAGCGGCCCCGCGAGGGGGCCGCCGCGTCCTTCATTACCTTCTTTTTCGTGACCGCCATTATTTCGCTTTCCTGTCCATCAGAATGTAGTGGGAAAGCCCGGTTCCTTTGGCTTTGCAGCCCTTCCGATACGCGATAACATCTTTTGTTGCTTTCTTTTTCTTCACGTGCATTCTCCTTTCTTGTATTTTTCAGACAATAAAAAAAGGGCTCCGACGGACGACTGGCGTCTGTCGGAACCCTTTACCATCGGATTCCGGTTATCTCGGTTTTCGCAGGTCTTCTGGCTCTCGGGTCAAGGGCCCTTCACCGTCTTCCCAACGGGGTGAACCCCGGCAGTGACCAGTTGTTGTGAAGAGCCTCGCCGATTACAGCGGCGGGTCCGCCACGGATTTGCACCGTGTTCCGGTATGCTAAAGCCGATGTGTGCTTATATAGGCGCGAGGGGATAAAGTCAAGTTTTTTGTAAAGGCATTTTCGCTTCGCCTCTCATCAAATTCCCAGATACGCCTTCTTCACGTCCTCGTTGTGGAGAAGTGTGTCGGCGGAACCTTCAAGGGTGATGCGGCCGTTTTCCATCACGTAGCCGCGGTGGGCTACCTTGAGCGCCATGTGTGCGTTCTGTTCCACGAGGAATATTGTCGTTCTGCTTTCCGTGTTGATTTTTCTGATGATTTCAAAAATCAGTTTGACAAAAATCGGGCCGAGACCCAAAGACGGCTCGTCGAGAAGAAGGAGGCGCGGCCTTGCCATGAGCGCCCGCGAGATGGCCAGCATCTGCTGCTCCCCGCCGCTCAGAGTGCCGCCTTGTTGATGGCGTCTTTCCGCGAGGATGGGAAAGAGTTCGAAGATGTGGTGCACGTCTTTTTTTATGGCTGCGTTATCTCTCCTGAGAAAGGCCCCCATGTCCAGATTTTCTATTACCGTCAGGCGGGGGAATATGCGTCGGCCTTCCGGCACGAGAGAAATTCCTGCTGCGACGATATTGTCGGGACTCAAGTTCTGGATGGGGTTGCCGTCAAACAGGATATCACCTGTCCTCGGAGGTACTATGCCGGAGATGGACATGAGGGTGGTCGTCTTACCGGCGCCGTTCGCGCCTATCAGTGTGATGATTTCTCCTTCGGATACTCTTATGGAGAGATCTTTCAATACCTGGACGTTGCCGTAAAAAGTCTGGACGTTGTGGAGTCTAAGCACTGACGTCTTCCCCCAAATATGCCTTTATCACTTCCGGATTCTGTCTGATCTCCTGCGGTGTCCCGCGGGCGAGCATCTCGCCGTAGTCCATGACGTAAACGGAGTCGGAAAGTCCCATGACCAGCCTCATATCGTGTTCAATAAGAAAAACGGAAATCTCCCATTCGTCGCGGATGCTGATAATCAAGGCTTCCAGGTCTCTTGTCTCCTGCGGATTCATGCCGGCCGCGGGCTCGTCGAGGAGGAGCAGAAAGGGATCGGTAGCCAAGGCCCTTGCGATCTCGAGGCGGCGCTGAGCGCCGTAAGGGAGATTTCTCGCAAGCAGATTCACGTGCTCCGTGATGCCGATCTTTTTCAGTATCTCATAGCTTCTTGCAACAATGGCTTTTTCTTCCGCCATCGTGCCCTTGTCCCTGAGGATGGCGCCGAGGACGCCGGCGTCCGTGCGGCAGTGACGGCCGATCATTACATTTTCGAGAACCGTCATATCGGGGAATATCCGTATATTCTGAAACGTCCTCGCCACGCCATTTTCCGTCACCCTGTGAATATTGATACCGGTGATTTTTTTCCGCCCGCGGCCCGGAGGGGTAATGAAGATATCGCCCTCCGTAGGAGAGTAGATGCCGGTGATGCAATTGAAGAAGGTCGTCTTGCCTGCGCCGTTGGGCCCGATGAGGGCGGTGATCTCGCCGGGCAGGACTTCGATGTCAACGTTGTGGAGCGCCCTGAGACCGCCGAAATTCATGCTTAGTTTCTTTGCTTCAAGTACAGGGTTCATAATTTATTTTCTGCTTACTGCGTGCAGAGGAATGACTACAAGAATTAAATACACTTTTTATTTTTCCTCCGCGTGAAATTCATAGGTCTTGCGGACGCCCGTGACAATCCCCTGGGGACGGAAGATCATCATGATGACCATGATGATCCCGAAGAGCAGCATCCGGTAATCGCTGAAGGCGCGGAGGTATTCCGGGAGCAATATGAGAAGGAGGGCGCCGATTACGATGCCTACGATAGAACCTGTTCCGCCCAGAACGACGATGGAGAGGATCATGGCCGATTCGAGGAAGGTGAAGCTTGCAGGGTTGACGAAGGTGGTCTTCGCCGCAAAGATGACGCCGACGAGGCCGGCCCAGGTAGAGCCCAAGGCGAAGGCAGTCAGCTTGACCATCGTCTTATTGATACCCATGGCCTGGCAGGCGATTTCGTCCTCCCGGAGGGCAAGGAGCGCCCTCCCTATCCGGGAATCCTGCAGGCGATTTACGACAAAGATTGTGATGATGCAAAGGAGTATCATCAGGAAATAGAGGTATACTGTGGCCTCGTGCATGTCCATCTCCATGCCGAAAAGGCCGGGCCGCGGTATCCCGGAGATGCCGCTCGGGCCGTAGGAAAATTCATTCCAGTTTTCGAGGACGAGTCTCGTGATCTCGCCGAAGCCCAAGGTCACGATAGCAAGATAATCGCCCTGAAGCCGCAGCACCGGCAGAGCGAGGAGAACGCCCAGGATGGTAGCGGCAAGGGCGCCGAGGGGCAATGCCAGCCAGAAGCCGACCCCGAAATGGTGATAGAGAAGCGCATACGTGTAGGCGCCTGCTGCATAGAAGGCCACGTAGCCGAGATTCAAAAGTCCCGCCTGGCCTACGACGATATTCAGGCCGAGGCCCAGGACGACGTACATGAGTGCGGTTGTCATGATGTTTGTCTGGTAGATGGATGAGACAAAAGGGAAGAAGACGGCGATGACAGCCACAATTCCCAGCGCCGGAAGGGACAGCCTCTTCTCGCTCAAGACGCGCTGCAGGTAAGACCTGCGTCCTCCCTCTGCATCGATGCCCTCCTTCCTTCCGGATATGCCCTTTCGTGAGAGATAGCGCCAGACAAAGGAAAGGATAAAACTGCCGGCGCCGACATAGATCATGTTCAGCCAGCGTAGAAATTGCTGGCGAAATCAGCCGTTAGTGGAATCTTTCCCTTTGCCAGTTATCCTGCGATTGAAAGATTGGTGAAAGCGTTAAAGATTTCCTGTCACGTTTTGGTTTGTTCCATTTGAATAGTGAATGGAGAGCGCTCTGTTTAACGGATCCGATCGTCATCGTTTGCCGCTCACAACGACTACGGTTAGCTTTTCGAGCCCCGAAATTTTATCGGGAAATTCAGATGTGATGAGAATACGGTAGCTATACCGACGATAAAGATCACGATCATGAGCAAGGCTTTGCTCTTAAGGATCATTTCCTGCCATCTATGCGCTACCAAGCAGTTTACCGCGCCTATATCCTTGTTTGATGTGCTTTTTAACATTTTGGGCATCCAACGATCTCATTGTTTATGGCACAACCCCCATTGCTGAAAGGGAGAACCAGATCGTTTCAGAACATGCATTAATTGAGAACAATTGTGAGGTCTGGAGCTTTCCTTATGTCGAGGTAGAAGAACATGTACCCTGTAAACAGCGCTCTAGTAAAACGATAACTAATGCTGAAACAACTATCCCGATAAACATCAGAAATGGTAAGAAGCACGAACCGAAAGTACTCTCCGAGGAGAACAACGCTCCCACCATCGCCACGCCCACCAGCCGAATGGTGGCGAAGCTCCAATCCGCCTTCCCCCAGAAATGGCCGAAGTTCTCCGCCACGGCCTGCGAGTGGTTCCCCACGGCCAGGCCCAGGAACACCAGGCCCAGCAGCGCGGCTACTTTAGCGAAGGTGAACGTGTTCTGCACCCGCGCGCCGGTGCGTACGCCGCGGGTGTTCACCCAGGTCAGCAGAACCAGCACTGCGATGGCCACCAGTTGCTGCGAGCTGATGCCAAGCCGGCCGGCGCCCGCCACGCGGTTGTGCGCCGAGATCCAAGGCACAAACACGCCGGCAAATTTCGCGAATGCCACCGCAACCGCGGCCAGCGTCCCCGTCTGGATCACCAGGAACAGGGTCCACCCGAAGAGGAACCCGCTGAGAGGGCCGAAAGCCTCGCGCAGGTAGACATCTGCGCCGGCCTGCGGCATCGCCGCGGCCAGTTCCCCGTAGCTGAGCGCGGCGATCATGGTGATCACCGCCGTGACCACCCAGGTCATGAGCATCAGTCCGGGCGCGGCGACCTGCCGCATGATGTCAGCCGAGACGATGAAGATTCCCGAGCCGATCATCGACCCGACGACCAGTGCGGTCGCGTCGACGAGGCCGAGGCTCTTCAGCAGGCCGGGGCCCGCCTGTTCACGAGTGGTCGCCATCGTGGGGTTGTTCGGCAGGATATCACGGATCGCAGGTCACTCGTCGCGCCGGCGGGCTTCAGGACTGAGCCGCGACCGTGAGGGAGGGGCCCCCGCGCCCGGCTCCGGGAGGCCCGGCGTCACGAGGCGGGTGGGCGCGTCTTGTCGCTCTCGATTGCGTGGAAGATGAGGTATGCCACGCCCACCCCTGACGGCACGAAGCCCAGGAACGGGATTGCGCCTAACCCGCGATCCATCTCGAACCCGCCGCGATATAGGAACAGCGGAGCGAGGATGCCGAGACCCACAAACAGCCAGACCAACCCTCGTAGGAGGTAATTGCGCGGGGCAGGCGGGCGGCCTGAGAAGGCCGAAGGCTCGGATTCGACCGGCGGTTGCAGCCCCTTCTCCAGGGCGGCCATGCGCTCGCGGTGAATCATCTCTCTCTCCTTGCCCTTGAAGTGCGCGACTACGGCGATGATCCCGATCGGCATCAGGATGGCCACCATGGGGATGACCAACTCCTGCAACTTGGTCGAACCGATCACAGCTTCAGCGTCCTTGACTACTTCATGGAGGCGTTCGACGTGCGCCTGTGCGTGATCGATGCGCACCCCAACACCCACGCCGCCCGGGCCTTTGCCCAGCGGTACCCTAGGGCCGGGTCCGCCTGGCCTTCTACGGACACCAGCCAGAAAGGTCTCACCAACTTAGGCGTGGATCATGACGGCACCCCTACCATCACCATCAGCCGGACCGAGGCCTTCGACCCTGGCGGGACCTCTACCAGAAGCTCCGGCGCCGCCTACCCCGCCCGGATGAGGTTGTCGAGGAGTACATGCGGCAGATGACCCAGATCGTCCGCACCATCGATGAGGATCCGGAGACCGGGGAGAAACGAGCCCGCTGGGTGAGACGAGGTCCGGATCACTTCGCCCACGCCGACTTTATGCGGAGATGGCGATTAAAGCCCTCGGATCGGCCAGGCACGGGTCAGCATCGACCCTCGGCGGCGACTGGTGAATTAGACCGAGATCCAGGAAAGGAGGCCCCTGCCCGCCCCCGTTGACCCAGACTTCACTGTTACGTCTGCACGCGAAGGAGGAAGCCATGACCGCTAGTCCGACCACCAGGCTCGTGATCGAGGAGGTCGCCCTCGACTGGGTCCATCCCGATCCGGCCAATCCCCGGCGCATATCCGCCAAGGAGCTGGAAGCCCTCACCCGGAGCATCACGGAGTTCGGCTTTATCGACCCGATCATCGTCGGCGAAAGAACCGCGGTGGTGATCGGCGGCCACCAACGCCTGGTCGCCGCTCGCAAGCTGGGGTTAAAGACGGTACCGGTCATCTTCCTCGACGTAGGCGAGGAGAAAGCCAAGCTTTTCAACGTCGCCCTCAACAAGATCTCCGGCGAGTTCGACGAGGAACTGCTCGCTCAGTTGCTGGCCGACCTCGCAGAAAGCTCCGGACACTCGACCTCACCCTCTCCGGATTTGACGGCCAAGAGATCGATCAGCTCCTCAAGGTCTCGAGACTCAGAGACAAGCGGGACCGACCGGAGACCCTCGACCTAGACGCCGCCCTGAGCGCCGCCTATGAGCACCCCCGGGCCCAGGTAGGTGACCTGTTCCACCTGGGCGAGCACCGGCTTCTGTGCGGGGACGCCACCAAACCCGAGGACGTTGAGCGACTCCTTGCGGGACAAAGAGCCCAGATGGGCTTCTGCGACCCCCCGTACAACGTCTCGCTCGGGGACCATGGCGGCCGGCAGCGCGGGCAGAGCCGCCGGCACTTGAAGAACGACGCCCTGGCTCCGGAGGCCTGGGAGGCGTTCTGCCGAGGCTGGGCCCAGAACCTCGTCGGCAATGTCGACGGCGCTCTCTATATATGTATGAGCACGAAGGAGTGGCCGACCGTGTCGAGGATCCTGGCCGAGGCCGGCGGGCACTGGTCGGACACCATCATCTGGGCCAAGGACCGTTTCGTGCTCGGACGAGCCGATTATCAGCAGATTATGAGCCCTGTGGTATGGATGGCGGGAAGGGTGCCAAGCGGCACTTCCCGGCGGGCGAGATCAAGTCGATGTTTGGGAGATCGCCCGGCCGGCAGGTCTCTGCCCTTCATCCGACCATGAAGCCGCTTGCCTTGATCGAGCGGGCCATCGAGAACTTCCAGCCGGGGAGATGTGGTCCTGGACTTGTTTCTGGGCTCCGGCTCGACCCTGGTGGCAGCGGAACGGACCGGGCGAGTCTGCCTACGGCATGGAATTTGACCCGCATTATTGTTCACTGGCAATCGCGCGATGGGAGACTTTCACCGGAGCCAGAGCCGAGAGGATGGAGGGGTAAAAGACATTCGGATAGGCGTCCGGGTCGAGACTTTCGACGGTGCCAGAGGCCTCCGGATGGAGAGGCCCCCGGCTATTTTAGCCAAAGGGGGTGGCTCCAAGACGCCACTCCAAACCCTAGTCTTCGTTACGCCTCGGTAACCGCTTCGTCACGAGAAGATGCCATAGGGATAGACAACCAGGCGCGAACCGCGATGGACCCCATTAAGTCACGGTGGACACCATCGGCCGAACTCTCAACCGGATACAGAACTGGAACGGTTAAGCGAAAGCGGGCATGACATTGGCCTGCCGACGTGAGGAGCAAACAGCAGCCAAGCAAGTCCAGGAACGCGAGAACATGAGGCCTCAGGAGGTGCATTCAGAGGCATCCGCTACGATCCGATCATCGGCCCCATTCCATCAGACACGAGCCCCAGGTCAGACCGCCTCCGAAGGCGATCATGAGCACGAGATCGCCATCTTTGAGCCTGCCTTCATCCCGGGCTTCAGTCAGGCAGATGGGAACAGAGGCAGCCGAGGTATTGCCATATCGCTGCACGTTGGTGAAGACCCGTGCCGGGTCAATGCCCAGTTTCTTCGTGGTCGCCTCGATGATGCGCAGGTTAGCCTGATGTGGAACGAGAAGATCTACCTCTTCTATTGTTCGCCCACATTTCTCCAGAAGGCGCGTGGCCGATTGTGCAGGGACCCGAGTGGCGAACTTATATACTTCTTTGCCGTCCATCTTGATAAAGTGCATCCCCTCAGTGACGGTCTGGTATGACGCTGGAGTTCGCGTGCCGCCTGCGGGTATTTGCAGAAACTCGCCGCCAGACCCGTCCGCCCCCATGTCGAAGCCGATTATCCGTCCTCGGCCTTTGGCAGCCGAGACCACGGCGGCCCCCGCGCCGTCTCCGAACAAGATGGACGTGGAACGATCCTGGCAATCGAGTATCCTCGACGCCGCTTCGCTACCGATGACAAGAACGTGCTCATAGAACCCGGCGGCGATCACCCCCGCCGCGCAGAGCAGCCCATAGAGAAAACTGCTGCACGCGTTGCAGATGTCGAAGGCGCCAGCCGAGGTGCAGCCGAGCTCGGCGGCCACCAGAGCCGAGGTGGCCGGCATGGGCCTATCCTGCACTATGCAGCCCACTATGACCAGACCGATTTCGCCCGCCGGGAGCCCTGAATCGATCAAGGCCGCGCGCCCAGCCCGAAGGGCCAGTTCGAAGCTCCCCTCGCCTGGATCACAACTCGCCTCGCCTCAATACCGGTTCGCTTGCGGATCCATTCGTCCGACGTGTCCATGGTCTTCGCTAGATCGTCGTTGGTGAGGGCGGTCGGCGGGAGATAGCAGCCGAGGCCTGAAATGGTTACGGGCCGGCCTTGGAGCGGTGCTGGGCTAAGAGGCATGGCTCAGCTCACATTGGGATCTAGTGTGCAGCCAGCGGCCGTAGCGCCAATTTCGGTGGTAACTCTCCACACGGACTCCTTGCTATTTAGAATTAGAGCGGGGGTTCGGGCAAGTCAATCATCTTGCGTGCCTGGACCGCGGTCGGCAGAAACCCGCTGTCAGTGAGGCCCGCTGCTACTTCGCGGTGTCAATCGTGGCCCAGTGGTCATCCTTTAGCTCCATGTTTCGTCAGTGGAGCGAGTGGCCGCACACATGCCGGTCGGCGACGTCGCAAGAGCAGGATCTCCTTGGCAATTGCCTCATCTGTCATGGAGCCCGGTACCCCCCGTTTAAAGGTGTCGTCTCTAAGCGACGCCTCGCGTAACTCGAACTCTGACTCGTTAGCGTCCATCTTTCACCATCCGGCCATCTCTGCCGCACCTTCGACGAGGCTACGAATGGAATCGCACACCCACCACATTTCGTCCTCTTCGGGCACGGCGTTCAGGGCGAATACCGCGAGATTGGCCGCTCCTCCAGAAGCATTGTGGCCCTGAAGTCCCCGGGTCCGTGCCAGAAGAAGTCCCCGGGTGAGTAGATGGGCGTGTTCATCGTCGCTCAGTTCGTGACGGGCGGCAACTTGTCGACACATTGACACCATACAGCCCGTCGCCCTGGTCGGCCTTTCTGCCTGGACTTCGCGTTGCACCGTGTGGACCTCATTCTGAGCGGTGTCTAGTCTCCAGGCATTTGGCGAGCGCCCTTGTGTGATCCCCACCATGATCACCTCACTTGTGAAGGCCTTGGAACTGCCCGGACTGGCCAGGTAGCATTACTACGTTGTACTGCGCTGTCGCTGGCGTTTCTGCATCTAGACTATCGAAGCCCAGCGACCGGTAGAGCGGGAAGGCCGCGGTCAGCGCCCGGCTGCGCAGAAGGAGCGCGGCGACCTTCTCTTCGGAAGGCTCCTCGATAAGGAGCTCGGTGATGATGCTGCCCACCTCTCGCATCTCCACCGGGCCGAATCCCCGGGTGGTCATGGCCGGCGTGCCCAGGCGCAGACCCGAAGTGATGGTGGGAGGCCTACTGTCGCCGGGGACGGGGTTCTTGTTGGCGGTGATCCTTATGCGGTCCAGGAGTTCTTGCGCGTGCTTGCCCGTCATCTCGGTGCCGCGGAAGTCCACCAGCATGAGATGGTTGTCCGTGCCGCCGGAGACCAGCTTGAGCCCGCCTTCGATCAAGAGTCTTGGCAAGCACCGCCGCGTTTTCCACCGTGCGCCGTTGCTTGGCCTTGAACTCCTCGCTAGCCGCCAGATGGAAGCACACGGCCTTGCCGGCGATGACGTGCTCGAGCGGCCCGCCCTGCAGGCCGGGGAAGACGGCTTTGTCGAGACGCGAGGCATTCGCGCGGGTGGTGAAGCAGGCGCCCCCGCGCGGACCGGCCAGGGTCTTGTGGGTGGTGGTGGAGACCCAGTCGGCGAAACCGAAGGGCGAAGGATGCACGCCCGCCGCCACCAGGCCGGCGATATGGGCCATGTCCACCATGAGGTCCGCGCCCACCTCGTCGGCGATCTGACGGAAGGCGGCAAAGTCCAGTTGCCGCGGATAGGCGCTGGCTCCGGCCACGATGAGTTTCGGCTTGTGCCGCCGGGCCTTGCCCCGGACCTCGTCGTAGTCGATACGCCCGGTGTCCTCGCGCACGCCGTAGTGATAGAAGGTGTAGCCGCGACCGGAGAAGTTCACGGAGTGCCCGTGGGTGAGATGGCCGCCGTGGGCGAGGCTCATGGCCAGCACCACTTCCCCGGGCTTCAGAGCCGCTATGTAGGTGGCTTGGTTTGCAGCCGAGCCCGAATGAGGCTGTACGTTCGCGTGTTCGGCGCCGTAGAGGGCCTTCGCCCGCTCGATGGCGAGGGCCTCAATCTCATCGACCCGGTCGCAGCCCCCGTAGTAGCGCTTGCCCGGGTAGCCTTCGGCGTATTTGTTGGTGAGAACGCTCCCCACCGCTTCCAGGATGGCCACCGGAGTGAAGTTCTCCGAGGCGATCAGCTCGATGTTGTGCTGCTGGCGCTCGAGCTCTTCTTTTATGAGCTCGCTGATGACCGGGTCGGCCTCTGCCAGGGGTATTTCGGCGTAACTCTCCACACGGACTCCTTGCCCAACTCGAGTGCTCTGGTCTCGCTCGCGTGACGCGGGAAGCTAGCTCTCCGCCCCTTTCAGCGACACGCCCTTGTAGCCACCCCGCATCATCTGCAGCCGCTGCTCGTATCGACCGCCCGCGAAGTCCGCGGACAGCCACGTCCTCAGGATCTCCACTGCCGCGCCTTCCCCCAGCACCCGAGCCCCGAGACAGAGGATGTTCGCATCGGTGTGCTGCCGCGCCATGCGAGCGGAGAAACAGTCGCTGACCGCGACGGCGCGAATGTCGGGAAACCTGCTCGCCGCGACGGCCATGCCCAGGCCGGTGCCACAGACAAGAAGGCCGAAATCCAGGTTTCCGTCGCTGACCGCTTGAGCGACCTTGTTGGCGTAGATGGAGAAGTCTGTCCGCTCGGTGCTGAACGTCCCCACGTCGACCACCTCATGGCCGGCCTCTTCCAATTCACGCACCAGCGGTTCTTTGAAAACGATCCCCGCGTGGTCACAACCGAATCCGTAGCGCATCGTGTTCTCTCCTCGGGAAAGTAGGCACAAGCATATCAGATAGCTATTGCCGTCCCGGCCACGGACTCCCAGTGCCAGCCTGGTCACACCCTACTCTGGAGCCGGCGGTTCGGCTCGCGGTGGGGCCTTCGGAATCAGCGGATCGCGGCGATGCGCTCCAGCAAATCGTCCGCGCGGACAGCGCTTTCTCGCAGCACTATCGGTTCGCCGCCCCGATCAAGCGGCCGCAGATCGACCACCGTGGACGCGAAGGCGGGAACATCTTCCGGTGGCGCAGAGCCCGCACGAGATTCGTGCGGCCGAAGCCCGTTCGGCCGAAGGAACGAGGGCGACCGCGCAACGAGCCAGCACGTGAGGGTCCACCTCGCGGATGGACGGTGGATCGAGCGCGCCGGTTAGATTGGCGCTGGTCGCGGCGAGAGGCACCTTCAGCCGTTCGAGGAACGCTAGGAGCTCGGGACGGTCGGGAACGCGTATGCCAAGCGAGTCGGCGTCGCCGACCAGCGGGGCGCGCTCCACCGACGTCGATACGACGAACGTGTACGGCCCCGGTAGCAGGGCTTCCAGTACCCGGATGGTTTTAGGGCGCAAATCCGGCACAGCTTCACGGGCAGCGCTCACCGAAGCGAAGAGGACGGCCACCGGCTTCTCGTCGCCTCGTCCCTTCGCAATGAACAGATTCCGGACTCCCGCGGTGGAGTCCCATGCGGCCGCCAGCCCATAGACCGTGTCGGTGGGGATCCCGACTATCGCCCCTGATGCCAGCGCGGCCGCGAGCGCCGAAGTCTGGCCGAGGTCCACCCCCGCAATGGCGAGAGCGACCGTCCCAGGTCGTACCCCGGAGACGATACGCATCTTGCCTGAGAGGTCTTTCTTCGCCTCGACCAGGAGAAAGCCGGCCTCGCCGGCCAGAGTGCATACGGTGGCGGCTTGCTGGTGACCGACCTCCAAGAAGACCGCACCTCCCGGCCCGAGAGCCACGGCCGCCTGGGGAAGCAGTCGGCGGTAGGTCTCCAGCCCGTCGATGCCCCCGTCGAGAGCGGCGAGCGGCTCATAGTCGCGGACGTCCGGCGCCAGCTGTGCCAGTTCGGCTTCGCTGATGTACGGCGGGTTACTCACGACCACGCGTAGGGTGCCCGGCTCCACGCCCGCAAGAAGGTCGGCCTTGGACAGTTCCACCAGCTCGTCCAGTCCCAGGGCGGCCCGATTGCGTGCCGCCACAGCGAGCGCCTCCTCGCTCACGTCGGTCGCCCAGGACGCGGTGCCCGGTTTCCTGAGCCAGACTGAGAGCGATGGCGCCGCTTCCCGTCCCGATGTCGGCGATCAAAGGGGCTGCCGCGCACGGATCTTGGGGCGGTTCCCAAAGCGGTCGGACCTTGAGCCAGTCGATCACAGCGTCCACCAATTCCTCGGTTTCCGGCCGCGGGATCAGGACCGCGGGAGTCAACTCGAGCTGGAGACGGCGGAAATAGCCGCGACCGATGATGTGGGCAACCGGCTCGTGCCGGCCTCTCCGGCCGATCAGCTCCCGGTAGTGGTCCACCTCGCGAATGGCCAGGGGACGGTCGTGCAAGGCGTAGAGATGGATCCTGTCCATCCCCAGGACTTCGCCGAGCAGCAGCTCAGCGTCCAAGCGGGGAGACGAGGAACCTTTGTCCCGCAGATATCCGGCCGCCGTCTCAACGATCCCGGCGATGGTCCACTCATTCACGGACGAGCTCGCAACGGAACGCGGTCAGATCTGCGCGGCGGCAAGCTGCTCGGCGCGCTCGTTAGCCTGAAGGGCCTCTCTGAACTCGTCGAGGTCCCCCTGTAGGATGGCTTCCAACCTGTGCGAAGTCAGCCCGATACGATGGTCGGTGACCCGCCCCTGCGGGAAGTTATAGGTGCGGATCTTCTGCGAACGGTCGCCGGTGCCCACCTGACTGCGCCGCTCCTTGGCCAGCGCGGCGTCCTGGGCCGATTGCGCCATGTCGTAGAGGCGTGCCCTCAGGATGCGGAAGGCCCGTTCCTTGTTCTGGAGTTGGGACTTCTCGTCCTGGCAAGAAACCACCAGCCCGCTAGGGATGTGGGTTAGTCGGACGGCCGAGTCGGTGGTGTTGACGGACTGCCCGCCCGGGCCTGTGGACCGGTAGACGTCCACCCGCACCTCGTTAGGATCGATGTGCACCTCCACGTCCTCCACTTCCGGAAGAACGGCGACGGTCGCGGTAGAGGTGTGGATCCGGCCGGTGGACTCGGTCACGGGCACACGCTGGACGCGGTGGACGCCCGACTCGTATTTGAGCATGCCGAAAGCCCCCTTGCCCTTGACCTCGAAAATCACTTCCTTGATCCCGCTCAGGGAGGCTTCGGTCGTGGAGAGGATCTCAGTCTTGTAGCGCAGGTGCTCCGCGTAGCGCATGATCATCCGCTGCAGCTCGGCAGCAAAGAGCGCCGCTTCGTCGCCGCCGGCGCCGGCCCGTATCTCGACGATGGCGTTCTTGTCGTCGCGAGGATCCTTTTCCAAGACCGCGAAGCGGAGTTCTTGCTCCAATCGGTCGAGCGTCTCCCGAGCCGAAGTCTTCTCTTGGGCCAGGAACTCCTTCATATCCGGCTTCGAGGCCACCCTCTTCGAGCATTGTCTCCGCCTCATCCACATTCTGCTGCGCTTCCACCCAGGCAGAAGCCAGCCGGTGTGCCTCCTCCAGATCGGACCGCGCCTTGGAGACCTCAGCCACGCGCGCCGGATCGGAGAACACGGCCGGGTCGGAAAGCTCCGCCGTGAGACCGGCGTACTTCTCTTCTATTTCTTTGACTAATCTTCCGATCACGGAGATTCCCTCTCGCGCTGTTCACGGGCCTAAGCCTCAGCGAGCGCTCCTTGAAGGGCGGCTTCAAGCGCCTCGTCCTTAGACATCACTTCCTGAAGGGCGGCTGCCGCCACCTCGAGTTGGTCGTCGCTAGGCTCACGGGTGGTCAACCGCTGCAGCTGGATGCCGGGCCACAGGAGGAGGCGCGGGATCAAGCTGTCCGCGTGCCGTCCCGCCCATTTGATGCCGATCTCGTAGGATATCCCCACGATCACCGGTATCCCGATCACTCGTGAAAGCACCAGATAGGGGAGCGCGGGCTTGCCCACTATCGCGAATACGAACACCGCCACCACCATCACCAGAAGCAGAAAGCCCGTGCCGCAACGAGGGTGCATGGTCTTGAAGCGCGCCGCATGCGCGGGATCCAACTCCTCGCAATGTTCATAGGCGTGAATCACCTTGTGCTCGGCCCCGTGGTACTGGAACACTCGGCGCAGGTCGGGGATGAAGGAGATCGCCACGATGTAGATCAAGAAGATGGCGATCCTGATGAGCCCTTCCACCAGGTTGAAGACGAACGGATTGTGGAACGTGGACTCGAAATGCTTGACCACGACCAGCGGCACGACCACGAACAACGCGACCGCCAGACCGACGGAGAAGACAACGGTTCCAGTCAGTTCCTTCCACCCGAACTGATAGGGCGGCTTCTGTGGCTCGTCCGCGGCCTCAACGATGATCGTCGACGCTTCCTTGCTCGGAACAGACTGCGCGGTAATCGGGGCAGACTGCGCAGGCCACGCGCCCGGCGTCAGCGCCGGATCTGCCTCGGTCGCCGCGGCACCGTGGCCGCGCCGCGCCGCCTGAGCGCCCTCCGCCGCAGCTTCCGAAGCCGCAGCTTCTTCCAAGCCGATGTTGGCCGAGATGCCCAAGGCTTTGATGCCCAGGCTCAGCGACTCATAGAGCGCCACGACGCCCCGCACCACCGGAAGTTTCGCGAGGGGGCTGCGTTCGCTCGGGGCGGGTAGGGCAAACGAGACCCGTTCGATCCCTCCGGAGGGTCTGCGAACGGCCACGCCCCACGACCGTTTCCCACGCATCATGACGCCTTCGATGACCGCTTGGCCCCCGAACGCATGATCATGGTCGCATGCCGGTCCTGACGCCCGGGCGACCAGGCGCGATTCTTCAGAGGCCACCGCTACTCCGAGTCCAGGCCGGCAACCGTCCGGCTGAAGTCCATGGCAGCGACGGTAGCCTCGGCATATGGCTCGCCGCAGGACATCTTGCCTTCTGGGCACCCCGCCCCCAGACACCCTGGACCGGTGCTTTGGAAGAGGAGCGGGGCCACCGAGATGGCCAGGTGGCGCATCGCCCAGGCAAGCCTGTTGATCTCCCATTGGGCCCGGCGGCAACAGCGGAGTGAGAAGAAATGCCTCAACTCGCGAGCGTTCATGGTGACCACGATCTTGGTCTCCGCCGCGTTTGGAAGCACGAACCGCGCGTCCTCGAACACGGCAGAGCGCTCACGGCCCTCGGCCAATCCTAGCTCCACCAACTGATCGTATGCCCTGCGCGCGTCATCCATGGCGCGATAGAACACAACTCGCGCTTCTGGCGACCCGTCGATGCTCGGCGGGATGACGAAATCCTCATCGGAGCCGAAGCGCACGTAGCGCTGCGACTGCTGGCTGTAGGAGGCGACGCGATGCCGGACCAGTTGGTGGGAGCACGCGCGAGAGATGCCGTCCACGGCGAACGTGAACGACGCGTGCTCGAACGCACTCAGATGACCGGATCTTGCCAAGCCGCCCACCAGCCGGCGGACCTCCTGGTCGTCCATGGAAGACTTGAGGCTGGCCGCGCTGACTGGGGCATAACATAAGCGCCCCGCCGACGCCACCGCCCGCTCGGGCGACGGCGTATACTGCAGCAGCGTTACCTTGAGCTCGGCTGGCACCGCCGACGCCAGGCTACTTGGCCTGTTCGCCGCGGCGGTACTTCTTGTTGAATCTCTCCACCCGGCCGCCGGCGTCGACGAGCTTCTGCTTACCCGTATAGAACGGATGGCAGGCTGCGCACACTTCCACTTTTATCTCCGGCAGCGTGGAGCGAGTCATGAACGTCTCGCCGCACGAGCAGATGACTTTGCTCTCAACGTAATTCGGATGTATCCCGTCCTTCAAGGTGCCTCCAATGACACGTCCCAAAAGGTATTGATCTGGAAAGGAAAGATATGATAGCACGCCTCACAACCCTGTGGAGATAGCGCCCGATCGAGCCTCGAGCAAGAACTCCCGGGCCAAATGGAGGGCTTCCTCCGCGTCGCTGAACTCACCGGCCTCCCACGCCAACTGAACTTCCCGGGCCACGCTTCCCAGTAGCGGGCCAGGCTCGACGCCCAGTTCCCGGACGAGATCGTCGCCGTCGACGGGCGGACGCGGCACGCCTGAGACTCGAGCAGCCCACCGCTCCATCAATCGTTGCGCATGCGCGCGCAAATCCTCGGCTGAACTCTTGTTCTCTCCCAGACCGGCTCCCAGAGCGACCAGGATGAGTTCGGGTTCCCAAGGGGCTGATTGCCAAAGAAAGGATACGACGCCTCGTTCGGGCAGACCTCCGGTTCCGATTCCCGACGTCGCCCTCCCGCTGCTCCGCCGCCCTTCGCACGAGACCCGTCACCGAGTTAGGCAGACGCAGCCGGCGACCTATCGCCTCGCTCCGCTGCGAAGGTAGCAGTCGCAGGAGCCCCGTCAGCCTGATGACCACCGGCCGCGAAAGGGCCCCGTCCACCGGCTGCGCGAGCCTTTCCGCCAGCAGTGCTGCCTGGGTGGGAAACCAGGCTCCGATGTTGGCGAGGATCGAGTCCAACTCTTCAAGCGCCCGGACCGCGGTTTCGATGACCGGGCGCACCGGCCCGTGCCCCGCGTCCCCGGTCGCCGGCGATGCAGCCATCATGGGCCCGGTCGTCAGCGAGCGGTTCGCTGTCGACACGGTCCCGCTCGCGGAGGCCGTACCGCCCGCCGAAGCCGTACCGCCCGCTGAAACGGTCCCGCTCGCCAAAACGGTCCCGCTCGCCAATTCCGGCAACATCACATCCAGCAGACCAAGGTCTCTCCAAAGTCCGACGGCACCGGCCGACCGGCCCGCCTCGAGAGTGAGGGATATCTCGCTGAGCACCCGCTCCCGCGCGGTGAGCGCGAGTGAACCCGCCTGCTCGCGTAATAGCCTGTCCAACTCGGGATCCAACCGGAACCCCAGCACGTGGCAGAAGCGCACGGCCCGCATGAGCCGCAGGGGATCGTCGGCGAAGACCCGGTCCGAGACGGCCGCCAGAGTGCGCTCGCGCAGATGGTCCGTTCCCCCGAAGGGATCGACCAGCGGTCCCCCTTCCACCGGCATCGCCATGGCGTTCACGGTGAAGTCGCGTAGCTCTAGATCGGCCTTCAGGTCGCGGCCGCGCAGCGCCGCGATGTCGACGTAGCCAACGTCCCCGACGACGCGGTAGGCGTTGAAGTGCTTGGAAAGAGCAAACCACGGCCACCGCAGACGCGCCGCCACCTCGACGGCCACCTGCTTGGGATCGTCGGCGACAACGACATCGAGATCCGGCGAGAAACGGCCCAACTGGCCATCCCGGACCGTCCCGCCAACGAGCCATCCTTGTGTCCCGCGGCGCCGCAGTGTCTCGGCTACGACCCGCAGCATCACGCTGGGCCTCCCGGTCCTGCTATCTGGACGAGTCTTGCTGCTTGCGCAGGCGTTTGTTGTACGTGTAGCGGTCCACGGAATAGGTGGCGCCGGTGATGATGATGAAGAACATCACAGGGAACAGGACGTACATGGCGACGGTGGTGTTCTTCTCCCAGAATCGGAGAACGATCAGGTAAAGTACCGCGAAGATCGCGCCCTGGATCGCCGCGCGCTTGAGAGACGGCGGGCGGAGGGGCCGGCGGTACGCTGCCGCGCGGGCCGATCGATTGCCGGCCCGAGGCGGTGGCTTTCTCTGCCCGGTGCCCCTGATGGCGGCCCTATTCTTTACAACCGGCTTCGGTTGTCCCTGCCGGGCGGCCCTTCTTGTTTCCTTTTTAGACATGTCCCTCCGATGGTACCTGCAGACGAAGACCCTGAGGGAAGATTATACCTTTGCCGGGCATGCTCCGCGGCCCTTCGGAGGTCAAGCCGGACCCCTTCGCTCGGCAGCGCTCTCAGGCCCTGCTTTCAGCTATGGCGCGCACGATATCGCCCCGGGTGACGATGCCCACGAGACAGCCGTTCTCCACCACGGGCAACCGGTTGATCTTGTGGTCGGCCATGAGGGTCGCCAGATCGTGGAGCGAAGCGTCGGGAGAGATGGCCCTCACCTCTTTGGTCATGACGTCGGCCACCTTGGCCCCGAACGCCTTCTTGAACCGCTCTTCGAAACGATGAATGCTCTGTAGGTAGATGACGCTGTCCAAGAACGTGATGTAGTACGGAAAATGCAGCTCCGCGTCGAGGACGATCAGATCGGCCTCGCTGACCATGCCGAGAACCACGTTGTTCTCGTCGACCACCGGCACTCCGCTGATCTTGTGCTCGGCAAGCAGCTCGGCCAGTTCGCGGACCGTGGCCTTGGGCCCCACGGTGATGACCTTCGTCTGCATGATGTCCCGGACTTTCAGCTCCTCCACGAGGGTCTCCTCTCGTAAATACGGTCTGCGATGACGGCGGGGATCAGGTCCGCCAGGTCTCCCGCCAAAACCCCCTGCGGGTCTGTTTCGGCCCCGATGAGACCGGCCTCGGCGTGCACCCAGGCCCCGGCACAGGCGGCTTCGAGCGGCTCCATGCCCTTGGACAGAAACGCCCCGATCACCCCGCTGAGCACGTCTCCCGTACCGGCCGACGCCAGTTGAGCCGGAGCCTGAACGACGACCCGTGTCTCCCCGGATGGGTCGGCAATGACCGTCGCCGAGCCTTTGAGGAGCACCACCTGGCCGGTAGCCTGAGCTCCGCGGCGGGCCGCCAGAAGTGAGGAGGCGGCCAGTCCGGCCACCGGTTCGCCCAGAAGGGCTGCCAACTCGCCCACATGCGGAGTAAGGACCAACCCCGAGCGCTGCCTTAGCTGATCCGCGTTCCCGGCAAAGGCGATAAGCCCGTCCGCATCCAATACGGCAGGCGCCTTGGTCTCCAGAACCAATCTGCGAACCGTGGCGAAAGTAGCGGGGTCTCTGCCCAATCCGGGCCCGATGACCAGGGCGCCGATACGCTCGTCCGCCACCGCGGCGAGGGCGGCGACCGTGTCATCCAGGCAGTCGCCCGAGCCGGCTTCCTGGAGGACCACCTCTACCAACCGGTCGCGGACGGCCTCGGCAGCCTTCGTGGCCATGACCAGCCGCACATACCCGGCACCGGCCCGGATTGCTGCCCGAGAGGTCAGCCACGCAGCGCCAGGGTATGCATGGGAGCCGGCGACCACGGCCACGAACCCTGCGCGGTACTTGTGGTCGTCCGCGCGCCGTCCCGGAATCCTGACATCTTCCGGGGACACTACGCGCAGATCCGGCTCCGGCTCAAGGAAAGCCGGAAGTCCGATCTCCCATACCACGATCTCTCCAGCGGCCTCGATCCCCGGCGGACAGACCAATCCACTTTTCGCGGCGTGGAAGGTGATGGTGACGTCGGCGGCAACGGTATCCGCCGCGATGCTCCCCGTCGTCCCATCCACCCCGGAGGGGATGTCCACGGCCACTACGGGGATCCCCTGGCCGGCCACCTCGTTCATTCGCCGGGCCCATTCGCCGAGCTGACCCTCAAGCTCCCCTCGTGCGCCCGTCCCCAAGAGACAGTCCACCACGAGCTCGGTCTCGTCCCACAGGTAGTCGGGCACCGCACCCAGCCGCAGATTGACGCCCATCTTCTCGGCGGCTTTGAAGTTCAGAGCAGCATCGGGGCTGAGCTCGCTGACATCCATAGCCGCCACGACGCAGGCCACCGGCTGACCGGCCAGGTGCAGCTGACGAGCCACCGCCAAACCATCGCCGCCGTTGTTGCCCCGCCCACAGACTATGAGCGTATGAAGTCCCCGATAGCGACTGAGCACAAGCGAACTCACGCCGAGGGCCGCGCGCTCCATCAGCACCGGGCCGGGTATCCCCATGTCCTCGATCACCGTACGGTCCAGTTCTCGCACCTGCGCCGGCGTGAATACCCTGGGCCGCTCTTCGATCGGGTGGAACGAGGTCAAGAAGGTGCCCCCGGCATCGCTGTCTCCGTCCGGATCGCAGCCACAGCCACAGTCAGCCGAGTCGTCAACGAACCGCATAGCGCCCCCTTTTGCCGGACGTGCCACAGCCACCACGCAAGCCCCCGCGAGCGATTCCACATGCGCGAGCGAGACCTGCAAACCATCTATTCCCAGAGCCGCCGCCAGCGAAGCCGTCTTGCCGTGCAGATTCACCCTCGGAGGGGAACCCCCCGCCACCTCTATCTCCCGCCAGGAGACGACACCGCGTCCCAAGAGCTTGCCGACCGCCTCCTTTGCAGCGAAACGGGCCGCAAAACTGAGGATGGGATCACCCCTCTGCCGGCAGTATGCGATCTCCGCCGAGGTGAAAAGGCGGCTTTCGAGCCCTGGGTGGCGCCGGAAAGCACGCCTGAACCGGTCGGTCTCCACGAGGTCGAGGCCGGTGAAGCCGGTCCGAAGGCTCCGGGGACCCTGCGTGCTACCGGCTCCGGCGCTCATGAACCCCTACTCCACGGTGACGGTCTTTGCCAGGTTCCGAGGCTGATCGACCTTCTCGCCGTTGGCCTTGGCGACGTAGTAGGCGAAGAGTTGCATAGGCACGATGGATATGAGTGGAGAAAGCATCTCGTCGGTCTTCGGGACCCATAGCACGATCATCGGCCATGCCCTCTATGCTCGGGTTGCCCTCGGATGCCACGGCGATGATCCGGGCGCCCCGCGCCTTGACCTCCTGGACGTTGGAGATGAGCTTGTCGTACACCAAACTGTCGGTGGCCACGACCAGGACCGGCGAGCCTTCCTCCAGCAGCGCGATGGGACCGTGCTTCATCTCGCCCGCCGCGTACGCGTCCGTGGGGATGTAGGAGATCTCCTTGAGCTTGAGAGCGCCCTCCAGAGCGACGGGCAGTCCCATGTTCCGCCCAAGACAGAGGAAGAAGCGGCTGCCGGCGTATTTGCGCGCGACCTCTTCCACCTTTGCGGCCGCACCGCTCGGCAAGGTAGTCATCGAGAAGGCCGGGGACCCGCCGCAGTTCCTCGGTGTACGTCCGCACCTGATCTTCGCCCAGCCGGCCTCGGACCTCTCCGAAGTGCAAGGCAAGGAGCAACATGGCCATCTCTTGGGTGAGGAAGGTCTTGGTGGCGGCCACGCCTATCTCCAGACCGGCGCGCGTGAAGAGCACACCGTCCGCCTCCCGGGTGGCCTGCGAGCCCACGATGTTCGTCACCGCCAGCACCCGCGCTCCCGCCGAGCGCGCCAGCCGCATGGCAGCAAGCGTGTCCGCGGTCTCGCCGGACTGGCTGATGGCGATGCAGAGAGTGCCGTCCTCGATCACCGGGTCGCGGTAGCGGAACTCCGAGGCCACTTCCACTTCCACCGGCATCCGGGCCCACCGCTCGAGCGCGTACTTGCCCACCAAGCCGGCGTGATAGGAGGTTCCGCAGGCGACTATGAGCACCTGCCTCAGCCCCCTGATCGTCTCCGGAGTCAACCCCAGGCCATCCAGGGATATGCCGCCGTCCGGCCCGATCCGCTCGGCCAGAGTGTCCGCCAAGGAGGTGGGTTGCTCGTGGATCTCTTTGAGCATGAAGGTCTCGAAGCCGCCCTTCTCAGCCGCTTCCTCGTCCCAATCGACATGGGTCCACTCGCAAGCGACCGGGTCGCCGTCCAGAGTGAAGATCTCTACCGCGTCCTGGTGATCACCACCACGTCCCCATCTTCGGGGAAGATGACCGTGCGGGTCTCGGCCATGAAGGCCGGGATGGCCGAAGCCAGGAAGTTCTCGCCGTCTTCCGAGCCCCACCACGAGCGGGGTCTCTTTCCTCACCCCGACGATCACATCGGGTTCGTCCACGGCGATGGCGCAGTACGTGAAATGTCCTTCCATCTGCCGGTAGGCCGCGACCATCGCCTCGCGCAGCGAGCCGTCGTACGCTCGCTCGATCAAATGGGCGACCACCTCGGCGTCGGTCTCCGAGGTGAACCCGTGGCCCTCGCTCCTGCAACTTGCCGCGCGCAGGCTCAGGTAGTTCTCCACGATGCCGTTGAGGACGATCGCGAAGCGCCCATTGCAGTCGGTGTGGGGATGCGCGTTCTCGTCGGAGGGCCGTCCGTGCGTGGCCCAACGGGTGTGCGCGATGCCCATGGTGCCCCCGCCGCCCACCCGGTCGAGGATCTCTTCGAGGTTGTCGAGGTTGCCCACGGAATGCAGCAACTTGAACCGTCCGTCCCGGACGATGGAGATGCCCGCGGAATCGTATCCCCGGTACTCCAGTTTGCGCAGACCCTGGAACAGGATGTCCCGGCAAGGCCGAGTGCCCACATAGCCGATGATCCCACACATGCGTGACTGACCTCCATTGTCGCGGGGGGTCTGTTACAGCAGCTTGATCTCCACATAGGGTGAAGTCCAAGCGGCGACGAGCGACTCATAGGTGGGGATCATGTCGAGCATGCTTCCCACCCTCGTACCTTGACAGGGTTCGTCCGCTTCCGCCACCAAATAGTCGGCAGAACGCCCAACCTCGCTGATTCCCGGCTCGCGAACGTTCACTCCCCCCGAGCCCAGGTCCTGTCTGCCCAGCCCCAGTACCAGCCGGCGCTTGGCGCCCTCGCGGGCGGGCTTAGTATACTCTTCGAGGACTTCCGCCCGCAGAATGCAGGCATCCTGACGGCAGCCGGCCAGCGGCTCGTAAACCAAAGCGTCCTGGCCTAGGAGCAGTGCTTCGCCGCAGCGCAACTCCGTTACCTCGCTAGGGAGCCGCTCTCCCTTGGCGAGCAGCCACAGAAGGCTCGAGTTCCCGCCGGAGACCCTGGAAACAGCGAAGCCACCTGTCCTCAGGTCGCGTGCTGCCTGCGCCACGATCTCTACCGAGCCCCTGACCGCGGCGGGCGACCCTCGAAAGCAGGCATAGTTGGTGGACAGGCCGACGAACTCCAGCCGTGGATCACGGATGATGGTCTCGACAAGCGCCGGTAATCCCGCTACCGGCGCCCCCTCACGCTCGTCCCCTGTCTCCACCTGCACCATAACCCTCCGTGCCTTCCCGTCCTCGGCCAGAGCCGCCACGGCCTGCGCCCCTCGAGCAGATGAGACGTAAGTGACGTCGCCGGGCTCAAATGAATAGCTGATCGACGGCAGATAGATGCGGTGGAGTTCCGCGTGCGGAAAACGGCGCGAAGCCGGCGCAGGTTCAGGTCTCGGGTGTCCGCCAGGGCCACGGCACCACCCTCGAGCATCGCCCGTGCCACGCGGGGCTCACCGAGACAACCCTTCGTCACACCGACTAGGTCCAGGCCGTGCTGGACGGACAAGCGCCGACACCACGGCGGCATTCCGTCCGATTCTTTCAAGGTGCTACGTGAAGCTCAGGCATATACGCTTCCCGCCGGTCCCTCATACAAACGAGGCGAGGGAGCTTGCTCCCTCGCCTCGACGATTCCCAGGTAGATGAAAGGACTAGCGTTTCGAGAACTGCGGACGCTTCCGGGCTTTCTTGAGTCCGGCCTTCTTCCGCTCGACCATCCGGGCATCGCGGGACAGATGGCCCGCCCTCTTGACCTCGGTCCTAAGCGAGGGATCGGCCTCAACCAGCGCCCGCGCCAACCCATGCTTCACGGCCCCGGCCTGCCCCGACTTGCCGCCGCCATGCGTCTGGGCGATCACGTCGTAGCGAGCCTCGGTGCCCGTCTCCACGAGAGGCGACCGCACCACTAGCATGAGAGTCTGGCGGTTGAAGTATTCCTTCAGTTCCTTACCGTTGACGGTGATGTTTCCGGTGCCCGGCATCAACCGCACACGCGCCACGGAGGTCTTCCTCTTGCCCGTCGCCGCGTAGACTACCCCTGCCATGGCAACTCCTCTGGTTTCTGGGCCTCGTGGGGATGCTTGGCGCCAGCATATATCTTGAGTTTCCCGAGCTGTTGGGCAGCCAACCGATTCTTCGGAAGCATGCCTTTGACAGCCTTGCGCAGCACCTCGGTAGGCCGGCGCTGAAGCATTTCACCCAGGGTCCTGCTCTTGAGGCCCCCCGGATAACCTGAGTGTCTGTAGTAGATCTTGCCGGTAAGCTTGTTGCCGGTGACCGCCACCTTGCCTGCGTTCACCACGACGACAAAGTCCCCGGTATCGACATGCGGCGTATATTGGGGTTTGTTCTTGCCCCGCAGCACGATGGCGATCTCGCTGGCCAGCCGACCGAGATTCTTGCCCTCAGCATCGACTACCCACCATTTTCGCGTGACTTCGCCGGGTTTTGCCGTATAGGTTCTCACACTGCCTCCTTCAAAACGCGAACGCACATGATAGAGGAGACCCAAGGGGGTGTCAAGGCGCGGGCAGTCCATAAACCCGCATTATCTGCCGCTTTCTCTCGCGCTTGTGCGCCCGCTTCCATCCCCCCGGCGAGAATCGGTGCGCGGGCAGCGACCTGAGACGGGCCCTCGAGTCTACAAGCCGGGTGTGGAACCGGAACGATACCACGAGTGCCTAGCACCGTGTTTGCCAAAGCCGGCGATGTGTGCGCATACTTCTGAATCGACGAGTTCGCGAGCCCTCAGCATCAAGGAGCCATCTTTGCCCGACCTCCATCAGGCCCGCCTCGGGCCCGACCAGTCTGTCTTGGCCTCAGAGCGCCCCGACGGCCATAAACGCCTGCCCGGCTCCGAACGGAAGGCTCAGATCACACAGGCCACCCTCCGTCTGGCCGCGGAACACGGCCTCCACGGGGTGAGCATGTCCCGGATCGCCGCGGCAGTGGGCATCTCGAACGCAGCGCTGTACCGGCACTTCAACAGCAGGGACGACATCCTGATAGCGGCCTACGATCTCCTGGACGAGCGGGTGCATCGTTGGATCGAGTCGTGCGAGGCGCCTACGGCCATGCAGCGTCTTCGAGGGCTCTGTGAATCACACGCATCGTTGTTTTCGGTGGACGTGGAGGGCTTCAACGCCCCCATGTTCCAATTCATCGTGTGGATCCCTCGCGACCGGGTCCGCGAGCACGTCGATATTTGCCACCGGGCGGTTCTCGACGCTTTCGTTGAGATCCTGGAACAAGGCAAGGCCCAAGGAGTCGTCCGCGCGGATCTTGATTCTGAACTTGCCGTTTCCGAGTTGTACGCCTGGATCTGGTGGGAGGACCTCAGCTACTTAGCCGGCCTCGACCCCGACTCCACCCGAAAGAGATCTGCTGAGATGTATGGCCGCCTTCTAAGAGACATCGCCCCCGCATCAGTGTAGTCTCAGCGGCAGAGGCCGCTCCGCCTCGGCACACACGGGCTTACACTAGTGTCAAGCGATGCGGGCACGCCCGGCCGGTGCGGCCGTCAGAGTCACTTAGACTATTGACAAGAGGCTGCCTCGCGAGCGATAGTGAACCTGGCGCTAAGTTGGTGGTCGATAACCAACTAACCCACAAGATGCCCGGAGGCTTTCATATGCCCAAATCAGTCGTAGCCATAGCCAAGGACCCCGACCCCGAGAAGATGGTGGCGGAGGTCTTCGCTCTCCTTGGGGGAGTGGAGAACCTCATAAAGCCCCGCAGCACCGTGGTCTTGAAGCCCAACGCCGGGCACCCGGCGGCCGCCTCCACCTCCGTGAACACCTCGCCCGCCTTCGTGGCCGCGGTCATAGCAGAGGTGCAAGAAGGCTCATCCCAAGGAGATCATCGTGGCCGAGGCCGCCGCCATCGGTTGCGACTCCCTGCACGTGCTTGACGTCTCCGGTATCGGGGCGGCCGCCGAGGCCGCCGGAGCCCGGCTCATAGACATAAAACGGGAGAAGGACCTCATAAACATCCCCATCAGGGACGCCCGCTCCGACCTCAAGAAGGTCAAGCTGCCCCGCTTCCTGCTGGAAGCCGAGCACATCATCAACCTGCCCATCTTCAAAAGCCACGCGAGCATGGTCTTCACCTGCGCGCTAAAGAACATGAAGGGCGTAGTCCAGGACATAACCCACCAGCAGATGCACATGACCGACCTGGCCGCGGCCATGATGGACGTCTGGTCGGTGATCCGGGCCGACCTCACCGTGGCCGACCTCATCCGTCCGGCGGAAGGCTTCGGCCCCCACACCACCATCCCGGTGGACTTCGGCTGCGTGGTCGCGAGCAAAGACCCGGTGGCCCTTGATGCCACCGCCTGCCGCATGGTGGGTCTCTCCACCGAGAAGGTGAAGTACTTCGAGGCTGCTGCCAACCGCAACCTGGGCCAGTTCGCCCCTGAGGACATCGAGGTGCGGGGCAGAAGCGTCGAGGAGGTCTTCAAGCAGCTGTGGTTCCCCTATCTGGAGGGCTTTGAGACCTGGCCCGAGTACCACATCTACGCCTCCGGGGCCTGCTCCAGCTGCGAGAGTCTGGTGGCCTTCACCATGGAGAAGCTAAAAGCTCTGGGCGAATACGAGAAGAACGCCGGGGCCACCATCGTGGTCGGGCCCAAACGGGACGAGGAGATGCCCAAGGGGGTGGACCCGAACGACGTCATCCTCATCGGCGACTGCCTGAAGCGGTTCCGGGGTAAAGGCGTGGGCCACTGGAGCGCGGGGTGCCCGCCCCTGGAACCCCACCCCTTATGGGTGATCATCGACCGGGCCGACCACTTCGAGATGGAACCGGACTTCCGGGAGCGTATGGCGAAAGACGAGGAGCCCTGGATCAAGTTCATAGAGAACCTCAAGGAGGCGAAGCACGCGGAAGCCTGATCCCCCTGCCCGACTTCCAAAGGCACCGGGCCGAGTTGGCCCGGTGTTTGGTGTACCGATCCGCTGGGCGACGTCGGCGGATTCATCGTCCCACTTAATGCCATCATAGAGGAGTGAAAGCCAAATGAAGAAGTGGAACCTCGTCATAGACGTCGCCCGCTGTCACGACTGCAACGACTGCTTCCTAGCCGACAAGGACGAGTTCGTGGACAACGAGTGGCCCCCCACCGCCACCTCTCAACCTCGCCACGGCCAGCGCTGGATGAACATCGAGCGTAAGGAGCGGGGTCAGTACCCCATCGTGCAGGTAGCGTATCTCCCCCTGCCCTGCCAGCACTGCCAGGACGCCCCCTGCCTGAAGGCCTCACCGGCCGGCACCATCTACCGCCGGGACGATGGCCTCGTCATCATCGATCCCGTGCAGGCCAAAGGCCATCCGGAGATCGTGGACACCTGCCCCTACGGCGCCATCTACTGGAACGAAGAGGCGAAAGTGCCCCAGAAGTGCACCGGTTGCGCCCACCTCCTAGACGAAGGCTGGACCGAGACCCGCTGCTCCCAGGTCTGTCCCACCGACGCCATCAAGCTCGTACTGGCCGAAGACGCCGAGATGGCCGAGAGAGCCCAGGCCGAAGGGCTCCAGGCCTACCAGGCCGAGCTCGGCACCTCCCCCCGGGTCTACTACAAGAACCTCTACCGTTGGGAGAAGGCCTTCCTGGCGGCGAGCGTCATCTACAAGGACACGGATGAGTGTGCCGAAGGGGTCAAAGCCACCGTGGCCGCCTTTGGCCAGACCGTAGGCGAAGGCCTCACCAACAACTACGGCGACTTCGTGGTGGACGAACTCGAACCACAGGGTACCTACACCCTCACCCTGGCTGCCCCGGGCTACAAGCCCCTCACCCGCGAGGTCACCCTGGCGGCCAGTCTCAACCTGGGCCAGCTCTTCCTGGAAAAAGCGTAAGGAGCCAAAGGAAAGGGGTTCATCACTATGGGCCACGTGGAGCGGCTTACCAATGGCACCACCGGCGGACCGGTGTTCGTCGATGTAAAAGACGGCAAGATCGTGCGCATGACGCCCATCGAGTTCGACGATACGGACGCTCCCTCCTGGAGCATCGAAGCCCGGGGCAAGACCTTCTCCCCACCGCGGAAAACGAGCATGTCGCCCTGGACCGCGGCCCACAAATCCGCGATCTACTCGTCGCGGCGCATCCTCACTCCGCTCAAGCGCGTCGACTTCGACGCAAAAGGCGCCCGCAACTGCGAGAACCGGGGTGTCTCGGGGTACGAGCCCATCAGCTGGGACGAAGCCTTGGATACCGTCGCCGACGAGATCATCCGCCTCAAGCGCGAGGTGGGACCCGCGGCCATGATGACCACGACCGGCTCGCACCACATGTGGGGCAATGTCGGCTACCGGCATAGCGCCTACTACCGTTTCATGAACCTGCTCGGCTTCACCTACGCGGAGCATAACCCAGACAGCTGGGAAGGCTGGCACTGGGGAGCCATGCATATGTGGGGCTTCAGCCACAGACTGGGCATCCCCGAGCAGTACGACCTGCTCGAGGACGCGCTCAAGCACACCGACATGATCGTCTACTGGTCCGCGGACCCGGAAGCCACGTGCAACGGTGTGTACGGCGGCTTCGAAGGCACGCCGCGACGCCGCTGGCTGAAAGAGCTCGGGGTCAAGATGATCGTCATCGACCCTTATTTCAACCACACCGCGGGCCTGCTCGGTGACAAGTGGTTCGCCCCGCGCCTGGGCACGGACGTCGCCTTCGGCCTTGCCATCGCCTTCACGTGGTTCACCGAAGGCACCTACGACAAGGAGTACATCGCCGGGCGCACCACCGGCTTCGACGAGTGGAAGGACTACGTCCTCGGCAAGACGGACGGCCTGGCCAAGACGCCGGAATGGGCGGAGGGCGAGTGCGGTATCCCGGCGCGGGAGATCCGGGCCCTGGCCCGCGAGTGGGCCAGCAAGAAGACCATGCTCGCAGCCGGAGGTCCGGGCGGCATGGGCGGGGCCTGCCGGGCATCATGGGGCAACGAGTGGTCGCGGACCATGGTAGCCCTCGCCGCCATGCAAGGCATGGGCAAGCCGGGCAGCAACATCTGGGGCACCACGGGGGGCGCGCCGGTAGACACTTCTTTCATGTTCCCAGGCTACTCGGAGGGCGGGATCTCAGGGGATGTCGATAACTCAGCCGCTGGTTTTCGCTTTGTCAACCGGATGTTCCCCAACGGTGGAGCCACGCGCAACCCGCACCACTCCACCGAAGGCCAGACCGTGCCACGGCTGCGCATCCCCGAGGCCATGCTCCACGAGCACATGGAATGGAGAGGCAAGGGCTTCTGCGGCTCGCACATAGAGAGCCAGTTCCAGAAACACGAGTACCCGTCCCCGGGATATCCGAAGGTGCAGATGTACTACCGCTACGGCGGTTCCTTCTTCGGCACGATGACCGAGACCAATCGGTACGTGAAGGCCTATCAGAACGACAAGGTCCCGTTCGTGGTCAACCAGGCCATATGGATGGAAGGGGAGACCCAGTTCGCCGACATCATCCTGCCGGCCTGCACGAACTTCGAGCGGGTGGACATCAGCGAGTTCGCGAGCTGCTCGGGTTACATCGCCGACTCCTACCAATTCGCCAATCACCGGGTCATCACCCTGCAGAAGAAATGCATCGAGCCGCTGGGCGAGAGCAAGTCGGATTACGACATCTTTGTCGAGCTCTCAAAGCGCCTGGGCATCTACGGCCCGTTCACCATGGGTGGCAAGAGCGACTACGATTGGGTCAAAGACTACTTCTATGCCACCGATCTGCCCAAGGTCATCATCGTGGGAAGACTTTGAGAAGAAAGGCTATTACGTGGTGCCGGTCCCGAAGGATCGGAAATCGACTCCCGCCCTGCGTTGGTTCGCCGAGGACCGCGAGAAGGACACCCCCGACTGGGGACCGGGCCCATGGGATCAGATCAAGGGCAAGGGACTGCAGACGATGAGCGGCAAGATCGAGTTCGTGGCCTCGAGCCTCCAGCGCCTCGAGGAAAGCGGCACGTTCGACGCTGAGAGGCCGGTCATGGGTCCGCAGCACATCGAGTCCTGGGAAGGCCACCACACCGCGGAACTGTATGACAAGTACCCACTTCAGATGGTCTCTCCACACCCGAAGTTCAGCTTCCACACCATGGGCGACGCGAAGGATAGCTGGACCGACGAGATCAAGGACCACCGGGTATTGAAAGAAGACGGCTGGTACTACTGGATCATGCGGGTCAATAGCAAAGATGCCGGTGCTCGCGGTATCCACGATGGCGACCTCATCCGCGCCTACAACGACCGGGGCTCTGTGATTCTGGCGGCACAAGTGACGGAACGGGTGGCCCCCGGCACCGTCCACTCCTACGAGTCATGCGCAGAGTACGACCCGCTGGGCGCTCCGGGAGAGTCGCCGGATCGCGGCGGGTGCGTGAACATCCTGACGAGCAAACGGTTCGTCACTCCGACATCCACGGGCATGGCCAACAACTCCTGCCTCATCCAGGTAGAGAGGTGGACAGACTAGAAGAGGTGCTCCGGGCCCCGGGGATCGATGAGGATCGCCTGGGTCCGGCTCCCATGAAATCAGGGACGCCGGGCCGCTGTTGCCCGGTCGAACGGGAAGGGGACAGGTTGAATTCTGACGTAGTGATCTTGAGTGCATGCCGCACCGCCACCGGCCGGTTCATGGGCAGTCTGAGCGAGATCCCCGCGGTGAAGCTGGGCGGGATCGTTATCGCTGAGGCCGTGAAGCGGGCGGGGATAATGCCAGAGGACGTTGACGAGGCCATCCTCGGAAACGTGCTCCAAGGTGGACAGGGGCAGAACCCCGCCCGCCAGGCTGCCCTATTGGGAGGACTGCCGGAAGACGTTCCCGCGATGACCATCAACAAGCTCTGCGGGTCCGGTATGAAAGCGGTGCATCTGGCGGCGCAGTCGATCCAACTCGGGGATGCCGAGGTAGTGGTGGCCGGTGGCATCGAGAACATGACCCTCTCTCCATATCTGCTTGCCAAGGGGAGGACCGGATACCGGCTGGGCGACGGATACTGGAGGACAGCCTTCTCCGCGACGGGCTCAACTGCGCCATGAACGGCTACCACATGGGAATGACGGCGGAGAACGTGGCGGAGCGGTACGGGGTGACCCGCGAGGAGCAGGACCATTTTGCCGTCGAGAGCCAGCGGCGAGCCGGGGCGGCCATCGCCTCGGGCGCCTTCAAAGATGAGATCGTCCCGGTGGAGATACCGCAAAAGAGAGGCGACCCGGTCATCTTCGACACGGACGAGCATGCACGACCCGAGACCACCTTCGAATCTTTGTGCAAGCTCAAGCCCGCCTTCAAGGAAGGGGGCACGGTCACCGCGGGCAATGCCTCCGGGATCAACGACTCAGGAGTGGCGCTGGTGGTCACGTCGCGTCGCTTTGCGGAGGAACGTGGACTCAAACCCCTTGCCAGCGTCGTCTCCTACGCCTCTGCCGCGCTCGATCCCAAGATCATGGGCATGGGACCCTACTACGCCACCCTCAAGATCATGGAGAAATCGGGGATGAGCGTGGACCAGATGGATATTGTCGAAGCCAACGAGGCCTTCGCCTCACAGGCCGTCGCCGTGTCGAGACTTTTGGGACTGGACATGACGAAGACGAACATCTACGGAGGCGCCATCGCCCTTGGACATCCAATCGGTGCATCGGGGGCGAGGATCCTCACCACACTCCTCCACGCTCTCAGACGGCACGGAGCCACTTACGGCCTGGCCACCATGTGCATCGGCGGGGGTCAGGGCATCGCGACCATTCTTCGGGCTGAATGAAGGCCCACCCTGGCTTTGACGATCACGGGTCCGCGCGAAATGAAAGGAGGTTCGCGCCTGTGCTAGCGTCACGGATCCGGATATCGCCACGACCGCCGCGCCGATCGAAATACCGGGCGCCTGCTAGCTCAAGGGCCTCGGACTTGCTTTCGGGAATCTTAATTCCTATTATTGGATCGGGGAAAGCCCGTCCGGTGAGGGGGTGTAGCAAAGGGAAAGGAGGGGCATCGCGGGGCATCGGCCCCGAGGGTGTGACGATTCGACGGAGGGGAAGCCACCGCTTCCCTGAGCTATCCCAGGTACAAAAAGTTCTCCAAAGGGGGGCGAAATGCCCGAAGATTCAGACGTAAAACGCGACAATCAACAGGAGCCCGGCCTCCTGGAAGGCAAGTCGGTCAGTCGGCGTGACTTCCTCAAGGTCGCCGGCATTGCCGGGGCGACCATCGGCGTGGGCGCCGGTCTAGGCGGCCTCGTGGCCGCTTGCGGCGGCACCACGACGACGACCACCGCGGCGACCACCGCCACCACTGCGGCGGCCGGTCCCACCACGACGGCCGGCGCGACCACCACGGTCAGCTCCGCCGCCACAACCGGCCGGGAGATCAAGCTAGGGTTCGTGACCCCGCTTACCGGCGGCCTCGCCTCGTTCGGTATCCCGGACAAGTACTGCGTGAGCCGCTGGCAGGAAGCCATCGGCACGGGCTTGGTCCTGGGTGACGGCCAAAACCACCCGATCAGCATCACCGTGTCGGACAGCCAGTCGGATGACAACCGAGCTTCGCAGGTGGCCGGGGACCTCATCAACAACACCAACGTGGACATGATGATGGTAGCCTCCACCCCGGATACGGTCAGCCCGGTCGTAGCGCAGTGCGAAACCAACGGTACCCCAGTGGTCTCCACTGACTGCCCGTGGCAGACATACCTGGGCACAAACAAAGAATACAAATGGTCGTACCACGTATTCTTCGGGGCGGAGGACTGGATCGGGGAGAACGGAGCTATCTTCGACAAACTTACGACCAACAAGTCTGTCGGCGCGATGTTCGGTAACGACACCGACGGCAACTACTTCGGTTCGGTGGTCCCGGCCTATCTGACCGGCAAGGGCTACAAAGTCACCGACCCCGGCCGCTTCCAGCCGGGCACGGAGGACTTCACCACCCAGATCTCCAAGTTCAAGAGCGCCGGCGTCGAACTCATCACCGGCAACATGATCCCGCCGGACTTCACCAACTTCTGGAAGCAGGCCGCCCAACAAGGTCTCAGCCTCAAGGGATGCATGGTCGGCAAGGCCATTCTGTTCCCGCAGTCGGTGGAAGCCCTCGGCGACATCGGCAATGGCCTCCTCACCGAGCTCTGGTGGCACCGCACCTTCCCGTTCAAGTCGTCGCTCACCGGGGAGACCTGCGCCCAGCTGGCCGATGACTTCCAAACCAAGACCGGCCAGCAGCAAACCGCTCCGCTGCTCCACTACGTGATCGGCGAGATGGCCCTCTGGACGCTCAAGAACGCCACGGACCCGACGAGCAAGGACTCCATTATCCAGATGGAAGCGACCATGAAGTTCGACAGCATCGTCGGTCCCATCGACTTCACTGCGCCGATCATCGCGGCGACCGGCCCCGGATCGGCGGACTGGCCGGTCGGCCCCGGCCACAAGACCAAGAACGTGTACGACCATGGCCTGGGCGGCGCCCAATGGCTCGAGAAAGGTGGCGCGTACAAGTTCACCGAGGTACCGGTCGACAACTTCGCAGCTCCGTACCTCACGGCAAACCTGCTTACTCCTCCGCTGCCGCTGCCCATCACGTAAGAAACTAGGGTTATTCTTCAGCGACCACGGCGCCGCGAAGAACTCACGAGACAATGAAGCCGCCGGGCGAGCGCGAGACTCGCCCGGCGGCTTCTTCTTTTTTGGAGGCAGCGTGCCCCACCCACGACGACCGACGAGGACCTAGCCGGGCTTTTTTCGGCCGCGCGAGGGGTACCTGATATCCCAGAGAAAAAGCCCTCGCGCAGGCGCAGTCTTACCCGCGTCTTCTCGTGCGCCGCCTTGCAGCAAGCGCCTCAGATCGTCAACAGACCTTGCCCCCTGTCCGACCTCGACCATCGTCCCCACCAGGGCGCGCACCATGTGGCGGAGAAACGATTCCGCCTCGATCTCCATGCTCCAAGTGCTTGCCCAGGGCGAGCCCGCAGCGCCTTGTTTCCAACCGCATCGCAAGATCGTTTTGTCGAAGAAGACGTGCTCGGTCACCGTGGGAGTAAAGGCCGTGAAGTCGTGCCGCCCCTCCACCAGAGCCGCAGCCTCCCGCAGCGCGTCGATGTCCAGGGGGCCGGGAACACGCCAGCAGTAAGGCTTCCAGAATGGCGATGCGACACGACCCGTGGACAGGAAGTAGCGATAGGTCCGGCTGAGCGCGTCCTTTCGAGCGTCGAAGTCCGCGGCAGCCGCACTCAGGCGAACCACCGCGATGCCTGGCGGGGTCAGCGCGTTGAGAGAAGAAACGAGACGCCACCGGTCGATCCCGGCGGGAAGGACGAGGCCCACCACCTGACGGCGGGCGTGGACGCCCGCGTCCGTGCGGCCGGCGACCCGTAGACTGGGAGAGTGGCCCAAGACCGTCTGAAGCGCAGCCTCCAAGCTGCCTTCCACGGTAGACAACCCGTCCTGCTTGGCCCACCCGTGAAGACCGGTGCCATCGTACTGCAGCTCCATGCGGTACGTGTGCTCTGTCGCCTTCGTCATCACCCACACACCATAAACGAAGGGCCGGGACTTTTTCGAGTCCCGGCACCTTTATCGCCGTCTCATTTGTGCGCTTGGGCGCTTCGCAGAGCTTGTCCGCCCCGACGCCGTCGGACGCTACACCAGCTCGAGATAGACCATCTCCGCCGCATCGCCCAAACGCGTCCCCAGATGCGTTATCCGGGTGTACCCACCCGCGCGGTCGGCATATTTAGGGGCGATCTCGTTGTACAGCTTGTACGAGATCTGCTTGTTGTGCAGCATGCTGATGACCGTACGCCTCGAGTGCAGGTCGCCGGCCTTGCCCATCGTGATGGCCTTCTCTACCATGGGCCGTACTTCCTTGGCCCTGGCTTCCGTGGTCTTGATGCGTCCATGCTCAAGCACAGAGCAGGCAAGATTCGCCAGCATCTGCCGGCGATGGCTCGGCTGGATACCGAACCGCCTTCCTTTCCTCTGGTGCCTCACGCTACTCTCCTCTAAGCTTCAGATTGCTCTTGGCAAGGCGCTCGCGCACCTCTTCTATGCTCTTCCTGCCGAAATTGGGGATGTTCATCAATTCCGCCTCGGAGCGCGCGATAAGATCGCCCACAGTCTCGACTCCCTCGCGCTTGAGGCAATTGTACGAACGCACGCCCAGCTCGAGTTCCTCGATGGGCATATCGTCGTACCCGGATCCTCCAGCCGTGTCATCCGAGGCGGTGAATCCGCCCAGGCTGAATTCGTCGTCGTCCGCCGGAGACTCCTCCGTGAAGATGAGAAGGTCATCCCGGAGCAGCGTGGCCGCCTTCGCCACCGCAGCTCGCGGCTCGATTGCCCCGTTGGTCTCCACATCGAGCATAAGCTTGTCGAAGTCGGTGCGCTGACCGACCCTGGCCGCTTCCACGCTATATGCCACCCGGATGACCGGCGAGAAGATGGAGTCGATGGGAATGACCCCGACCACGCTGTCCATCGGCTTGTTATCGTCCGCCGAGACGTATCCCCGACCTCGGCGGATACTCAACTGCATCTCCAGGCGACCCCCGTCCTCGAGGGTGGCGATATATGCCATGGGATCCATGGTCTCGATGGGCGCGGGCAGCCGGATATCACCGGCCGTTACCACACCAGGACCGTCCTTTACCAATTCCACCTCGAGCTCGTCCGCCTCACCGTGGATCAGAAAGACGAGCTTCTTGAGATTCAGGATGATGTCGGTGACATCTTCCTTGACGTGCGGCACCGTGGAGAACTCGTGCTCGACGCCTGTGATCTTCACAGCCGAAATGGCTGCGCCTTCCAACGACGAGAGCAGTACTCGCCGGAGGGAATTGCCGAAGGTGTACCCGAAGCCGCGGGCCAGCGGCTCAACCACGAAACGGCCGTGATTCTCATTGACCGCTTCAAAGGTGATCTTTGGGTTTGCGAAGTCTAGCAACCGGCCCTCCTATCTCAAAGCGCTGTGGCGCTCATGTCTACCAAGGTCACGTAGCTCTGCCGACTACTTCGAATAGAGCTCGACGATGAGCTGTTCTTGGACGGGGATGTCGATATCCGCCCGGTCAGGCAGGCGCAGGATCTTCCCGACCATGTTGTCATGGTCCGCCTGCAGCCATGCTGGCACCGACGCCGTCAAGTCGGTCGCATCTTCCACGACGGCCTTGAGACCCTCGCTGTCGAGAACGGCCGCTACGATCTCGTCCGGCTTCACTCGGTACGACGGGATGTTGACCCGGCGGCCGTTCACGGTGAAGTGGCCGTGGCGGATCAGTTGCCGCGATTGGCGACGCGAAGCGCCGAACCCCAGACGATAGACCACGTTGTCCAGCCTGAGCTCGAGAAGACGCAACAGATTCTCGCCGGTGATACCCGGCTGCCGGCTTGCCGCCTTGTAGTAGTTGCTGAACTGCGCCTCCAGGACCCCGTAGTAGCGACGCGCCTTCTGCTTCTCACGCAACTGTGCAAGGTATTCGGACTGCTTGCGCCGCCGACCACGGCCGTGATCGCCCGGGGGGTACGCGCGCCGGTCCACTCCGCACTTGTCGGTGAGGCACCGTTCGCCTTTCAGGAAGAGCTTCTCGCCCTCCCTGCGGCATTGTTTACACTGAGGAGATGTATCTCTCGCCATTCTCGCTACTCCGACTAGACCCGACGCCGCTTCTTAGGACGGCAACCGTTATGAGGGATAGGGGTGACGTCCTTGACGCTCGTAACGTCTATGCCTGTGGCCTGAAGGGAACGGATGGCCGTCTCGCGACCGCTGCCCGGCCCCTTGACATAGCAGTCCACCTTCTGGAGGCCATGCTCCATTGCCGCACGCGCAGCCTTTTCCGCCGTGACTTGGGCCGCAAAGGGGGTGGACTTACGCGAGCCCTTGAAGCCCGCGGAACCCGCACTGGCCCAGGCGATGACGTTGCCCTCTTTGTCGGTGAGCGTCACTAAGGTGTTGTTGAACGACGTCTTGATGTAGGCGTTGCCTACAGCGATGCTCTTGCGCACCTTCCGGCGCCGGCCACGTGGGCCACCGGTAGTTGGGCGTTTGGCTTTCGGCATATTCTCTAGTCTCCGTCTCTAGAAATCCCCGCGAGGCCGCCTTCTCGGCTAGACCCGCACCTTCTTCTTCACGCCTACGGTGGGCTTGTGCCCCTTGCGCACCCGGGCATTGGTCTTGGTGCGCTGGCCGCGAACAGGCATACCCCGCCGGTGTCTGATGCCCCGGTAGCAACCGATCTCCATCAGTCGCTTGATATTCTGGCTACGGTCTCGCCGCAGGTCGCCCTCGACGAGCACGTTGTCTTCGATGTAGCTACGTAGACGGATCTCCTCGTCCTCGGTGAGGTCTTTCACGTGGGTATCAGGATCGATACCTACCGCGCCCAGGATCTTCCCAGACATGGATCGACCGATACCGTAGACATAGGTCAGACCTATCTCGATCCGTTTCTCCCGGGGGAGAGTGACACCAGCGATGCGAGCCATACGCTACTCCTGCCTAGCCTTGCCGCTGCTTATGGCGAGGGTTCTGGCATATGACCAGTACCACGCCCCTGCGCCGCACTATCTTGCATTTTTCACACATCGGTTTGACCGACGCTCTCACCTTCATGACCTACCAGCCCTTTCTATTTGAAGCGGTACGTTATACGCCCGCGAGTCAAGTCGTACGGTGACAATTCCACCTTGACCCGGTCCCCAGGGAGGATGCGGATGTAATTCATCCGCATCTTGCCGGAGATGTGGGCCAAGATCTCGAGGTCGTTGTCCAGCTTCACCCGGAACATGGTGTTCGGCAAGGCCTCGAGTACTTCGCCTTCCAGCTCTATGGCTTCTTCTTTAGGAGACACCGTCCTCCACTCTCGGATCCAGGCCAAAATACCGGCCGATTATCTTATCACAAGCCCTCATATCGCCTATGACGGCGCTACTTCCGACGCGGTAAGAATCCTCGGCCCCCGCTTGGTGATCGCCACCGTGTGTTCGAAATGAGCAGAGAGGCTGCGGTCTTTGGTGTAGATGGCCCAGCCATCCTCACCTTCCTCCACCTCGTACCCGCCGGCGTCGACCATCGGCTCGATCGCGATCACGACCCCCTCTCGCAACTCAGGGCCCTGTCCTGCCGGCCCGAAGTTGGGCACCTGCGGATCCTCGTGCATGCTCCGGCCCACCCCGTGTCCCACCATCGCCCTCACGACCGAGTACCCGTGCGCCTCCACGTGCTCCTGCACCGCGTGGGAGATGTCCCCCACGTGGTTGCCCACCTTGCACTGGGCGATCGCCTTGTAGAGCGACTCCTCGGTCACTCTGAGTAACTCCTGCGCCTCGACCGAGATATCGCCCACGGGCACCGTGATCGCGGCATCGGCCACGTAGCCTTCAAGAGTCACGCCGACGTCGATCCCGATGATGTCGCCCTTTTGAAGGCGAACCGGACCGGGGATGCCGTGTACCACCATCGCATTGGGCGACGCGCATATCGAACCCGGAAACCCGTGATAGCCCTTGAACGTCGGTACCCCTCGTTTCGATCGTATGAACTTCTCCGCCAACCTGTCCAACTCTTCCGTCGTGACGCCCGGCCTCACTTCACCGGCCAGCATATCGAGGCATTCTCGAACCACTTTGCCCGCCCGAGCCATCTTCTCTATCTCACTATTCGATTTCCGGATGATCACGTGCGGGACTCTTCGCCGGTCTACTTGCCAGAGGGCCCGAGGGCCGACCGGATCTCTTCGTACACTTGCTCGGGCGCTTTGGACCCATCGATGCGGGCCACCAGACCGGCCCGGTCGTAGTACTCGATGAGCGGCTCCGTCTGCTTGCGATAGGTCGCCAGCCGGTTGCGCACCGTCACCTCGTTGTCGTCGTCCCGCTGGTAGAGCTCGCCGCCGCAGACATCGCAAACGCCTTCTTCTTTCGGCTGGTTGAACATCACGTGGAAGGGCGCTTGGCACGCACGACAGATCCGGCGACCGCTGAGCCGACGCACCAGATCTTCCTCGTCCACCAAGATCACCAAGGTCTTTGTGACACTCCTACCCAGACTGTCGAGAGCGGCGTTCAAGGCCTCGGCCTGCGGGATCGTGCGGGGAAAACCATCCATGAGGAAACCGTTAGCGGTATCCGGTTCTTGCAGGCGGTCTTTGACGATGCCGATCACTACCTCGTCCGGGACTAGGTCGCCTGCGTCCATGTAGCGCTTGGCCTCCAGGCCCATCGGAGTTTGGTTCTTGACCGCGCCGCGCAGGATGTCTCCCGTCGAGATGTGCGGGATCGCATACTCGGCAGCGATGCGGCTGGCCTGCGTACCCTTGCCCGCTCCGGGCGGTCCGAGCAGTATGAGGTTGAACTGAGCCACGTTATCTGATTCCTCCCCGGGTAGGCATTATTTGAGGAAGCCCTCGTAGTGACGCATGAGAAGTTGAGCTTCCATCTGTTTCATCGTGTCTAGCGCAACACCCACAACGATCAGCAGCGAGGTGCCCCCGAAGTTGAACGGCACACCCGCCCCGCGGATAAGGGCTGTGGGTAACAGCACGATCGCAGCCAGGAACAACGCCCCAGGCAGAGTGATGCGAGTGAGCACCCGGTCAAGATAGGCAGCCGTCGGACGCCCTGGCCGAATGCCGGGGATGAACCCGCCGTACTTCTTCAAGTTGTCGGCCTGGTCGATGGGGTTGAACTGCACGGCCGTGTAGAAGTACGTGAACCCGATGATCAAGAGGACTTCGACGGCCAGATACCACCAGGAACCAGGCCCGATGGCCTTGGAAAGGCTCTTGGCCCAACCCCACGGTGTCATCTGCGCGAGCGTCACCGGGAACAGCAGGATCGACGAGGCGAAGATCACCGGGATGACCCCGGCCATGTTGATGCGCAGCGGCAGATAGGTGCTCTGCCCGCCGTACACTTTCCGGCCTACCACCCGCTTCGCGTACTGTATCGGGATCCGCCGCTGTCCCTCCTGGATGTAGATGATGGCACGCTATGACAACCACCGCGATGATGGCCATAAGGACCCAGTAGCCTGCATTCATGGTGAACAGCTTCTGGAGCCCACCCGGAAGCCGGGAGATGATGCTGGCGAATATCATCAGCGAGATGCCGTTGCCTATACCACGCTGGGTGATCAACTCGCCCAGCCACATGATGAGAGCGGCGCCTACGGTCAGTGTCAAGACGATCAGGAAGAAACGTAGACCGTTGAGCGGCTTGTCAGCCGGGAAGGCACCGTAGCTCCTAAAGAGGAAGACGAAACCGATGGACTCGACGAAGCCCAGACCCACACCGAGGTACCGGGTGTACTGGTTGACCTTCTTCTGTCCAGCCTCACCCTCCTTGAGCAACGCTTCGAGCTGAGGAATGACCATCCCCAACAACTGCATGATGATCGACGCCGTGATGTACGGCATGATCCCCATGGCGAAGATAGCGACTCTGGACAGAGCGCCACCCGCGAACAGGTTGAAGAAGTCGAAGACGCCGCCTGTGTTGAACATCGCGGTGATGGCACTCACGCTGACGCCCGGGACCGGGATATAGCAGCCTAGCCTGTACACGGCGATGATGAACGCCGTGAACAGCAGCTTCTTCCGAAGGTCCGGGAGTCTCCAAGCGTTGAGAAGGGACTGCAGCATCGGGTTATCTCCCTATGGTCCTCATCAGCCGGTTACAAGACTTCGACTGTCCCGCCCGCGGCCTCTATTTTGGCCTTGGCGGCGGCGCTGAAACCATGAGCCTTGATCGTAAGCGCCAGCGTAAGTTCGCCGGTGGCCAAGATCTTGACCCTCTCGTCCTGCTTCTTGATGATGCCTTTTTCGAGCAACGTGTCCGGCGAAACGACCTCTCCGGCCGCAAACATGGCAAGCCGGGAAAGGTTGACCGGCGTCATGTAGGTCCGGAAGGGCCCGATCGCCATGGCCGTCTTCGCGTGAGGACCGCGGAGTTTGGGCAACCTCATGTGCAGAGGCATCTGCCCGCCCTCGTATCGGGCGGAAATCTGCCCGCCCGAGCGTTGCTTCGAGCCTTTATGCCCGCGACCTGACGTCTTGCCGACACCAGAGCCTTCGCCCCGGCCTACGCGCTTCCTATCGTGTCTGGCACCGGGGTCGGGCCGCAGATTGTGGAGGAAGATGTCTCCCATCTCTATCCTTCGTCCTTAATGTCGACTACCGTGACTTCGAGCATGTACCGCAGTTTGTGCACCATGCCCCGGATCGCCGGACTGTCTTCCTGATAGACCGTCTGGCCCATCTTGCTGATGCCCAGGGCATCAAGCGTGGCCTTGTGGTCCTTCTTACGGTTGATCCTGCTCTTGACCTGCTTGATCTTCAGCATCGCTCTACTCTCCCGCAGCCGCGGCCACAGGCGCGGACTCTTCTTGAACAGCGCGCATGCCCAAGACCTCGCGCACGGTCTTGCCGCGCTGCAAAGCGATATCCTCGGGGCGCCTCAGCGAGCGAAGACCCTGCTCCGCGGCCCGCACCATGTTGATGGGGTTGGTAGTGCCCAGGCACTTCGCCAACACATCGTGTACGCCACCCAATTCCAGGAGCGCCCGCACGCCACCGCCGGCGATGACGCCGGTACCCGGCGAAGCCGGACGGAGAAGGACGCGTCCCGCCCCAAAATGACCCAGGATCTCGTGGGTGATCGTGCCCCCGTGCTTGGGCACGACGAACAGGTTCTTGCGTGCATCTTCGATGGCCTTCTGGATGGCAAGCGGCACTTCTTTTGCCTTGCCATAACCCAGACCCACGGTGGTCTCGCCGTCTCCTACTGCTACCAGAGCGGTGAATGAGAAGCGCCGGCCGCCCTTGACCACTTTGGCCACCCGGTTGATGTGGATCACGTTCTCCTGAAGGTTCAGGGAATCTGCCTTTATCTGTGCCAAAGTGCTACCTCTCTCTCCCTCAGAAGTCCAGACCGCCCTGGCGAGCACCATCCGCCAGAGCTTTTACTCGTCCGTGATACAAATACGGTCCCCTGTCGAAGACGACTTTCTCGATACCGGCGGCCTTCGCCTTCTCAGCCAGAAGCTCGCCGACCTTCGTGGCCTGGTCCTTCTTGGACAGGTCTTTTGCACTCAGTTGGATACTGGCGGCGTTCGCCAGCGTGCGCCCACTGGTGTCATCGATGATCTGCGCCCAGATCGCTCGGTTGGAGCGGAAGACGGAGAGGCGCGGCCGCGCAGCTGTACCCCGCACTCCACTGCGTACGCGAGTGGTACGCCGCTCCTTGGCCCGTCTGATCTTGTCACTTGTGCTCATGCTCTCCTCTTCCCTACGCCCGCTTGCCGACTTTGCGCCGCACCACTTCGCCCTCATAGCGGATGCCCTTGCCCTTGTACGGCTCCGGCTTACGGATGGCGCGGATATCGGCGGCGACCTGTCCCACGCGCTGCTTGTCTATGCCCTTCACGACGATCTGGGTGGGTACCGGAACGTCGAACTCGATGTTCTCGGGCGGCGGTACGACGACCGGGTGTGAGTAGCCCACGAGGATCTCCAGATCGGAGCCCTTCTTGGATGCCCGATAGCCTACGCCCACGATCTCGAGCTTCTTCTCGAAGCCGGTGGTCACCCCGGTGACCATGTTGGAGATGAGGGTCCGAGTCAGCCCGTGCAGCGACCGGTGTTTCCCGGAATCGTCGGGCCGCGTGACCAGCAGAACCCCCTCGTCCAGCGAGACGGTCATGTCCGGGTGCACGTCCAGCGCCAATTGGCCTTTGGGACCCTTGACGCCGAGTGCGCTGCCCGAGAGCGTAACTTCGACGCCGCTAGGTACTGGTATGGGTGCTCTTCCTATCCTAGACATGGCGTTACCAGACGAAGCAGACGACTTCGCCGCCTACTCCGAGCCGTTGAGCCTCCCGAGCCGTCATCAGGCCACTCGAGGTGGAGATGACGGCCGTCGCCCAGACCACCAAGGACCTTGGGGAGGTTGTCTTTCTTTGCATAAATGCGGCGACCCGGCTTGCTGACCCTCTTCACCTGGGTGATCACCCGGCGGCGGCCATCAGTGTACTTGAGGTCCACCACCAGCTTGTCGAAACTGCCCTCTTTCATCAACGGAGTAGCTCGGCGATGTAGCCCTCGTCCTTCAGCAGGCGGGCCAATTCCACCTTTCTGACCGGAGGCCGGCATCTCGACCTGGGCGTGGAGCGCCTTGTTGGCGTTCCGCACGCGGGTGAGCATGTCGGCTATGGGATCTGTATGCGACATGACCCCTCCTACCAGCTCGACTTGGTGACGCCAGGGATGACGCCCTGGTGCGCCAGCTCACGAAGACAGATGCGGCACAGCCCGAAGCGGCGCAGATAGCCCCGGGGCCGCCCGCAGCGAAGGCAACGGTTGTGCGCCCGTACCGCATACTTCTGCGGGCGCCGCGCCTTAGCGATCATGGATTTCTTTGCCATGCGCTGTACGCTCCTATCCTTCAAGCTCTCACGGAAAGGCATGCCCATCATGCGAAGGAGTGCCCGTCCCTCTTCGTCGGTTTTGGCCGTGGTGGTGATGGCGATGTCCAGCCCTCGGATCCGGTCGATCTTGTCGTAGTCGATCTCCGGGAAGATGATCTGCTCCCGCACGCCCAGGTTGTAGTTGCCCTGGCCGTCGAAAGCGGTCGGGCGAGATCCCGCGGAAGTCGCGGATGCGCGGAAGCGCGATGCTGATCAGACGATCGAGCATCTCGTACATGCGGTCGCCGCGCAGCGTCACCCGCAGCCCCACCGGCATGCCGTCACGCAGCTTGAAGTTGGCCACCGACTTGCGGGCCCGCCGAAGCTGCGGCTTTCTGACCGGTGATCAGCCCCAGTTGCGTCGCGGCCTCCTCCATCACCTTGGCGTCATGCGTGCCTTCCCCTACGCCCATGTTGAGCGTGATCTTGGTGACCTTGGGCACCTGCATGCGGCTCTTGTAGCCGAACTGCTCGCTCAGAGCCGGCGCGATCTCCTTGAGGTACTTCTCTTTTAGTCTGGGAACTGCCATCGCTAACCCTTATCCACCTGGACGTTGCATTTTTTGCAGTAACGGCACCTTGTCGTCGCCTTCCATCCGGACGCCCACCCGGGCGGGCAGCCCGCAGCCCGGGCAGACCAGCTTGACGTTGCTGATGTGGATGCTGGCTTCACGCTCGATTACGCCGCCTTGCGGTGTTTTCTGCGAAGGACGCACGTGACGCTTGATGAAGTTCACTCTCTCCACCACGACCCGCTGATCCTCCGCGAGCACGCGCAGCACTTTGCCCCTCTTGCCGTTCTCTTTGCCTTGGATCACCTGAACGGTGTCACCCTTCTTGATCCTGAAGTTCTTGGCTCTCTTCATTTCCTTCTTCATGACCTAGAGGACCTCCGGCGCGAGCGAAACGATCTTCGCGAAGTTCTTCTCGCGTAGCTCACGCGCAACGGGCCCGAATATACGGGTGCCCCGCGGGTTCATCTGCCTGTCGATAAGGACGGCCGCGTTCTCGTCGAAACCGATGTACGTGCCGTCCCGCCGCCCGTAGGCCTTCTTGACCCGGACGACCACGGCCTGCACCACGTCGCCCTTCTTGACGGCACCGCCGGGGGTGGCTTCTTTGACAGCCCCCACAATGATGTCGCCCACCGACGCGTAGCGCCGCTGCGATCCGCCCTTGATGCGGATGCACAGCAGTTCTCGCGCGCCGGTATTGTCGGCCACTTTAAGTCTTGTCTCCACCTGTATCATCGCTGTGTCACCCATCTCCTGCTGGCGGTGCTATTCGGCCCGCTCGAGCACCCTGATCAGGCGCCAGGTCTTGTCCCGGGAAAGGGGCCGGCACTCGCGCACCAGCACCTTGTCGCCCATCCGAGCCTCGTTCTGCTTCGTCGTGAGCCTTGAGCCTTTCGGTGCGGCGAACCACTTTTTTGTACTCGGCGTGCGGCTCGCACGGAGCTCACCTCGACCACGATGGTCTTTTCCATCCTGTCGGAGACGACGATGCCCTGCCGCTCCCTTTGCTTGATGTCTTGCTGCTCGGTCATTAGAGCTCCCTCGCCCGTTCCCTGGCCGACATCACCGTCATGAACCTGGCGATGTCCTGCCGTACTTCACGGAGGCGGCTGGTGTTCTCCAGCTGGCCAGCAGCATGTTGGAACCTGAGATTGAACAACTCCTCGCGCGACTGCTTGAGGCGCTGATCCAGCTCGTCATCTGCAAGTTCAACCAAGTCCTTAGCCTTCAATGCCGCCGTCCTCCCTTGTCGTGAACCTGCACTTGACAGGAAGTTTGTGCGCTGCGAGCCGCATGGCTTCTTTGGCCAGCTCTTCGCTGACGCCCGCGAGCTCGAACATCACACGGCCCGGCTTCACCACGGCCACCCACTGATCGGGTGAGCCTTTGCCGGACCCCATCCGGGTCTCGGCCGGCTTCTTGCTCACCGGCTTCTGCGGGAAGATGTTGATCCAGACCTTCCCACCCCGTTTGATCTTCCGGGTCATGGCGATACGAGCAGCCTCGATCTGCCGACTGGTCACCCAGCCCGGCTCCAGGGTCTGCAGCCCGTACTCGCCGAATTGCACAGTGGTCTGGCCTTTCGACTTGCCGGACATACGTCCCCGCTGCTCTTTGCGGTGCTTTACCCGTTTTGGTAGTAGCATTTTTCGTCCTCTTCTGTTGCTCTCGGACCGTCAATCCCTAAGTCCACGGTCCCGGGCGTGTTCATGACCGGTCGTGGACCCGGACCTAAGAGTCCGGTGACAATCACCCTACACGGGCCTCCGCTTGCCCACGGGAGCTCAGATCGAACCCCTCGGGCATGATCTCGCCCTTGTTGATCCACACTTTCACACCGATCTTGCCGAACGTGGTGTTGGCTTCCCAGAAGCCGTAGTCGATGTCGGCCCGCAGCGTGTGCAGCGGCACCCGCCCTTCGCTGTAGCCCTCGGTGCGCGCCATCTCCGCCCCGCCGAGGCGACCGGCCGAGCGGACCTTGATGCCGGTGGCACCCGAGCGCATGGCCGAAGTGATGGCACGTTTCATGGCCCGCCGGAAGCTTACCCGGTTGGCCAGTTGCTCGGCGATGGACTGGGCGACCAGATTCGCGTCCAGTTCCGGCCGCTTGATCTCCACGATATTCACGTGGACTGCCTTGCCGGTCATGTCATGGAGCTCACGCCTAAGCGCATCCACTTCAGACCCAGACTTGCCGATGACTATGCCCGGACGGGCGGTGTGGATATCGACGACCACCTTGTTCGTGTCCTTGCGGATCACGATGGTGGAGAGTCCCGCATGACCCAGTTTGCGCTGGATATGCTTGCGTATCGCGAGATCCTCGTGAAGGAAGCTGGCGAAATGCTTCTCCGTGTACCAGTGAGCCTTCCAGTCGTGGATTATGCCGAGCCGCATGCCCCCGGGATGAACTTTCTGACCCACCTGCTACGACTCCTTTTTCTCGTCGACACATACGGTGATGTGACTCGTCCGCTTGCGTATGCGAGTCGCCCGGCCCATAGCACGGGGCTTGAAACGCTTGATCGTGGGCCCGCCGTCTACATAAGCCTGCACGACGAAGAGATTATCGGCGTCCAGATCATGGTTGTTCTCGGCGTTGGCCACGGCTGAAGCCAGGACTTTGCCCACCACCTTCGCTGCCACCCGGGAATGTAATGCCAGGATAGCTTTGGCCTCGGAGACCTTCTTGCCGCGAATGAGGTCAGCCATCTCGCCAGCCTTACGGGGCGCGATGCGCACATATTTGGCAGTAGCGTTGACCATACCTATTTCTTCCTCATACGACGCTCTTTATTGCCCCCGTGACCCCGGAAGGTCCGAGTGAGCGCGAATTCGCCGAGCCTGTGTCCCACCATGCTCTCGCTCACATAGATGGGCACGTGCTTGCGGCCGTCGTGCACCGCTATGGTGTGCCCGACCATCTCGGGATAGATGACGGAAGCCCGTGACCAGGTCTTGAGCATGCGTTTCTCGCCGCTCGCGTTCATGGTCTCGATGCGCTTCATCAGCTTCGCCTCGACGAAGGGAGCTTTTTTGCTTGAACGTGCCACAGTTCTCTGTTACCTCCCTTTTCCGCTTCGTCTGACGATGTACTTGTTCGATGGCTTCTTGGCCTTACGGGTCTTGTGGCCCAGGGTGGGCACACCCCAAGGGGTCACCGGGTTGCGCCCCGGAGGAGAGGCGCCTTCGCCCCCGCCGTGCGGATGGTCGACCGGGTTCATGGTAGTGCCACGGACACCCGGACGGATCCCTCTCCAGCGGCTGCGCCCGGCCTTGCCGGTGGTCAGGTTCTCATGCTCGGCGTTACCGATCTCACCGATGCTCGCCCGGCATTTGATGTGGATCATGCGCATCTCACCCGAGGGCAGGCGCAGAATGGCGTAGTCGCCTTCCTTTGCCATCACCTGAGCGGAGCAGCCCGCCGAGCGCGCGATCTGGCCGCCGCGGCCGATGTTCATCTCGACGTTGTGCACCACGGTGCCCACGGGGATATTGCGAAGAGGGAGGGCACATCCGACTTTGATGTCGGCGTCCGGCCCAGCCTCGACCGTGTCGCCCACGTTGAGGCGGTTCGGCGCGAGGATGTAGCGCTTGTCGCCATCAGCATAGACCACCAGCGCGATGCGGCAGCTTCGGTTGGGATCGTACTCGATAGAGGCGATCTTGCCCGGCACGCCGTCTCTTGTCACGCTTGAAGTCGATGATCCTGTAGAGGCGCTTGTGACCGCCGCCCTGATGACGCGTGGTGATGCGGCCGTTGTTGTTACGACCGCCCTTGCGCATGACGGGGACCGTGAGCGCTTTCTCCGGCTCGGTCTTCGTGATCTCGTCGAAGGCAGGCGTAGTGACGAACCTGCGTCCAGGAGATGTCGGCTTGTAGCTCTTTATAGCCATTTCTCTCTTACCGCTTCCCTTCTACTACGCTGCGCCGAAGAATTCGATCCGGTTACCGGGAGCGAGCTCTACCACGGCCTTCTTCCATTTCCGTGTGACCCCGACGTGCGCACCCCGGCGCTTGGGCTTCGACTTCACGTTGATCGTCTGCACGCCTATGACCTTGACCTTGAAGATCTCCTCCACGGCCGCCCGGATATGGGGCTTGGTAGCGTGCTGGTTGACCTCGAACGAGTACCGGTTGGTGTCGATAGCCCGGTAGCTCTTCTCGGAGATTATGGGTCGGACGATGATCTGCCTGGCATCCATTAAGAATCACCACCTTCCGCGACGCCCCCTTCTAAGAAGGAAACGGCCGCGTCGGTGAACAGAAGGCTCTTCGCCCACACGTAGTCCTGCACTTCGGCCTCGCCGATCGGCAACACACGTGTACCTGTCAGATTCCGGAAGCTCTTGAGCGCGTCGATCTCCTCCGGCCCTACCAGGACCAGGGTGGGATTGTCGAGCCCGGTCTTTGCCAGGATGGAGGCCGCCTTCTTCGTGGAAGGCTCCTCGAATTTGCTGCCGGCCAACACGCGAACGGTGCCGCCCGCAACGAGATCCGCGAGGGCCATGCGGAACGCCTGGACTTTGACCTTCTTGTTGACCTTTACCGCGTAACTCCTCGGCTGGGGCGGGAAAGCCACGCCGCCGCCGATCCAATTGGGGACTTTGGCCGAACCGGCTCGGGCACGACCAGTGCCTTTTTGCCGGAACTGCTTCGCCCCGGTGCCGGCCACTTGGTGCCTGTTCTTGGCAGCAGCCGTCCCTTGCCTGTGCCCAGCCAACTCCGCGGTGACAACTTGGTGCAACAGGCCGATGTTGATCGTATCCTGCACCAGGGAGTCCGACAGTTCGTGTTGACCGACCACGGCCCCGTTTTCGTCGATTCTGTCAATAGATGGCATAGGCCCTAACCTTTGATCACGACCAGGGAACCTCTGCTCCCTGGGACCGCGCCTTTTACCAACACCAGGTTCTTCTCGGGGTCGGTGGCGACCACGGTAAGACCCGTCTGGGTGACTCGTACATTACCCATCTGTCCAGGCAAGCGGGTCCCGGGGTACACCCGCGCGGGATCCGCGGAAGCCCCGATGGAACCAGGGGCACGATGGAAGTGAGCGCCGTGGTACCCAGGGCCGCCGGCGAAGCCGTGGCGTTTGATCACGCCCTGGAAACCTTTACCCTTGCTCACACCCGTGACCTTGACCTTGTCGCCGGCCTCGAACGTCTCGACAGTGACCGAGTCGCCCACGGCCAGGTCGTGCTCGCCCGGCACCTCTACGAGATGGCGCTTGGGAGAGATGCCCGCCTTCTTCAGATGGCCGAGAAGAGGCTTATTCAGCCGTTTCGCCTTGCAGTCGCCGAAGGCGATCTGCGTGGCGGCGTAGCCGTCCTTCTCCATGGTCTTCTTCTGAGTGACGAGGCAAGGACCAGCTTCGATCACGGTGCACCGGACCACTGTCCCGTCGGCTTCGAAGTACTGGGTCATCCCCAGCTTTGTGCCTAGCAGAGTCTTCATCACAGTTTGATCTCGATGTCCACGCCCGCGGGCAGATCCATGCGCATCAGCGAATCCACCGTCTTAGGGCGTGGGCTGATGGATGTCGATCAGACGCTTGTGCGTCCTGATCTCAAAATGCTCCCGCGAGTCCTTGTCCTTGAAGGGGCTACGGATCACACAGTAGACGTTCTTCTCCGTGGGAAGAGGGACGGGACCAGAAATGGTGGCGCCGGTGCGCTCAGCCGTTTCGACGATACTCCGCGCGCTCTTGTCCACAAGCTCGTGGTCGTAGGCCTTGAGCCTTATGCGTATTTTCTGTTGCGCCACCAGCCGACTCCTACTTGTTGATCTTCGTCACGACGCCGGCGCCAACCGTACGGCCACCTTCGCGAATAGCGAAGCGGAGGCCTTCCTCCATGGCGATGGGGGTGATGAGCTTCACATCGATGTTCGCGCGGTCGCCCGGCATGACCATCTCGACGCCCTCTTCCAGAGTCACGTCGCCGGTCACGTCGGTGGTGCGGAAGTAGAACTGCGGGCGGTAGCCGTTGAAGAACGGGGTGTGCCGTCCACCCTCTTCGCTGAGACAGGACGTAGACCTCGGCCCGGAAGTCGGTGTGCGGGGTGATGCTGCCCGGCTTGGCGAGAACCATGCCGCGCTCGACTTGTTCCCGCTTGATGCCGCGTAGAAGCACACCGATGTTGTCGCCGGCGCGCCCTTCGTCCAGCAGCTTGCGGAACATCTCGACGCCGGTGGCGACGGTCTTGATGCTCTGCGGGTTGAGGCCGACCATCTCGACCTCGTCGCCCACCTTGACGATCCCGCGTTCTACTCGACCGGTAACCACGGTGCCGCGGCCCTGGATGCGTGAACACGTCTTCGATCGGCATCAGGAACGGCTTGTCGATGTCGCGGACTGGGCTCGGGGATGTAGGTGTCGAGAGCGTCCATCAGCTCGGTGATCGACTTGCACGATTCGCACTCGCCCTTGCCACAGCCGCATTCGAGAGCCTTGAGGGCCGAGCCGATGATGACCGGGATGTCGTCGCCCGGGAATTCGTACTCGGTGAGCAGCTCGCGGACTTCCATCTCCACCAGCTCGAGAAGCTCGGGGTCGTCGACCATGTCGGCCTTGTTCATGTAGACGAAGATGTAAGGGACGCCCACCTGACGGGCGAGCAGGATGTGCTCACGGGTCTGCGGCATCGGGCCGTCGGCGGCCGAAACGACCAGGATCGCTCCGTCCATCTGGGCGGCACCGGTGATCATGTTCTTGATGTAGTCGGCGTGCCCCGGGCAGTCGACGTGAGCGTAGTGCCGTTTCTCTGTCTCGTACTCCACGTGAGCCGTGGCGATGGTGATACCGCGCTCGCGCTCCTCGGGAGCGTTATCGATGGAGTCGAAGCTCCGGAACTCGATATTCGGGTTGCTTTTGGACAGGCAGAGGGTGATTGCCGCGGTCAGAGTCGTCTTGCCGTGGTCCACGTGGCCAATGGTGCCCACGTTGACGTGCGGCTTGGTCCGCGCAAACTTCTTCTTCGCCATTGATTCCTCCCTTTCTACCCTGAGTCACTCAGGCGGCCGCCGCAGCCAGGCGACCGGTTTTCCCTTGATTGTGGTCTTCTGTTTCCCTAGTCTTTGAAGCTTCTGCCGCCCTGCTGGGCGATTATCTCTTCCGCGATCGCGGGCGGGACCTCAGCATAGTGACTGAACTGCATACTGTACGTGGCCCGCCCCTGCGTCATCGAGCGGACGTCAGTAGCGTACCCGAACATCTCGGCCAGGGGGACCGTCGCCCGGATCGACCTGGGCCCCAGCCCGCGGCTCCATGCCCATGATGTGGCCGCGGCGCGAGTTGAGGTCGCCCATCACTTCACCCATGTACTCCTCGGGCACCACCACTTCCACGTCTTCGACCGGCTCGAGCAATACCGGGTGCGCCTTCTTGGCCGCGTCCCGGAAAGCCATGGAGCCAGCGATCTTGAACGCCATCTCGGAGGAGTCGACCTCGTGGTACGACCCGTCGATCAGCTCGATCTTGATGTCTTCCATGGGGAAGCCCGCCAGCACCCCGGTCTCCATGGCGTCGACCAGTCCAGCCTGGATGGCGGGGACATACTCTTTGGGAACTGCTCCCCCCACGATCTTGTTCTCGAATGTGAAACCCGCGCCGTATTCGTTGGGCTCCATCTTGATGACCACGTGCCCATACTGGCCACGGCCGCCTGTCTGGCGGACGAAACGGCCCTCGACTTTGGGCACCGCGCGCTTGATGCCCTCGCGGTACGCCACCTGTGGCCGGCCCACGTTGGCGTCGACTTTGAATTCGCGAAGAAGCCGGTCGACGATGATCTCCAGGTGCAGCTCACCCATACCGGCGATGATGGTCTGCCCCGTCTCCTCGTCCGTACGCACCCGGAACGTGGGGTCCTCGTCGGAAGCTTCATAAGACTGTCGGACAGGCGGTCCTGATCGGCCTTCGTCTTAGGTTCGATAGCCACCCAGATGACCGGCTCCGGGAATTCGATCGATTCCAGGATGATGGGATCGCTCTGGTCGCAAAGCGTGTCGCCGGTGGTGGTCCCTTTCAGACCTACCGCCGCGGCTATGTCGCCGGAACAGACTTGGGTGATGTCCTCGCCGGTGGTTGGCGTGCATCTGCAGGATCCGGCCCACCCGCTCCTTTTTGCCCTTGCTCGAGTTGTAGACGTACGAGCCGGACCTGAGAGTGCCGGAATACACCCGGAAATACGTGAGCTTGCCCACGAACGGATCGGACATGATCTTGAACGCGAGTGCGCTAGAACGGCTCGTTGTCGTCGTCGGCCTGGCGGATCTCTTCGTGGCCAGTTCGCGGCGTTCACTCCATGGACCGGCAGGCACGTCGAGCGGTGAGGGCAGATAGTCGACCACCGCGTCCAGCAGCATCTGGACGCCCTTGTTCTTGAACGCAGAGCCGCACAGCACCGGGAATGAGGGCCATGTCGAGCGTGGCCCGGCGGATGGCGGCCTTGAGGCGATCCTCAGCGATCTCCTCGCCCTCCAGGTAGTCCATCATCAGATGGTCGTCCCGCTCGGCCAGCATCTCGATCATGTGCGCTGCGCTCGGCCTGAGCCCTCGCCAGCATGTGCTGCGGGGATGGGCGTCTCTTCCCACTCCACGCCCATGTCGTCGGCGTAGACGTAAGCGACCATACGCACCAGGTCGATCGACGCCCTGGAACTCGTCCTCGCGGCCCAGCGGCAGTTGGAGCACCAAGGGACGCGCATGCAGCCTGTCGATCATCATCTGCACGGCCTGCATGAAGTCGGCGCCGACGCGATCCATCTTGTTGACGAACGCGATGCGGGGGACGTGGTACTTGTCCGCCTGCCGCCATACGGTCTCGGACTGGGGCTCGACACCCGCCCACGGAGCAGAACAGCGCGATGGCCCCGTCGAGCACCCGCAGCGAACGTTCGACCTCCATAGTGAAGTCCACGTGCCCGGGTGTGTCTATTATGTTGATGCGATGATCGCGCCATTCGCATGTCGTAGCCGCCGACGTGATGGTGATGCCCCGCTCCTGCTCCTGGGCCATCCAGTCCATCACGGCGGCGCCGTCGTGCACTTCGCCGATCTTGTAGGTGCGGCCCGTGTAGTAGAGGATCCGCTCGGTGGCGGTGGTCTTACCGGCATCGATGTGAGCCATGATGCCGATGTTGCGGACCATCGTCAGCGGATGCCGCTGGGCTGCCCCACTCTCGGTCTTATGTGCTGTTGCCTGTGCCAAAACTTGAACCTTGTCTCTCTTCGCGCTTGCTTTCGGTGCCGACTACCAGCGGTAGTGAGCGAACGCCCTGTTGGCCTCGGCCATCCGCAGGAGGTCTTCTTTCTTCTTCATCGTGATGCCGGTGCGGTTGTAGCCGTCCAGCAGCTCGTTGGCCAGACGTTCGGCCATGCTGTGCTCGCGACGGGCCCGGCTGTGGGTGATGATCCAGCGCACGGCCAGCGTGTACGACCGCCGGGTGGGCACTTCGATCGGCACCTGATAGTTGGCGCCGCCGACTCGCCGGGACCTCACTTCGAGGGCCGGTCGCACGTTCTCCACGGCTTCTTTCAGCACGCCCGCGGGATCGTTGCCCGTGCGCTCGCGCAGGATGGTCATCGCATCATACATGATGCCCTCGGCAGTGGATTTCTTGCCGTCGAGCATCATGCGGTTGACCATCTGCGTGACCAGGCGGCTCCGGTAAACGGGGTCGGGCTGGATGTCCCGCTTGGCGGCTTTTGCTCTTCTCGCCATCGCTCTCTACGCCTTCCTGTTCCTAGCTGCTCATCTTGACGCCGTATTTGGAGCGGCCCTGCTTGCGGTTGGCCACTCCGGCTGCGTCAAGCGCCGCACGGATGATCTTGTACCGCACGCCCGGCAGGTCTTTCACCCGGCCACCCCTGATCAGGACCACCGAGTGCTCCTGGAGGTTGTGCCCGATGCCCGGGATGTAGGCCGTGACCTCCATCCCGTTGGTCAGCCGCACACGCGCCACTTTCCGCAGGGCCGAGTTAGGCTTCTTGGGAGTCGTGGTGTACACGCGCGTGCACACGCCCCGCTTCTGGGGCGCGCCCTTGAGGGCAGGAGTCTTGGTCCGTTTGGACTGATCCTCCCGGCCCTTCCGGATCAGCTGATTGATCGTCGGCACAGAATCTCCTGTCTGCTTCTCGCCAATGCTCATCCAATGCTGATCGGTCGCTGCGCACGCTGCCGGAAGCGACGCGCCCGGCGGCGCAGCGACCGCGAAGTATAACAAAGCCTTAGCCGGCCTGCAAGAAGCCTCCTCTCGGCTTAAGCTAACTCATCGTCTCAGAGGCGCGCCAGGAGATCGCCGCTCCGGCTGCGTCGCCGGCGATCGCCCCCAGCCTTCTAGATTCTTCGTCCATCTCTCCGCCGTCACCTCGGAGCACCCAGCCTCCGTTCTCGGCCAGCGACTCCGCACCTCTTCGAGGCTCTTTTGCCCCAGGCCGGGGACGGCGATGAGCTCTTTCGTGGTGTGCCCAGCAGGTCGCTGACCCGCTCGATACCGGCGCGGCTAAGGACGGAGTGCACGTAGGTGGGCAGGTCGAGGTCGTCCACCAGCATGTTGTACGCCTCCGCGTTCAGGACGAGCCGCCGGTGAGCTGCCCACTGCTCTTCGGGCGCTGAGGCCGGCTCCTTCTGCGCGCCGGACCATCACGTCGCCGAACAGATCGGCCATCTCGGCCGGGATCCGCCGTGGGGACCAACTCGATGTTGCGGTATGCGCGCAGACCTGTGGCCGCAGGGATGAGCTTGCCGATGATGACGTTCTCCTTGAGCCCGCGAAGCTCAGTCGACCTTGCCTTCCAGCGCCGCGTCGGTGAGGACCTTGGTGGTCTCCTGGAAGGAAGCGGCCGAGAGGAAGCTCTCAGTGGCCAGCGAGGCCTTGGTGATGCCCAGGATGATCTCCTCGTAGGTGGCCGGCTCGCGACCGCCGGCCTCGCGACGACCCGCTCGTTCTCCTGCTCAAAGATGAGCCTGTCCACCATGCGGCCCGGGCAGGAAGCTGGTGTCGCCCGGGGTCTCGATGAGGACCTTCTTGGTCATCTGCCTGCACGATGAGCTCCACGTGCTTGTCGTCGATCTGCACGCCTTGCTTGTGGTAGACGTCCTGGACCTCGGCCACGATGTAGCGGGCGGTCTCCAGGGCACCCCGGTATTGGAGCAGTTCGTGCGGGTTGAGCGAGCCCTTGTAGAGCTGGTCCCCAGCCTTGACGCGCTGGCCCTCCTCGACCGTCAGATCGGCCCGGCGGGAGATGATGTAGCTGTGCAGCACTTCGCCCGTGTCGTCGACGATGATTGATCTTCTTGGCCTTGTCGGTCTCTTCGATGTCCACGATGCCCGCGACCTGAGTGATCTTCGCCTGGCCCTTGGGCTTGCGAGCCTCGAACAGCTCCACCACCCGCGGCAGACCGTGAGTGATGTCAGCACCGGCCACGCCACCCGTGTGGAAGGTCCGCATGGTGAGCTGTGTGCCCGGTTCGCCGATGGACTGGGCGGCGATGTGGCCCACCGCTTCGCCGATGGCCACTAGTTCGTTCGTCGCGAGCGACCGCCCGTAGCAGTGCTGGCATACCCCGAACTCGCTCTGACAGGTGAGGACCGATCGGACCATGAGTCTGAGGTCGGCGTGCTGGCGGCATGGGGAATACATCGAGCAGACGCTGGAGGACACGCTTGTTGATGACCTCATTGCGCGGATAGACCAGCTCGCCGGTCTTAGGATCGACAACGTCCGCCGCAAGAACACGGCCCAGCAGGAGGTCGTTCAGGCGGTCGCCTTTGCGCAGCAGCATGTCGATGTAGCCTTCGGTGCCGCAGTCGTTCTCGCGGATGACCACGTCCTGGGCCACGTCCACCAGGCGGCGGGTCAGATAACCGGAGTCGGCCGTCCGCAGGGCGGTGTCCGCCAGACCTTTGCGGGCTCCGTGGGTGGAGATGAAGTACTCGAGCACGCCCAGGCCTTCCATGAAGTTGGCCTTGATAGGCCGCTCGATGATCTCGCCCTTCGGCGAAGCCATCAGACCGCGCATCCCCGCGAGCTGGCGGATCTGCTTGAACGAACCGCGGGCGCCGGAGTTAGCCATCATGTAGACCGGGTTGAGACGCCGGAAGTTCTTCTCCATGGCCTGGGCCACTTCTTCGGTGGCGTCCGTCCACAGATCGGTGACCCGCTCGCGGCGCTCGCCGTCGGTGAGGTTGCCGCGCTGGTACTCGTCCTGGATGTGGCGCACCTTGACCTCGTAGCCCTGGAGGATCTCCTCCTTGTCGGGCGGTACCACGATGTCGTTCTTGGAGATGGTGACCCCGGCTACAGTCGCGTAGTGAAAGCCCAGGTCCTTGAGCACATCCAGGAGGTGGGCCACCGCGGTGGCGCCGTAGTATTCGACCAGGTCGGCGACGAAGGCCGACATCTCGTTCTTGGTGAAGACTTTGTTCTGGAACTCGTAGTCCAACTTGCGGGAAGAGCCGGCCTCGTGCCCTTCGGTCTCCCATTCCTCGCCGAAATACTCCGCGAGCGAAGCCACGACGGCGGAATTGAACAGGGCCCGGCCCACGGTAGTTACGATGCGGCGTGCGTCCCAACGGAATAGGACGGGGTCCTGGATGCCCACGACCTTCTGGGCGTAGGCGTGTTCGAGCTCCGCGACCGTGCCGAACGGGCGCGGTTTCGGATCGAGACTGCTCAGCGCGGCCTGGTCGATACGGATCGATCTTGGAAAGATCTTGGCCCGTCGAAATAGGTGAGGTAGTAGCACCCCAGGATCATGTCCTGGGTAGGCACGGCGATCGGCCGGCCGTGTGCAGGGGAGAGGATGTTGTTGGAGGACAGCATCAGGATGCGGGCCTCCGCCTGCGCTTCCACGGACAGCGGCAGGTGGACGGCCATCTGGTCGCCGTCGAAGTCGGCGTTGAAGGCGGTGCAGACCAGCGGGTGCAGCTGGATGGCCTTGCCCTCGATGAGCACCGGCTCGAACGCCTGGATGCCCAGACGGTGCAGAGTCGGCGCCCGGTTGAGCATGACCGGATGCTCGGAGATGACCTCCTCCAGGATGTCCCATACTTCCGGGAACTCGCTCTCCACCAGCTTCTTGGCGGCCTTGATGTTCTGCACCTGCTTGCGCTCAACGAGGCGGCTCATGACGAAGGGCTTGAAGAGCTCCAGAGCCATCGTCTTAGGGATGCCGCATTGGTGAAGCTTGAGCTCCGGGCCGGCCACGATGACGGAACGGCCGGAATAGTCCACCCGCTTGCCCAGCAGGTTCTGACGGAAGCGCCCTTGCTTACCCTTGAGCATATCGGACAGCGACTTCAGCGGGCGATTGCCCGGGCCCGTGACGGCGCGGCCGCGTCGCCCGTTGTCGAAGAGGGCGTCAACTGCTTCCTGCAGCATGCGTTTCTCGTTGTTGACGATGATCTCCGGCGCGCCCAGGTCGAGCAGCCGTCTTCAACCGGTTGTTCCGGTTGATCACGCGGCGGTAGAGGTCGTTGAGATCGGAGGTCGCAAACCGGCCGCCGTCGAGTTGGACCATGGGCCGCAACTCCGGCGGTATGACGGGAATAGCGGAAAGGATCATCCACTCCGGCTTGTTGTCGGAGCGCAGGAACCCTTCAGCCACTTTGAGCCGCTTGACGGCCCGGGACAGCTTCTGCCCCTTGCTCGTCTTGATGATCTCACGCAGGGACTTCGTCTCAGCTTCGAGGTCGACGGCCGCGAGCAGTTCGCGGATGGCCTCCGCTCCCATGCCGCCGCGGAAGTAGACTCCGTAGCCGAAGGGACTGCCGTATTTCTCTTTGAGCTCCCGGAACAGGGTCTCATCGGTGATGATGTCGCCCTTCTTGATGTTCTTGAAGGCGGCCCACAGCTCGCGCAGCCGGGCAGCTTGGGCGTCGGCGTAGCGCTCGAGGTCGCGGAGCCGGGTATCGGCGTCCTGGCGGAGCTCGGTGGCCCGTTTCTCGATCTCGTCCTGAGTCCATTCCGTGAGCGGCACCTCGTCGAAGCCGAGAGCGATCTCGTCGTCCTCGTCGGGCGTGGAGTTGCCCAACAGCACCGCCACGCGTTTGTCCCGCTCGGCCATGATCTTCACCTTCTGCTCGTCGCGCGAGGCGAAGGTGTTCTCAACGTCGGCCTGGACCAGGTCTTCCAGCTTGCCCATATCGCGGACCCGCTTGTCGTCGTCCACGTAGGTGGCGATGGAGGCCGAGAAATAGAGAACGCGCTCCAATTGCTTGGGCGAGATGTCCAGAAGGTAGCCCATGCGGCTGGGAACGCCCTTGAAGTACCAGATGTGGCTGACCGGAGCGGCCAGGTCGATGTGGCCCATGCGCTCCCGGCGCACCTTGGCCCGGGTTACTTCTACGCCGCAGCGCTCGCAGATGATGCCTTTGTAACGGACGCGCTTGTACTTCCCGCAGTAGCACTCCCAGTCCTTGGTGGGACCGAAGATGCGCTCGCAGAAGAGCCCATCCTTCTCAGGCTTCAGGGTCCGGTAGTTGATGGTCTCCGGTTTGGTCACTTCGCCCGATGACCATGCGCGGATCTGTTCCGGCGAGGCCAGGCCTATCTTGATGGCATCGAATTCGTTTATGTCTATCACGGAAGACTCCTATTCCGCGTCGTCGGCGAAGTGAGAGGACAGCTCGGCGTCCACATCCACGTCCAACCCGATCCCGCCGAGGTCGATCTCGTGGGTCCCGATCTCCGGCGCAGCCTCGAACTCGCTGGTGGATTCTTCCTCGTCGTCTCGTTCTTCATCGAGTTCTGAGCCGAGGTGAGTGCTCACCAGTGAGGCCTGTGCCTCCGCGGCCCGCTCTTCCGCTCGGAAGCGCGCTGTGAGGTCGATGCCCAGCTCTTCCGCCGCTCGGAGGAGATCGTCCTCTTCCTCCGCTACCTCGAGCGCACCGCCCTCCTCGCTCATCACCTGGATGTCGAGGGCAAGAGACTGCATCTCTTTCAGCAAGACCTTGAAGGACTCAGGGACACCAGGCCGGGCGATATTCTCGCCTTTTACGATAGCTTCGTAGGCCTTGACCCTCCCCTGGGTGTCGTCAGATTTGATCGTGAGCATCTCCTGAAGCGTATAGGCAGCCCCATACGCCTCGAGCGCCCAGACCTCCATCTCCCCGAACCTCTGGCCGCCGAACTGAGCCTTGCCACCCAGCGGCTGCTGCGTCACGAGGGAGTAGGGGCCCGTGGAACGGGCGTGGATCTTGTCGTCCACCAAGTGGTGGAGCTTCAGCATGTACATGTAGCCCACGGTGATGTTCTGATCGTAGGGCTCACCGGTGCGGCCGTTGAATAGCTTGACCTTTCCGGCGACCCTGGTGCCGGCGTCGTTGTCGAGGCTGACCGGCATCTGCACCGCCAGCGGATTATCGGCGGTGACGGGGTGCGCCAGCGCCCAACCCATGAGAGCCTCATCGACTTCCACCTGCGTGGCGCCGTCGAACACAGCGGTGGCGATGGGCGTCGGGCCGACGGCGCTGGTCTCGTCCACTATGTCGTAGTACTTGCGCACCAGCTTCAGCTGCTCGTCGGGCGGCAGATCGCCCAGCTCGAGCGGAACGTCGCCCTGCATGCTCTTCTTGTTGCGCTTGAGCTGGTAGAACCCATGGTGCGCGGCCCAGCCCAGATGTGTCTCCATGACCTGGCCGATGTTCATCCGAGAGGGAACACCCAGCGGGTTCAAGATGATATCCACAGGGTTGCCGTCTTCCATGAAGGGCATGTCCTCTTCGGGCACGATCTTCGAGATGACGCCTTTGTTACCGTGACGGCCGGCCAGCTTGTCGCCCTCGGCGATCCGCCGCTTCTTGGCCACGTAGACGCGCACCAGGCGATTCACACCCGGCGAAAGGTCGTCGCCCGCATCCCGGGAGAATTCTTTGACGTCGATCACGACGCCCTTCTCGCCGTGCGGCACTTTCAGCGACGTGTCTCGAACTTCACGAGCCTTCTCTTTGAAGATGGCCCGGATGAGTTTCTCTTCCGCCGTGAGCTCGGTCTCGCCCTTCGGCGTGATCTTACCTACCAGCAGATCGCCGGAAGCCACCTCGGCCCCGATTCGCACGATGCCGTATTCGTCCAGGTCCGCCAGAGACTCTTCAGAGCGGTTGGGGATATCGCGAGTGATCTCCTCGTCGCCCAGCTTGGTGGACCGAGCCTCGACTTCGTACTCTTCGATGTGTACCGACGTGAGCACGTCGTCTTTGACCAGTCGCTCGGAGATAACTATCGAGTCTTCGAAGTTGTAGCCCTCCCAGCTCATGAAAGCCACGAGCAGATTACGGCCGAGGGCAAGCTCGCCGTCGCAGGTTGAGGCCCCGTCCGCCAGCACCGCGCCGGCGACGACTTCTTGGCCCACGTCTACGACCGGCTTCTGGTGGATGAGCGTGCCCTGGTTGGAGCGCTCGAACTTGAGCAGCTCGTAGCTGTCGAGTGACCCGTCATCTGTCTCGATGAGGATGCGCTCGGCGGAGACGCCCTTCACCTTTCCGGGCCGCCTGGCCAGCAACACGTCGCCGGTGTCGACCGCAGAGCGGTACTCCATGCCCGTGCCGATGAGCGGAGCCTCGGATTGCAGGAGCGGCACAGCCTGACGTTGCATGTTAGAGCCCATCAGGGCTCTGTTGGCGTCGTTGTGCTCCAAGAACGGGACCAACGCAGTAGCCACCGAGACGATCTGCTGCGGAGACACGTCCATATAGTGCACGTCATCGCGCAGAGCGCTCACATATTCCCCACCCGGCGCGCGAGCCAAGACCGTGTCCTCGATGAACATCTTGGTCTTGGGATCGAACGGGGCGTTAGCCTGAGCGATGGTGAACTTCTCTTCTTCGTATGCGGTCAACCACTCGATGTGATCGGTGACCTTGCCTTTTTCCACTCTGCGATAGGGAGTCTGGATAAAGCCGAATTCATTGACAGTGGCGTAGCTCGAGAGTGAGCCGATGAGGCCGATGTTCGGACCCTCAGGGGTCTCGATGGGGCACATCCGGCCATAGTGAGTCGGGTGAACGTCGCGCACCTCGATAGGGGCACGCTCGCGGGTGAGGCCGCCGGCGCCCAGAGCGGAGAGACGACGCCTGTGCGTCAGCCCCGCCAAAGAGTTGGTCTGGTCCATGAACTGCGAGAGCTGCGAGCTCCCGAAGAATTCCTTGAGCGCGGCTACCACCGGACGGATGTTGATGATGGATTGGGGCGTGATGGTGTCCACGTCCTCGGTGGTCATCCGTTCGCGGACCACGCGCTCCATCCGGTAGAGACCCACCCGGAAGGCCTCTTGCACCAGCTCGCCCACCATACGCAGGCGGCGGTTGCCGAAGTGCTCGTACTCGTCGAGCCGGTTGGCCACTTCATCCCAGGGCAGGCTCGGAGCCACCTCGGCGAGGTCGCGCGCCTCCTCCAGCAGATGCTCGTGGTCGATGGCCAGCGGGACGTTCACGAGTTCCCGCACCAGGGCGATGATGTCCGCTTTTGTGAGCGTGCGCACTTCGAGATCGGTGTTCAGGCCAAGCCGCGCGTTCAGCTTGTGCCGGCCTACCCGAGTGAGGTCGTACCGCTTGGGGTCGAAGCAGATGTTCCAGAGCAGGTTACGGCTGGCTTCCAACGTGGGCGGCTCGCCGGGGCGCTGCTTCTTGAACAATTCGACCAGCGCCTCCTCCACCGTGCGCACGGAGTCTTTCTCCAGCGTCGAGCGGATGAAGGGGTTGTTGTCGAACAGAGCCAGGATCTCTTCATCGGACCCTTTGGAGAGAAGTTCCGGGTCGTCTTTGGTCTTCTTCGAGTCGATGCCGGCCAGAGCGCGCAGGAATACCGTGGCAGGAAGCTTCCGCTTTCGGTCGATGCGTACGCTCACCCCACCGCGCTTGTCGATCTCGAACTCCAGCCAGGAGCCACGCGCCGGCATGAGGTTGGCGATAAGTACCTGCTTCGTGGGATCCTTCGCGGCCATGACGTACGCACCGGGCGAGCGCACCAACTGAGTGACGATGACCCGCTCCGTGCCGTTTATGATAAACGTCCCCTGCTCGGTCATCATCGGGAAGTCGCCCATGAAGACGTTCTGTTCCCTGATCTCCCCGGTCTCACGGTTCACGAAGCGGACCGTGATGAACAGGGGGGCCGCGTAGGTCTGGTCCTTGTCGCGGCACTCTTTTAGGGAGAGCGGCGGTTCGTAGAACTGATAATCCCCGAACTCGACAGCATAGTTGCCGGTGTAGTCCTCGATGGGGTTTATGTCATCGATCGTCTCCCGAAGTCCCTTGGTCCTGAACCATTCGAACGATTCGGTCTGGACTGCAATGAGGTTGGGAACGTCAAGGATTTGCGATAACTTGGAGAAGGATTTACGCGGTCTGGGAGTCTTCCTTGCGTCCAAACGGGATCACTCCTCACATAGCAGGGTTTTGCACAGGGGTCGACGCGCAAACTTGTATGCTAACATGCACGCGCGCGCGCAACAAGCCAGACCGCGGGCTTCTCGAAAGAGAAGATCCCGCAGTCAGGCTCGTTCTTCGCTCTTGAGCGGGTCAGTCCTGCAGACCCGCCAAACGCGGCTCCTAAGATACCGCTATTTTACCTCGATAACCGCGCCGACTTCTTCAAGCTGTTTCTTGATGTCTTCGGCTTCGTTCTTGGCGATAGCTTGCTTGACCGGGTTCGGAGCGCCGTCTACCAGGTCTTTGGCCTCCTTGAGACCCAGGCCGGTGATCGCACGCACAACCTTGATCACCTGGATCTTCTTCTCGCCGGCTTCCTTGAGGATGACGTCGAATTCGGTCTGCTCTTCCTCCTCGACCGCCGCGGCGCCGCCGGCGGCGGGGGCCGCGGCCGCTGCCATCGGCATGGCGGCGCTAACGCCGAACTCGGTCTCCACGAGCTTGACGAAGTCGGCCAGTTCCATCACGGTCCACTTCTTGACTTCTTCTAGAACCTCTTGAGGTGTCATAGCGCCTCACTCCTTCCGGGAACATGTTCCCACTACTCGCACGACTCGCCGCCCTCGTTGCCTAGGCAGCCTTACTCTTCTGTTCCTGTACCTGCCCGAGCACGACTGCCATTCCGCGCAGCGGCCCGTTCATGACGTTCGCAAGACCGTACAGCGGGCCGGCGATGGCGCCGAGCGCTCTCGCAAAGAGCTGTTCGCGACTCGGCAAGGCCGCCAGGGCCTCTATGTCGGTAGCGCTGAGCACGGAGCGCTGCAGCTTGCCGCCGCGAATGGATGCCTTCTTCTTTTCCTTGATGAAATCCTGGATGGTCTTGGCCACTTTTACCGCGTCGCCGTGCACGTAGGCGATGGCCGTGGGGCCTTGCAGCAGCTCGTCGAGCCCTTCCACCCCCACCTGCGCCGCCGCGATCTTGGCCAGAGTGTTCTTGACCACGCTCAGGCTCGCGCCGGACTTCGCAAGGCGGCCACGGAGATCGGTGGCCTCGTGGAACGTCAGACCCCGGTAGTCGACAACGAAATAGACGTCCGTCGACTGCAATGCTTCGGCGATCTCCTTCACCGCCGCGACCTTATCCGGTTTGGGCATACTCTCTCACCTCCTTCGAAAACAAATCGTCCATCTCCGAGAACAGAGACGGACGATGACTTTGCCGGTCCTACGGGACCCTTATGTCACTATCACTCTGCCTCGGCTGGCGGGACGGTCGTTTGACCTTCACCGCTTATGCCGCCTGCGGCGGCACCAGCTGTCTTTGGCGATCAGCGCCGGTCAGTATAACACGCACCTCGCTCTACCGGGAGACGCCAGCCGCGACACTGCCGGGTGCGGACGTCAGGCGCGCAAGCGCGGCGCTGCCGGCCGTGCGCCGGCTATCCCTCGTCTTCCAGAAGCGCCCGGGTCTTGGTCGTGTCGAGAGGCACGCCGGGACCCATCGTGGTGGTCATGGTCACGCTGCGCAGGTACTTACCCTTGGCTGCAGCCGGCTTGGCCCGGATGATCTCGCCCAGGATCTCGCTGTAATTGGCTACGAGCTTATCCGCGTCGAAGGACTTCTTGCCGATGATGAGGTGCACCACGCCGAACTTGTCGGTGCGGTATTCCACCTTGCCGGCTTTCATATCCTTGACAGCCTTGCCCACTTCGAAGGTCACCGTGCCGGCCTTCGGGTTGGGCATGAGGCCGCGAGGACCCAGAACCCGCCCCAGCTTACCCACTACGCCCATCATGTCGGGAGTGGCGATGGCCGCGTCGAAGTCGAGCCAACCGCCTTCGATCTTAGCCGCGAGGTCTTCGGAGCCGACCACGTCCGCGCCGGCCTCTTCGGCCTCCGTGACCTTCTCACCTTTGGCGAACACTGCCACGCGGATGGTCTTGCCTGTGCCGTGAGGGAGCATGAGGGTGCCGCGCACCAGTTGATCCGCATGCCTTGGATTGACGCCGAGCTTCATGTGGATTTCGACGGTCTCGTCGAAGTTGGCCGTTTCGAGCGACTTGAGAAGCTTGGCAGCTTCCAGCGGGGTGTAAACCCGGCCCGGTTCGACGGCGCGCTTCGCTTCCTTGAAGCGCTTGGAATCCCTACTCATGTCGATGCCTCCTGGTGGTCAATCGGGCCAGACGCCCTCCCACCGCTCATGCCCGCGTTTCGTGCGGACCTTATTCATTCTTGCACTGCTTTCGCCGGCGCCGCGCCATTCGACGGCTCGCGCCGAGGAAAGCCTACTCCACAGTGACACCCATGCTCCGGGCGGTACCGGCTAGGATGCGCATGGCCGCATCGATGTCGTTGGCGTTGAGGTCTGGCATCTTTACTTCCGCTATCTGGCGAAGCTGATCCTGGCTGATCTTGCCGACCTTCTCCTTGCGCGGGCTCTTGGAACCCTTCGCGATGCCCGCCGCTTGGCGGATGAGGACTGCTGCGGGAGCCGTCTTTAGGACGTACGTGAACGAGCGGTCCTCGAAGACGGTGATCTCGACCGGCACTACTTGGTCGATCCGGTCTTGGGTCGCCGCGTTGTACGCTTTGCAGAATTCCATGATGTTGACACCATGCTGACCCAGCGCAGGGCCTACCGGGGGAGCCGGGCTTGCTTTCCCCCCGACTATCTGCAGCTTTACTATCGCCCGAACCTTCTTGGCCACCTTAGCTCTCCGTCCTCTATCGCTATATCTTCTTGACCTGTTCGAAGCCCAGCTCGGTGGGAGTATCCCGCCCGAATATGGACACCATCACCTTGAGCTTGCTCTGCTCGACATTGACTTCCGACACCTCGCCGGTGAAGTCGGTGAGCGGTCCGCTCACCACGCGCACCTGGTCACCCACCACGAACTCCGCTTTGGCCTTGGGCTTCTCGACCGTGGACGTATGGAGGATGCGATCCACCTCCGACGGCATCAACGGGGTGGGCTTGTTCTCAGAACCCACAAAACCGGTGACCCCAGGGGTGTTCTTGACCAAGGACCAGGAGTCGTCGGTAAGGATCATCCTCACGAGCAGGTAACCCGGGAAGATCCGTTTCTCCACCTGCACCTTTTCGCCGCCCTTGGTCTCGACCACCTGCTCGGTTGGGACCACGATCTCGTCGAAGTACTCGGTCTGGTTCATCGATTGGATACGGTGCTCCAAGTTAGCCCGAGCTTTGTTCTCGTGCCCCGAGTACGTGTTGATGACATACCACTTGGAATCCATAGAAAGCGTTGCTCCTGAAAATGATGGACCGGCGGCGTTCGTGGGTTACCCCAGCCCCGCGGCTTTGACGATGACGGTCCAGATATAGTCGAACAGACCGATGTAGGCGGCGGCGATGACGCACGCGATGATAACCACCCCAGTGGCCTGCAGCAGTTCCCTACGCGGCGGCCACGTGACCTTGGTCATTTCTATGCGAACTTCGCGCAAGAACTCGCGCGTCCGGCCGACCGGCTTAGCGCTCACAGTACCCCTAGGGGCCGAGCTGGGGCGTACGGACGCAGCGGGGCGGGAAATGGCGCCCTTGAGTACTCCCGACGACTTCGCCGAAGACTTACTCCCTTTGTCACTTACGCTCTTCGCCATCGCCTGCTTCTCTTTCCTCTTGAAGGGAAAGTTGGCAGGGCAGGAGGGATTCGAACCCCCAACAACCGGTTTTGGAGACCGGCGCTCTACCGTTGGAGCTACTGCCCTGCGCCCACCCTACTTACTTGGTCTCTTTGTGAAGCGTGACCATGTCACACCACTTGCAGTATTTGCGCAACTCGATACGCTCCGGATCGTTCCGCTTGTTCTTCATCGTATTGTAATTACGCCGCTTGCACTCTTGGCAAGCCATGGTCACTCGTACGCGCATTACTTCACCACTTCCTCGTCAAAATAGCCCAAGAATGCTACCACAAACAGGTAGCGGCGGGGGGACTCGAACCTCCGACACGCGGATTATGATTCCGCTGCTCTGACCAGCTGAGCTACGCCGCCACGGACCATAAGCCCCCATTCGGATTTGAACCGAAGACCCCTTCCTTACCATGGAAGTGCTCTGCCAACTGAGCTATGGAGGCCCATCCGACAGCCGCCATTCGACTGCCATCGCCTTCGAACACCGGCCTGCTGTGATGGTGGGGGGGGGAGGATTTGAACCTCCGTAGGCTGCGCCGACAGATTTACAGTCTGCTCCCTTTGGCCACTCGGGCACCCCCCCACACGCGAAGCCGCGCCGAGGCGAACTCGGATGATACCCGAAGGGCAGAGGCATTTCAACAAAGCCCGAGGGCCGGACAGGGCGCACTTCAACGACGCATTCAGGGCGTCGTGGGCGCGCCCCTGCTCGCCGCGAGCCGGCTCACCGAGGATCGGCGAGCCCGCCGCTCATCCACCGCCGAAGAATGGGTACAGGTCCAACTGCGCGCCGTCGGCCAGCAGATCGTCGATGCCCACGGGTTCTCCCTCGACCAGCATGACTCCCACGGCGTCTCGGTCCAGACCGACCTGCTCGAGAACCGTCGCCACGCTGACCTCAGTCGACTCGAACTCCAGATGGCGGCGCTCGGAGAACCGGGTCTTGGCCTCAGCGGGCGGACCGAGCAGACCGGCATGTGCAACAAGGGTGAGATTCACGCGATCAAACCCCCAAGGAAGCTACCAGTGAAGACCGCAGTTCACCGGGATAGTCTGGCCGGTGATCCCACTCGCTTCGTCGGAGGCCAGGAAGGCGACGAGATTCGCTATCTCCATGGGCTCCACCACCCTGCCAAGCGAGTATTTGCTTACTTCGTCGGCGAGAGCCGCCTCGTAGGAGATACCTTGGGCCTTCGCCCTGCCCCCGATGACCACGGTCCGGAAACGCTCGCCGTTGACGCCGGCGGGACTCACGCAATTCACGCGGATGCCGTCCTTGCCCACTTCGCGGGAGAGCGTCTCGGTAAGACCGATCACGCCCATTTTGGCGGAGCAGTAGCCGGCCCGCATCGGGTAGCCGCCACGACCGTCTCCGGCGCGGCCTCCTTCGGCCCCGATGTTGATGATGCTCCCGCTCTTCGCAGGGATCATGAACCTGACAACTTCTCTCGAGCAGAGCATCGTACCGACGAGATCCACGGCGAAGATCTTGTTCCAATCCTCCAGCTTGAGATCGATCAGGGCGGCCGTGGGATCGGGCACCGCAGCCGTGTTCACAAGGACATCGATCTTGCCGTAGGCCTTTGCCACCGCAGCGGCCATGTCGATGACGGCCTGCTCGTTGCTGACGTCGGTGAGCACACCCATGCCGGTGCCGCCCAGCGCCTCGATCGCTTTCAGGGTCAGGTCGATATTGGCCTGGCTGAAATCGACAACCGCGACTGTCGCCCCTTCCCGGACGAACTTCTCCACGATGGCCTGGCCCACACCGCCGCCACCGGTGATGACGGCCACCTTTCCTTCTAGCCTCTTACTCATCCCTCGCTCCTTTTGGGCTCTCTATCGACGGATCGTTGAAACGCAGCCATCGCGGCGTGGTTGGACGAGATTCACACCCGGGCGATCGTCTGAGGGGTCTTGTGGAGCCTCTCAGCCCCGTTTTCCCCGACGATATAGCCGTCGCAGACGGTGGCCCACACGTTCTTCTGCACGACCGACGGATGCACCGCGATGTTCATCCCCTTCTCGAGCTTCCAGGGCTCTTCCGGCCGGATGTTCGGCCTTTCCACCAGCGACAGACCTTGCCCATGCGAGAAAGACCGACCCGGTAAGAAGTAGCCTCTTTCCGTGAGGAAATCACAGTGCATCGTCCACAGTTCGCCGGGGTCGGCACCGGGAACCATCGCCTTGGCGATCATGTGCTGGCACTCTAGAGAAGTGGCGAACGCATCCAGCAGCGATTTCGGCGGCTCAGCCCCCACGGTAAAGATCTTCACGAGCTCCGAGTAGTACCCGGCCGGACCGTTCGTCTCGATCAAGACCGAGACCTGGTCCCCGTGGCCGATGACGCGATTCTGCATCCGGTAGACATCGAAGGGCACGCATGTCCCCAACGGCCCGGAACCCACCTGCACGATGCCCCGTGAACTGCCGTGCTTTGAGCAGTAATAGTGAGCCTCGGCGTAGACGTCGTAATCGTGCATGCCTGGCACGATGGTCTGGGTCAGGTGTTCCACACACCCGTCCTGGATGCGCGCACAGGCTCGGATCAGCTCTATCTCCTCGGCGCTCTTCACCACTTTCAGCCGGTCCACCCAGTCGGTGGCGTCCACGAAGACGGCCCCGGGCAGATTGTCCACCACGTACTCATGGAAGGTCACCGGGATGAACGTCCTGTCCACCCAGCCGATGGTCGGGTTCCTCTTCTCCTTGAGGACGTCCACTGCCAGCTTGGCCTCGATCGTACTCGAGTAGTGGGTGGTGGGGAAGTAGACCGCACCCAGGGACTTCCCGATGCCGCGGGCGGCCGACATCGGCGGGAATGGCGTCGCGGCGGGCGGCTCCATGCCGCAGTTGATGACGGTCATCTCGCCATCCACCGGGAAGATGACGGTCATGGGGTACTGGTGACGAGCGGCGAAGTCGGTGAACCAACGAGGCGTCCCTCCGAGGTACTCCTCGTTGTTCTGCATCACGAGGTAGTCGAGCCCGTGTTCCTTCATCATCTCCCGCGTCGCTGCCCACCGGCGCTCGAGTTCGGCCGTGGAGATGCTCTGGACGAGTCTCTCGACCGCGGCTACTGGAACTGGATCAGCCATGTTCTTCTCCCGATCTTTCGGATCTGCTCTCGCTTAACTCTCGGTTAGTTCTTGCCCGCGTTCTTGGCTTCGATCTCCTCATGAGCGCTCAGGATGTCCTTCGCATTGAGGTAGACAGGAGTGTCGACCATCTTACCGTTGTATGAGATGGACGCCGAGCCCTTGGCGATGGCTTCTTCTTCGAACGCTTTCACGACCCCTTGGGCCCAGATCACGTCGTCGGGATCGGGCGCGTAAAGCCGGTTGCACACTTCGATCTGGCTCGGGTGGATGATCATCCGGCCCTCGTAGCCCATCTGGCGCCCGTCGCGGAGGTTGGCTTCGAAGGCTTCCATGTCCTGGTAGGCGACGAAGGGAGCGTCGATAGCCACGACGCCGGCGGCGCGTGCTGCCACGGCGATGTGCCGGCGGGCGTACCTCTGCTCCTCACCCTCGGAGGTCAGCTTCACCCGCATGTCTTTCGTATAATCGACGGCGCCGAAGATGGCGCTCACGACCCGCGGGCTGGCTCCGCACGACGGATATGCATGGATGACCCCTTTGGCGGTCTCAAGGAGGAGCGAGATCTTGATACTCCCCCGTTCGAGGCCGCGGCGACGCTCCAACTCATCCAGCTTCCAGTCGAGCCGTTTCACGTCGTCGGGATGCCCGCATTTGGCCAAAGTGACCCCGGCCAGACCCTTGTGGACGACCGCCTCGTAGATCGTCGTCGGTCATGAGGGTCTCCCAGTTGTTAAGGCGCACGTACACCTCGGAACCGGCTTTGCCCACTTCGAGAAGAGCGGCCGCCGAGATCTCGCGGGCGCGGGCCTTCTCGGCAGGCGGGACCGAATCCTCTAGATCGAGAGTGACGATGTCGGCAGAGAGGCCGTAAGCCTTGCCGATCATCTTCTCGTTGTTACCGGGGACATATAGAACGGAACGCATGACAGCCAAGGTGACTCCTTTGATCGTTATTCTGGTTGGTCGTTATTCGGGTTTGTCGCGACTCGGATAGCTCTTGCGCGAACGCCGATATCCGGCGGTGTCGCATACGGTCTGTTTCCCGGCGCTGCTCTCTGCGACTCCCTATAAGAGCTCCGTTAGGATGCGGGGGATGTCGTTGGGACTCTCGGCCACGTAGCCGCCGGCTTTTTCGATGGCCTCCATCTTGCTCTTGGCCGAGCCACGGCCTCTCTCCACGATGCTGGAGGCGTGCGAGAAGCGCTGGCCCTCCGGTGCCCAGGAGCCGGCTACGAAAATGACGAATGGCTTTGTGAAGCCGCCCGAGGCGATGACTTCCGCACATTCCTCTTCCTGAGAGCCGCCGATCTCCGAAAAGACGGCGACCGCTTTGGTCTTGGGATCGGCTTCAAAGAGCGGCAGCAGGTCGGCCATGGACGTGCCGATCACCGGTTCCGTGCCGGTGTGGACCACCGTGGAGACGCCGAAGCCGGCGCGGCTCAACACCCAGGGTATGGTGCCGGACTGGCCGCCGCTCCTCGAGAAGACTCCGATGGGACCGGGGGCGAAGAACGTGTTCGCCCATTCCACGCTGCCACCGAGCCAACCCACGACCGCCTCGCCGGGCGTGATCATCCCGATGGTCCCCGGGCCGAGCAGGCGAGTGCCCCGCTCCCTGCAGTACTCGACCATCACCATGATGTCCTGGATAGGCACCGATTCCACGCAGGCTACGAGGTTTGGGACCCCGGCGTCCGCCGCCTCTTTCACGGCGGGCAGAAGGGTGCGCCCCGGCACGAAGATCACGCTGAAATCCACCTGGCCCTGGGCGGCGATCGCCTCTTCTACGGTGTCGTAAACCGGGATGCCGCACACCTGGTCGCCGCTCTTGCCGGGGCTGGTGCCCGCGACGACGCGAGTGCCGTAGTCCTTCATGAACTGAGCGCGCAGGGAGCCTTCGCGGCCGGTGATCCCCTGCACCATCACCTTCACGTTTCTGTCGATGAGTATGCCCATGGCTACGACCGTCCTTCGGCCGCGCCGCGGCACTCGTCTGTTCCGCGGGATTCGCTGGGCGGGCCGGACTCGTCCCCGAACGGAGGGCGCGCCGGTCTGCGGGAGCCCGCGCTTGGCCAGATACTCCGGCAGGCCTTTGATAGGCACGTCGATTGAAATCGCCTGGCGGCCGCGAAACCAGCACTCGTATTCGCACGCCAGACACTCGGTGCCGCCGCGCTTCACTCCTTCGGCGTCCAGATGGGCCACGGATGGGATGCCGTCCTTCAGTTCGAGGATGCCGCGGGCATACTTGTGACAGGCGGCCACGCAGGCCTTGCTCACGCACTCGGGGCATCTGCCCGTGTCGATGGAGACGGTCACTGTTCTTTCTGAGAATGAGAGCATGCTTATCTCCTCACCCGCCCATCGCCCGATGGTAGTCCTCGACCATGGCGAGCATCCTCTGGGCGATGAACCCGGTGTCGGTGACGTATTCCCGGCCGAATATCTCGATGCGCTCCCCGCCGGGCACGTCCGCGAGACCTTCACGCAGGATGGCGAGCGACTCCTCCTCTTTGTTGCCGCACAGCAGGAGCAAGCAAGGCAGGCCGGGCCGGTAGGGCAAGACCTCGCGCAAGGCTTTCACGATGGCATGGGCGTGGTGCCACTGCTCCTGGTTGGCCATCATGAAGCCCGCGAGGAGGTAGCCCTCTATGCCGGGCTGGGAAAGGACCACTTTAGCCACCCGGTATATCTTGGAGGCCACCGGATTGCCGCTGGTATCGGCATAATTGGCCACCTTGAGCCCTACTTTGCGCAGCGCGTCCATGCCGACCATCGCCGAGCCGCCCCCGATGGGGTGGTAGCCGATGTAGCCCGGGCTCTTCTCGTCGAAGCCCATGCTCATGAGGAAACCCGAACCACGTTGGTCGAACTCCTCGATGCCCCAGCCGATGAGGTCTAGCTCCGTCGGCTCGTGACCGAAATCGCGGGCTACCTCGATACCCATCTCCGGGTGCCTGAAGACGGAGCTGTTGTCGATCTCCATCTTGCAATCGGCGGCGTAAATATCGCCCAGTGGGGTCGCCACGATCGGGTTGATCTCGAGAGTGAAGCAGTCGTAGGCGTGATAAGCCTCGAAGAGATCGACCAGAAAACCCGCCAGCACATTCTGCTGAACGCCACGTATCCCGGCCTGGCGAAGAGCATCGAGGAGAGCCGACACATCCGGCCCTTTCGTAGGCGAGACGAGCAGCCGGAACAGCTTCTCTTCGGGAACGCTCTCGATGTCAACGCCGCCCTCGGAGCTGAACATGAGCATGGGACAGCGCGCGTCCCGGCTCGAGTTTACCGTGTAGCTTGCGTAGAACTCGCTCGCGATGTCGAGCTTCTCCTCCACGAGAACCTCGCGCAGGACAGCGCCTTTGAACTCGCGGCCCAGAAGCGAAGAGGCCGCAAGCGCCGCTTGCTCGGGAGTGTCGGCCATGGCCAGACCGCCGGACTTACCTCGCCCGCCGGCATGGACCTGAGCTTTCACCACCACCGGGCACCCGAGCTCTTCGGCGATAGCCGCGGCCTCCTCCGGAGTGGAGGCCACCCGGCCCCGCGGGACCGGCAAACCCGCCGCGCGAAGCCAGCCTTTACCTTGATGCTCTAAGAGTTTTGCCATTAGTAGCCGCCGCTCTCACACAAGGCGGGCAGACTTGGCGCCTGCAGCGCGTAATAACGATCCATCAACCCTCTTTTGGCTCCAACCCGGCGCGCTTTTCCAACTCGAGGACGAGCGCCGAGTAATCCTTCCATTCGTACCCATCATCCATGGCCCACTCGTAAAGCTCCCGCACCCGCTTGGTGGCGGGCAACTCGACCCCTACGCCATCCGCCGCGGTGAGCGCGAGGTCCAGGTCTTTCACGATGTTGTGCAGGCTCATGGCCGGGTTGTCGTAGATGCGTGCGGAAAGCGACGGGATCTTGCCTTTCACCACGCCCGAACCGACTGCGCTGTTCGCGAGCACGTCAAGCATGATCTGCCAGTCCAGTCCGGCCTTTTCACCCATCACGAGTCCTTCGGCCCACACCTGCATGTTCGCGCCGATCATCATCTGATGGATCAGCTTGAGATACCGCGAGCTCTCGCCCAGACCCACGTAGTAACGGGTCTCACCGAGCACAGCCAGGTAGGGTTCGGCCGCGTCGAAGACGTCCCTCTCGCCGGAGGCAAGGACGGTCAGCTTCCCCGCCTCGGCCACCATGATGGTGCCGCTCACTGGCGCACGCAAGAAACCGATGCCCCGAGGCTCGACGGCTGCCGCGATCTCTGCCGACTCAGCCGGCGCCACGGTGGCCATGTCCACGAGCAACGTGGGCAGAGGATCGGCCTCGAGGACCCCGTCCTTGCCCATGACCACACTCTTGAGCGCCGGTCCGTCCGTCAGGTTCGTCAGAACGATATCCTTGCCCGCCGCGGCCTCCGCCGGAGTGTTCGCCACGCGGGCGCCCTTCGCGACCAGGGCGTCGCACTTCGCCGGTGTACGGTTCCAGACCGTCACCTCGTGGCCCGCGGCAACAAGCCGGGTGGCCATTCTTGACCCCATGACTCCCATGCCCAGGAAACCGACTTTACCCACGTCAACTCCTCTCAGAGGTTGGATTCCGCATCTGTCATCCCGCCCAAACTTGTGAAGAACGACTCGGCCCGATCGCCTCTCGCGGGCCTCAGTCTCTTTTGCATCCAGTCTGTAGCGTTCTCAGATCGTGGAAAGCAGAAATCATGTTAGCGGGTACTAACAAGTTTAGCGCATAATGCGCCCGCGTCAAGTTTTGTTCACCGATGCGGAGCTTCGTGCCCAGACCAGGGCGTCCGGTCTGACTGGCAGGGAAGGCAGCCTGCCGGGCACGCGGACTGAGGCGAAAGAGGCAGAGCCTGTCCGGCTCCACGCAGCTACGCGGACGCTATCTCGGCAAGGACCCCTTCGAGTGTCTCCGTGGAGAGCCCGGTGGTGACGAACTCGGGGATGCCCATCAGGTAGGCGACGTCCTCCGACCAGAAGAAGGCCATTACGCGCAGCGCCATGCGTTGCGCATCGACGTTGGGACGCACGCTGCCCTCGACTTTCCCATCCTCGATGATGGAGGCGACGGCACCGGCAGTCCTCAGTGAAAGGGTCCTCACACGCTCACGCAGCCCCTCTTGTTCGGGGGCAACGACAAAGTCGAAAAGCGGACTCACGAACCAGGGCTCGTCCGAGGAAAGCGTCTCCGTGTGGTGTTGCCCGATCCGCCGCAGGCGCTCCAGGGCGTTGCCTTCTTGGGATACGGTGACCGCCCCGAGCACCCGGTCGAAAACCACCTCGAGCGCGGCCAACAGCATCTCTTTCCTGTTGGCAAAATGCCGGTAGAGCGCCGGCTCACTCAGACCAACGGCGGCGGCAATGCGCGCGGTGGTGGTGCCTTGGACGCCGTGCGCAGCCACAAGACGCAAGGTGGCGTCGATGATCTGAGTCCGCCTCTCCGACTTTTTCAGCCGCGGGGGATTCTTTCTTGCCCCTACATTACTTGCATGTTCGTCCATGCAAACCGTCCAACTCCTGCCCCCGATGAGGGCGATTTCAGGCCCTGATCTCAAGCCTGGTCGATGCGCTCACCCCGCCACCGAGGGTAACACATGGCCAAAGGAGCGGAGGCCTCCCACGGCGTCGCGCCGTGGGGCCCGGCCTGGGCCGGGCCCCACGAAATACAGGAGGACATACCTGCTCGATCGACCGCTGTTCAGTCCAGCGGGATGATCGGTAGCAGCAAGTGCGACGGGTATTCCGCGTTGTGATGGACCTTGTGGAGTGTGGTCTTGCTGCTGCATATGTGGGGAGCGAAGTACTCGATGTTCGTCAGACCGCCGGTGCCGGTGGCCAGGTCCAGGCACGTGATGTCGAGACAGATCCGGTGTCCGGCTTTGAACATGTTCGCCGTCGACAAGACTTCGATCTTGTACTCGTTGATCTCGCCGGGCACCACCGGCTGTTGGGCCTCCTTGGTCAACGGGTGCCAGGGCGCCCAGGGCTTCGACCGTGACTCGTCGACGGCCCGGTGCGACGCTTTCAGCCAGCCCCGTGTCAGCTCGCGCTCCGGCAGAGTCTTCGGGGCACGAGCCGTTCGCCTTCCCGCTGCGTGCGCACCGACACGTCCGGCCCCACGTCCTTCAGGATAACGATCCAGTTAGTGTCTTCCTGGTCGATCTCAGCGTAGAGCGTGAGCGAGATGGGACCCGCGACGAGTGTGTCTTTCGCCAGCGGGGGCGTCATGTAGCGGAGCCGCTCTATCTTCATGGTCTTGGTGGGCGGCATCTGCACGAAAGCGTCCGGTTCCTTGTCCACGGACTGACTCTGGCTTGCCGGTGGCGTGGGCGTGGTCTTGAGCCGCTCCCAGGTGTCCAGGTAATACTTGGTCCACTGAGTGCCGGGGATGGGCCAGTCTTCGGCGGTGCGGTAGACGTTCTCGCCCATCACCCAGTATTTCACCGGCGGGTCGTCCAAGATGCCGGTTTCCTTGCCCTTCAGCCAGTAGTCGTACCAGCGGAGGATCTCCCCGTGCATCTCCCAGAACGGGCGCTCCATGTGCGAGGGGTCGTTGATGATCATCTTCTTCGGCACGCCCTGCACGTTCTGGAACCAGTGCTGCATACCCTGCCAATGGAGCTTGTACGAGTACGAGTACTGCCCCGATCCGGTGTAGAAGGGGATCCTTATCTGCTTGAAGTTCTCTTCGCTCTCCGCCAGCGCCTTCGGGTCGTCGTACGGATCGACGAGGATCTCGTACATGCCGCCGTTCCTCTGGCCGCGCTGGGTGAGGATGCTCCACAGATGCGCGTACATCTTGTAGTCGCGATTGTTGATGGCCCACTGCCACTTCTCCTCTTCCTCCGGAGACAGTGGTCCGGGCGCGCCGCACGGCTCGTGGACGGTGCCCAGCGGGTACAGGTAGTACATCATGGTGTGGATGACGCCGCCGGGATTGAACTCCCTGAAGCTCCACATCCCACCGTAGGCGCCCATGGGATCGTACGGGAAAATGGCCTTGAGCGCCGGGTGACCCTGAAGGGCCGCGCGGAACTGCTCGCCGCCGAAGGCCGAGATCCCCACCATGCCCACGTTGCCATCGCACCACGGCTGCTTGGTGATCCACTCGATCATGTCGTAATGATCGGTCTTGTCCTCGCTGTAATTGCCCTCAGACTTCGCGACACCGCGCAGCTGGCAATGGACGTGAACGTAGCCGTTGGCTACGAAGAACTTGGTGTCACCGCTCTCGATGACTCCGTACCAAAGCGGCGAGTACGACGGCTGCGGCGGGATGACCTCTGCGACCTCAGGGCGCTGGAGGTCTTTGTTGTGCACGGCGCAGGTATAGAGAACCGGGAACTTGCCCGGAGCATCCGGTCGAAAGACGTCCGTAGCCAACCTGACACCGTCCCGCATGGGGACCATGTGGTCGAATTCCTGGATCATCGTGTAGGTGGCTTCTTCCGCACTCATGGCGCCTCCTGATCTCCGCTTGCCCGGTCCTATGGTTTGACGGTATATCTCTCCAGGGGTACGTCCTCGGTGGACAGCGCCATCTCGCCGTTCGTGTCCTTGAGGATGATCCATTTCAACCAGTTGCTGTCGTCGCGCTCGGGATAGTCTTCGCGCAAATGCCATCCCCTCGATTCCTTGCGCTCGAGCGACGCCCGATAGAAGAGCTCCGCGCTCAAGACCATGCTCGCTACTTCGTTGCACGCCACCAGGTGATGGGGATCGGTCGCAGACAGTCGGCCCAGCTTCTCCTTGACCGCGTGGATCATTCCCAGCGCCTCTTCCATGCGTTCCTGACTCTTGTACACCGAATAGCCGATCGGATTGAACGCCGCCTGAACAGCCTTGACCAGTTCCATGGGATGCAGCCCGGCCACCCGCCGGCTGGGTGCGGAGAACCGTTCCTTGAGCGCCTCGGCCTGCGCAGCGTCTACCTGGGCTTCGGACGCTGCCGCCGCGTACGCGGCGGCATGCGGCCCTACCCGCATCCCCATCCACGTGGTACCGAACAGCCCACTTCCGTGCCAACGTCCAGGCGGGGCGGGAACCGCGCCAACCATGGCGGATCCGCTGTAGCTCGCCGCTCCTATCGCGTAGAGCCCGGGAAGGCTCGTGGCCATGCACCTATCGACCCGTATGGGCGAAAGCTCGCCCACGCAGCCCGGGAACACCTCGGCAAGCTCGCCGCGTCCGTCCACGGACGCAGCCTTCACCTTCATCCTGTCGTGGAATCGGTCGTGGAACGGCCGCTTCCAGATGGCGCGTTCCCCCACCATGGCCGCGTTCTGCAGGAAGGAGTTCTCGGCGTGGCGCGTGTAGATCGGCCCGTTGCCCGCTTTCATCTCCTCGTACCAGACAACGGCCGCCATGGGCGAGATGTCCGGTTCTCCCTCGACCACGAAGCGCTTGGAGATATTCTCTCCCTTGGCGTTATAGAGAGCCTCTTGGGCTCCCATTATCGGCAGTTTGCTGCGCTTGTTGGCGAATTGCAGATACGGGCCGAATTCTGCGGACCTCATCTCGGCGCCGGCGCGGTACGCCGCCGCCGCGCCGTCGCCACGCATGCAGCTCCAAAGGCCCAGGATCCGGAACCCCTGACCGCCAGTGGCGATGATGGTCGCCTTGGCTTTGACGATGTGGCACGTACCGTCGAGCGCGCTGAAGCCGATGCCGCCGACGACCCGGTCGGCGTCCTTGAGAAGATCCACGATGACGACCTTGTCTAGGAACTTCACGCCGAGTTTCTTCGCCCGCCGATGTAAGGGAAGAAGCAAGGTCAGATCGGCCGCCGCCATGCTCCAGGGCATGCCCGGCTTGAAAGGCACGTGGGCGAAACCGCCTTCACCGTCCCTGCACAACGATCCACCCCATCCGTCGAAGCGCTCCACGGTCGCGCGGCTCTCCCTGGCGGACTCGGCAAGCATCTCCTGGTCTTCCAGGAAGATACCTATGTTTCGCACGTGGAATTCGACGAACTCATCGGGGCTGTTCTCGTGATCGAGGTACCCGAAGTGCCCGTGACCCTTGTTGGCCTGGCCCGCCCAGCCGCTCGTGTTCTTCTCGACGATGAGGACATCCACGTCCGGGGAGGCTTCTTTCGCGGAGATCGCGGCCGTCATGCCTCCGAGACCTCCCCCGATGATGAGGATGTCCGTAGAAAGCACCCTTCCCAGCTGCCTCAGACCGGTCAAGTTCAGCTCCTTCTATCCTAGACGTGGTACGGGAAGTCTCGCTCGATGAGAGGCGGAAAGTACGCGTCCCAATCGATGACCACTTCCAGGCAGTCTTCCGGGCAGTTGATCTCGCACATGTTGCAACCCACGCAGTCCTCCGGGTAAGCCACCACCGGCTTCTTCTGCTCGTCGTTCCAGCGGAAGACATCCACGAAGCAGGCCTTGTAACAGGTCTTGCACCCGTTGCACACGTCGAAATCTATCCTGATGTCGTTCATGGCGCCCTTAACTCGCTGGGATCACCGGCAGCATGAGGTACGAGCCGTGATCCCGCTCATGGTAGATGGTGTCCTTGCCCACTCTCAGGCTCAGGAAGTGACCGCCGAAGTCGAGAGCATTCGAATCGTAGCAGGCGAGGTCGATGCGGATGCGGTGACCGGCCTTGAAACGACAGGAGGTGGCCCAGATCTCGACTTCATACTTGTTCACGGCGCCGGGCTCGATCGGCTGGGGAACATCGTGGCGGTAGTAGGGACGGTGCGGCCTGCTCAGCCCGTCGTCCTTGGTACACGCGTGCGAGGCCTTGAGACGACCGTGGGTTAGCAGGCGTCCCTTCGGCGGCATGCCCGGCACCTGATCGGCGTCCGGATGCTGGTCCCAGATACGCACGTGGAAGTCCGTGTCCGTCTGATCGGTGGCCGCGAACACGACGAGCACCGGACTCCCGATGACCTCGACGTCTTCATTGAGTGGAGCGGACGTAAAGGTGAGGATCTTCTTCGTGGGGTGAAGGATCCCGTCTTCCATCACTGCCGTGCCGCAACCCGAGAAGTGAGACCAGTCGGGGTCGGGATAGCTGTAGGTGGTGGAGCTGTCGCCGACAACGGGCTGCTCCCACGTAAGTATGCCGTCGTTCAACGACTCCACCGCACCGCTGGGGCCCGCCTTCAGGTAGAGCTTGCGATAGTCCGTCCGGGCCAGCGGCCATTCCTTCTCGGGGCGGTACGTCTCCGCGCCGCGGACGAACACGCGCACCGGGTCTTCTTCCATGAATCCGGTGTCGTTCCCCTTCAGCCAGTGATCGTACCAGCGTAGAAGCAGCTGACGAAGCTCGGGAGAGTTGAAGATGGCCATCTCGTCGCCCTCGAAATCCCCGTGGCAGAGCATGAACTTCTTCGGCACATCGACTTCCTCGTAGCCGCGCACGTTGCCGCGGAGGTGCGTGCCCGTCTTGTGGAGGATCCCGATACTGAAGACGGGGCATAGGATCTTCGTCAGATCCGGCACACGGACCTTCCAGAACTCGTCGAGCGTCGGATGGTGGATCACTTCCCAGGGCATGTCCCACCGGCACAGGTCGGGTGAGGCGGGCGGGTTGGGCCCCAGGAAATGGTTACCGCGCATCTCCGACGTGTACCAGATGGCGGGAAAACCCACGGCCAGGATGCCGCCGTGATAGTTGATGTCCCGATACATGTCCGCGCCCCCGTCGAACGGGGCGATGCACTTGAGATGCGGCGGCTGAGTAGCCGCGGCGAACCACTGGGTCCAGCCGTAGTAGGACTCTCCGATCATGCCGATGTTGCCGTTGCACCAGGGCATCGTGGCGATCCACTCGATCACATCGTAGAAGTCGTTCTGCTCTTCTTGACTGAAGAACTGGTACTGGCCCTCAATAGACTTACCCGTGCCCCGGATGTCGTGACTGACGTACGCATAGCCGCGCGATACGAACCACTCCATGTCATTCGTCTCACGAAAGTGGAAGGCAGGCCATTGAGGGAGATGCACGAGATCCTTCTGAAAAGGCGAGCTGGCATAGAGAGCGGGGAATCTGCCGGGAGCATCCGGCCGATAGACATCGACGGCCACCCGCGTGCCGTCGCGCATGGTGACCATCACGTCTTTGTCCACCACCATCTTGAAGCTCGGCTGGGAAAGTTTCTCCGCCGGAAAATCCTCGGAGAGGATGGTGGCCATGATCTCCGGCTTGAGAGTCTTCGTGTACATCCGGGTCCCTCCGTCTTCGACTCCGACTCATGCCCGGGCAACCGTTCGGGCCCAAGGCCAAAAAGGGCCGCAACCCGCGCTCGCGCGGGTTGCGGCCTCGCGTTCAGGGATGCTCTATACGTATGCCGGCTTGGTTCAGGCCGGTACCGCAATCTGCTGGGCCTCCACCGAGACCATGGGAGCAGCCGTGTTGTTGACCACCACGTAGTCGTATTGGTTCGTGGTCCCTTTAACCCACTGCCCGGCGCAGGCGGGCGACTTGTAGACGTTGGGATGAACGTGGTTCTGCCCCACCGTGGTCGTCGCGGGCACCGGAGCGCTGAAGTCCATGTCGCCCCCGATGCTCGTGAACTTCATCTGCTTGATAGCCGCCAGGATCGCGTCTTTGCTCGTGGGATCGGTCGCGTGCTGCAGCGCCCAGATGGCCATCTCAAAGGTCACTACATGCATCAAAGGCTGAGTCCATTGCTGACCTGTTTTGGTCGAGTAGTCGTCCGCCCACTGCTGGCATGTGTCGCCGGTGAGATACGACTTCCACGGACGCTTCGGATCCCACCAGTCGCCGCTGATGAGGCCGATACCTATCGGAGGGGGACCCAGGGCCTCGATGGACTGTGGGAAGAGGATGGCCTTGTCGATCGTAGCGATTTTCGGGCTCCACCCCTGTTGCTTGCACTGCTTCCAGAAGTTCGTGAAATCGGGCGGGTTGAACACACCCGAAAGCACCTCACAGCCCGCGGACTTGAACTTGGAGATCTCAGCCGTGAAGTCCTCGGTGCCATCTTGCCAACGCCCCGCGTCGATCAGCTTGAACCCGGCCCCAGTGATGACCGGCGGGAAACCCGTTTTCGGGTCAGAGAAGGCCGCGCCATCGGCGTCGTTCGGCCACATCGCGCCCATGACCTTGTTGGTCGAGATCGCGCTCCATACGCTCACGTAGTCGGCCACGATGTCCTCCACCCCGAAGAAGTAGAGGTAGCACCACTTGAACACTCCCCCGGTGGGAGCGCTACCGATGAAGGCCTCCCACGGGTCGTCGGTCGCCACCATGGGCACCCCGTTCGCCTCGCACTGGGCGGCAGTCGGGTTCACGGTGTCTGGCCCGGAAGCGACGCACATGATGTCGATGCCGTCACCGATGAGGGTACCCGCCACCTGCCCGACCCGAGCGGTGTCGGACTGGCTGTCCTGCACGCTTATCGTGATCGGGTGCTTCTTGCTATCCCCCAGCACCTGGCCGTCCCCGATCCATGCGGTCACCCGGTCGACGGTATAGCCGTCAGGCACGCCGAACGACGCCAATCCGCCGGTTTTGGGCGTTATGAAACCGATCTTTATCTCAGCCCCGGTTTCCGGGGCAGCCGTGACGGTGGTCGTGCTGGCAGCGACGCTGGTGCTGGTAGTGGAGGCCGGGGCGGTGGTCGTCGTAGTGGTGGTGCCGCCGCAGGCAGCCACCAGACCGCCAAGGCCGGCGCCCATCCCGACCGCGGCACCTGCTATACCCGCGAGCTTCATAAATTCGCGGCGACTGACTTGTTTGCCCTGCAGGAGACCGGTTTCCCCGCCCTCTTGGGAAGTTTCTTTTGGCTTCTCGGACATCAGCTCCTCCTCGCGCGATCAGAAGCGTTAGACGTTAGTGTTTCCAGAGTACTTGCCCCTCCGAAGTCCTCTTGCCCCCTCCTTCCCATAGATTGTTGCACCGACATCGTCGCACTCGCATCCGCTGCGCGGGCGGCAATCAGCCAGTACTGACTGACTAGTACCACGCTGCGAGTTGGCGTGTCAATAGAACGCCGACCACACGCGATGAACTCGGGTACCCCAGAGGCGCAGACCGGAACGCGCCGCCACGAGAACCGCCTCAGACGTCGACGGAGATGTCTCGAAGGATGCGCTCCAGCATCGTCGCCGAGCGCCCGGCAGTCGCGAACTCCTCCACGCCCATGAGAAAAGAGATGTCCTCGGACATGTAGACACCCATCAGCTCCCACGCGATCTGCTCGGAATCAGTGTCTGGGCGGATCTCGCGTTGAGTCTTACCGTCCTCGACAATAGCGGCTAACGCGTGGATGCTGGCCAGCTGCCTGACCCTCAGACGGTCTCTCAGACCCGCTTCTGGAGGAGCGGCGACGAACTCGAACAGCGGATAGATGAACCCGTCTTCCTCGGAAAGGACCGTCGCCCAGTGAGAGCGCCCTATCGAGCGAAGACGCTCCAAGGCGCCTGTCTCCCGGCGGGAGACGACGGCATGATTGGCGCGGTCGAAAGCCACGTCCAAGGCCGCAACCAGCAGGTCTCTCCTGCTCGCGAAGTGCTTGTAGAGGGTCTTCTCCGAGACTCCCGCGGCATACGCGATGCGCGCGGTGGTGGTGCCCTGGACCCCATGTTTGGCCACAAGGTCTAAGGTGACCATGACGATCTGCTTCTTTCGCTCCGCCCCTGTCATGCGCTTGGGGGCCGCATCTTTCGCCGTCAATGTTCCGATCTTATGATCCCGCTACCCTCTCATGGATGTGCCCACCCGTAGTCGGAGAGTACCACTTTGCCTCAGCCATATGCCGAGCTTTGCCGGACGCGGAGACCGTTTCCCCGCGAAACTCGGCGTCGCGGCTCGGCCCTGCCGGAATAGAAGCGGGAGTGGGGCGCAGGCGGCCGCGCCTCCCTCGGAGGGAAAAGGCGCGGCCCAAGCACGCATGGGGCTGTACCTCCTCGATGCCAATCACTCGTACGGGCCCCTCGGTTTCCCCCTTATTCAGTCAAAGGGGTAGTCATCCGCTCTACCGGCCCGTGATGTTTGCGCGGGCGATCCCCACGAACGGCACGTAAGTGCCCGCGTCGTTCATGCAGTACTTGTAGAGAAGATCGCCCACCAGCGACAGCACGCCGGCCACGAAGAGGCCCGCGCCGCCGAGGGCCACCGGATAGCTCACGATGACGAGGATCGCCGGGACTACGACCCCGATGGCCACGACGCCTATCCAGAAGAGGAGGGCATTGCGGCCGCGTAAGAAGATCGCGAGCGACCGGGACACGGTCTCGTCGCTCCGGCTCATGGCTACTTCCATCAGGAAGAGGAAGATGGTCGCCACGGTCGCCGCAAGCCACCAGAGCTGTACCTGGTGTCCGAAGGCCTTAGAAACAAAGGGAAGACCGATGAGGGCCAGCGCCGCTCCGCCGCGGATGCCGACGGCGATGTACTCCACGGGTAGGATCGGCGAATGCCACAACGCCACCGCCCTAGCCACGGCGTACACAAAGCCTTTGTAGAGGAAGACTCCGGCCATGCCGATGAGCGAGACCACCAGCATGATCACGCCGAAGGCTGACGTGGTGGTCCAAGGCGCGCCGTGGAAATATGCCGGCGCGATGTAAAGAGCGGCCGAAGGCACGAAGATCATGATGGCCCACAGACCCCGGCTGATCCAGGAGCTCCGTGGTTTCATGATCATCTTCCACGCCCGTTCGGGATGGCCGAGAAAGCCCAGGTGGACCACCCCGCCCAAGACCACAGCGAACAGCCCCATGAGAGAGGCCAGAGGAAAGTGCAGGACCAGGCCCAAGAGCCACGCTCCCGCGCCCACTCCGGAAAGGAAGTGGGCCGCTACCAGGAGGATACCCCTACCTTGCGCCCATACTCGCTGCGGGCGGTAGAGGGCCTCGAGGTCCGCATAGAGGTCAAGTGTCTGCTGACTCATCGCGACTCCTTCGGCTGCCGCTATGCGGGCAAGTAGTAGACGGAGGGCTGGGTGCCCATTTCCACGAGCAACTGGAAGGCGTGACCGCGCTTCACCAGCTTGCTCACTTCACTGTCGGGATCGTCGAGATCGCCGAAGATACGTGCGACCGACGGGCAATTCGACACGCAGGCCGGTTCTTCGCCCTTCTCCACTCGGTCCACACAGAAGTTGCATTTCTCGACCGTACCGGCGCTATGCCGTTTGTAGCCCACTTCCTCGTAGGGAGTGAGGCCCTGCCCGGGATAGTAGGCGCGGATCTGATCCAGGTAGTAACGGGCGTGATAGGGGCACGCGGTCATACATGAGCGGCAACCCACACATTTGTCCGCGTCCACGACGACGATACCGTCTTCCTCCCGCTTGTACGTAGCCCCGGTGGGGCAGACGTCCACACAACTGGGCTCGGCGCAGTGATTGCAGAGCATCGGCAGGTAGACCTGCTCCGTGTCCGGGTATTCGCCCCGTTCTACCCGGAAAGCCCAGGCATAGAGGACGCCCGGGGGCGTCGCGTTCTCAGACTTACAGGCTATCTGGCAGGCATAACAACTGATGCACCGCTTCAGATCGATGACCATTCCATATCGCATAACTGCAGTCTTCTCCTTTCAGCAAGGCCGGGGACTTGAGCCGGTACCGGTCACGGCCCCGTCACCTTGGTGACCTTGACCTTCACACACAGGTCGAGGTTCAAGGAAAGGGTGTCCATGTGCTCGAAGTCCTGCTTGAGCAGGCGGTTGAAGTTGATGCCTTTGCCCGGCTTGCTTGCCAGGGGCAGACCTTTCGCCCAGTGGCCGCCATGACCCGAGACCATCACGACGTCAGGATGCAGCGCCTCGGTGAGTCTGGCCTTCCCACGCACGGTCTGGCCGTTGGCCGCCGATTCCAACTCCACCCAGTCGCCGGTGGCGATGCCTTTCTTGCCGGCGGTCTCCGCGTTGATATTGATGGCGTTCGCGTATGAGTCGATGCTCGACACCTCGTCCAGCCACCCGTTGTCACCCGTCATCGTGAATGACTGGAAGGGCAGCCGGAAGTAGGTAGCGGTCATGTCGAACTCGGGCCGCGTCTCGGTGTGAGATGGGCACGGCCGCCAGTCCGGCATCGGCTGATAGTCTTCCAGATCCAAGTACTCGTACAGGCCGGTCTCCTTCTGGATATCCTGCAGAGTCTCCTTGAAAGTCAGGAAGTGCTCGAAGTAGACGGGGATGCGAGATTTTACGTACGGATCCCAATACATCTCTTCGGCCTTCTTCGGCCACGCGATGATCCCGTGTTCCCTCATATAGTCCAAGCCGTACTGATCCCCGAACCAAGATTTGTAACGGCGATCGGTAAGATCTTCCACGGTGTATTTGGTATCGCCCTCGAGCAGATGTGGCTCGCGGAACGAGAACGACACGTTGGTGACCGCGTTCAGGTCGGCGCGCATACCCAGCCGGTCGGCGAGTTCGAGGAAGACGGCGGTGGCCTGCCGGCGCTCGTGGATCGGCTCCACCACAGGCTGGCGAAGCGGATACGACCAGTAGTCGGTGGCACACCCGTTGGCCATCCAGTCGGCGTTGATGTCCAGGCGCTCCAGGTAGCTGGTGTCCGGCAGCACGATATCCGACAGTTCGGCCGACTCATCGAGGAAGATGTTGATGTTGACGGTGAAGATGTCCTTGAAGAACTCCTGCACCACGTCCGGATCGGACAGGCTCATGCGCGAAGTTCGTGGACACCATGATGTGGACTTCGGGCTTGTAGTCGATGCCGTACTTCGCCGGGTCTTGCGCGACGAGGGGGAGCATCGGCGTGTTGCCGTGAGATGGGGGGATGAGCTGGGCCAGGCCGAGGTCCGTAGGCTTCTTCGGGTAGACCGGAGGCCAAGGCTGCGACGGCGGCACCACCCAGCGGCCCGTCACGAGGAGGCCATCGGGGCCTTCGTACGGCGACCACTTCGGGTACCCCGTGTCCGGACGGCCCACCGAGCGGGCGTTGATCCCCACATAGCTTCCTGGCACCGAACGGACACCGAGAACGGCGCTGAGCAGTTCGAGCGCCATGCTGGTCTGTGACGAGTGCTTGTGCGCCTGGGCGCCCTTGAAGTAGGAGATCGCCACCGGGCGGAAGGGAAGCGTGCGGCCCTCCAACTCGATGGTCTCGCCGATGCGCGCGGCATCCCCGATCTCGCGGGCGAGCCGCCGGATGGTATCGGCCGGTATGCCGCTGATCTCGGCTGCCATCTCCGGCGTGTAGCTCTTGACGTGGTCCTTGATGAGGCTGAAAGCGGTCCGAACCCGCTGGCCGCCGATGGTCTCGTCCACGTCGAGGGCAATGTGGCCGAACTTAGCGTCGTACGGCTTGGCCATGCCGTCGGCTGCGTCCCACATCTGTGGCTTGTCGTCGGCGCCACGGAAGTAGCGGCCGTCCTCCTTGACGAGGTAGGGCGCGTTCGTGTCGTGCTCCAAGTACTCCCGGTCGAATATGCCGTACTCGTTCAGGAGGAGGTTGGCCATAGCCAGAGCCACCGCGGCGTCGGTTCCCGGTCGGATGGGCACCCATTCGTCCGCGCTCTGTGCCGGCATGCCCTTCCAAGGGTCGAGCACGACGTGCTTCATTCCGCGGGCGCGCGCTTCGGCCATCTTCCGGACCGTGGTGTTCACCCCGTAGTATGCCCCGGTGCCCACCGGTACGCCGAAGTTGAGGAAGTAGTTGCAGTAGTTGAAGTCGGGCTGACACACCCACGCCGCGTGCGTGAGACCGCCGATGAAGTGTTTGCCGCTCGCGCAGTGGTTTCCGGCACCGCCCACGAAGAGGTTCGGCGTCCCAAACGCCACGGCGAACGCTTCCAACGTGTAGGACTGCGCGCCACCGTTCACCCCAAAACTGGCGATGAACTTGCGCGGGTCGTCGTCGCGGACGGCTTTGAGCTTCCCAGTGATGGTATCCAGCGCCTCGTCCCATGAGATGCGCTCCCACTTGGGGTCTATCCCGATGCCCTTCTCTGGGTTGGTCCGCTTTACCGGGTAGTCGAGACGGTTTGGGTCGTAAAGGATGTTGATGCCGCTCAAGCCCCGTGCGCAGATCCGTCCCTTTGTCAACGGATCGTCAGGATTGCCTTCGATCTTCGTGACCACCCCATTGACCCGATGGGCCTTTATGGGACAGAAGGAAAAGCAGTTGGAGCAGACCGACGTTATCCATACGTCTTCTTGAACTGTTTCTTTTTGCATGAGTCAGACTCCCGTTTCGCCAGATTGAACCAGCCCCGATGGGGCCTCCTTTTCCTTCGGGCCGTGGCCCTCCGGAAACACTCACTATCCGCCGCCCGCGGCGGCGAATACGATGACCCGCACCCCTTCGCCTTCCTTGGAAGGCACTGTCTCGTCGAGATCGGTGATCATTCTCCCCCCGGCGTAGACCTTCACGAAACTCAAAAGGCCCTCACGACCGAATAAGCGCTCCCGGAACGCAGGACCGAACCGGTCTACCATGCTCTCGAGGACATCCCGGAACGTGGCCCCCTCCCCCTCAGGCAGAGTCACCTGGACATGGCTTTCCTTCACGAGGTCCCGGACGACCCCGTACAGCTCTACCTCGATAGTGGGTGGGGTCACCCTGGTGTCTCCCTTCTTGGCGTTTCCGCGCCTTCCGACCTAGGTTAGCGTATGCTACCTTAGTGACCGCTAACCGACAAGGGCGAAGATGCGATCACCCTCTTCGCTCGCCTTCTGACACGGCGTCGGGCGCCTCGGCCCCCGGCTCGACCGCGATGTCGGCCAATACCCGTTCCAAAAGGTCTGTGGAGACTCCCAGGGTGACCACCTCATCGAGGTCCATGAGGAAGGAGACGTCTTCGAACCAGTAGAAACCCAACACCCTCCAGGCCGTCAACTGCGGGTCGACATCCGCCCGGATGGAGCCCTGGGCGATACCTTCCTTCACCATCGAGGCCAGAGCTTCGGCGATGGCGACGTTTCTGGCGCGCACCCGGCTACGCAGCCCAAGCTCGGCAGGCGCGACCACGAACTCGAACAACGGATTCACAAAACCGGAACTCTTCGAGAACGTCAGCTCCGTGTGGTGCTGACCGATCTTGCGCAGGCGCTCGACCACGTTCGGCTCCTGCGACGAACGGATGACATCCACCGCTTGGTCGAACACGACGTCCAGAGCAGCCATCAATATCTCGCGTCTGTTCTCGAAATACTTGTAGAGGGTCGGCTCCGTCACGCCGGCGGCGGCGGCGATACGCGCGGTCGTCGTGCCCTGCACGCCGTGCTTGTCCACGAGGCGCAGAGTGACGTCGATGATCTGAGCCTTCCGCTGCTCCGCGGTCATGCGTGATGCCGACCGCCCGCCCCCAACTAGCCCGGGCTTGGTGCTCAAGCCGTTTCCTTCCTGTTTCTCTAGCATGACGCCAGCCTCACCGGCTGATCGATTCCCATCCTACACCGCAACAAGTGAGATAGAGGACCGATTCGGGCACCACGCCCTCGTCACCGACCGTGCGGACCGCAATCGCGGCGCCATGGTGTTAGTGAGCGCGAGCGGGGCGTTGAAGTCGAGCGGCCCGGTTACGGCCTCACCGGGTAATCTTCGATAGGGACGGGCTCCGTTGCGACGGTCATCGCCCCGTGCGCGTCCTTCAGCACGATCCACTTGAGCCATTCGCGATCGTCACGCTCTGGATAGTCTTCCCTCACGAACCAGCCCCGGGATTCCTTCCGTTGGAGCGAGGACCTGTAGAACATCTCCGCGCATAGGACCATGCTTCTCGCTTCATTGCACGCAGCAAGATGATGGGGGTCGCCAGCGACCAGCGAGCCGATCTTCTCGCCCACCGTAAGGACTTTGGCCAAAGCCTCCTCCATACGCCAACGGCTTCTGAACACCGAGTAGCCGATGGGGCTCATGGTGGCCTTTACCTCTTCCACCAGCTGGAGTGGAGTCACTCCCTGGGCGCGGTCCAGCGGCGCGAAGGCCCGATGTTTCAGCACGGCTACGTGGTCCGAATCGGTTGTGGGCTCCGGCGCAGACCGGGCGAAAGCTACAGCCGAGACGCCGGCCCTCATCCCCATCCAGAGGGCACCGGTCAAACCACTCCCGTGCATGCGGCCCGGAGAAGCCGGAACGGCTCCCACGATCGCAGAGCCCGTGTAACAGGTGTTGCCGATAGCGAAGAGTCCGGGAACGGTCGTTGCCATCGTATGATCCACCTTGACCGGGGAGAGCTCGGAGGCCATACCCGGCAGCACTTCCGCGACCCGGCCCGCGCCCTCGACCGCCCTCGCCTTGCGAGCCTGGCGCTCGCGATAAGCATCGAAACGGGGCCGCTCGCATGCGGCTTCGCACGGCATGGGGCCGCTCGCACCTAGCGTGAACTTGCCGCCGCCCGACGTCGATCCACCCTCGCCCTGCACTCCCGTGCCCTGGCACATGAGCGGGTTCTCATCGTGATGAGTGACGATGGGTCCGTTGCCCACCAGAGTCGCCCTGTACCAGGCCACCGCGTCCTGCACCCCCAGCGCCGACTCGGACTCTCGGCCGGCCAGAGGAGTGATCAGCTGACCCGTGGCGTCGTACAGGGCCTCCTCGGCGCCGTCCACGGGACGCTTGCTCCTGCTGTCCACGAACTCGATGGAGGAACCAAATTCCGCGCTTCTCATCTCGGCGCCCGCTCGATACGCAGCGGCGATGCCGTCGCCCCTCTGTGAGCTCCACCCATTCAGGATGCGGAAGCTCTGCCCGCCGGCGGCGAGGACCGTAGCCCGGGCCGTAAGCAGGAGACAGGTGCCGTCGAGCACGCTGAACCCGACCGCCCCGGTCACCGCGCTGCCGTCCTTCAGCAGATCGACCACCGCAGTCTTGTCGATGAATCGCACGCCCAACCGGATCGCGCGTCTGTAGACCGGCATAAGCATGTCCAGATCGGCGACGGTCATGCTCCACGGAAGGCTGGGTTTGATCGGCTCCTTGAAGAAACTGCCGTTCTTGTCCCTGCATAGTCCCGCGCCCCAAGCATCGAAGCGCTCGAGCGTCTCGTGGCTCTCCCTGGCGAATTCGGAAAGCAGTTGCTGGTCCTCAAGGAACATGCCGATGTGACGTACGTGAAAATCGAGAAACGCCGCTGCATCAGCCTCGGGGGCCAAGAACCAGAGATGACCGTGTCCCTTGTTCGCCAGACCGGCCCAGCCGCTGACATTCTTCTCAACCACGAGCACATCCGCCTCAGGGCACGATTCTTTAGCGGAGATCGCCGCCGCCAGCCCCCCGATCCCACCTCCCACTACCAGGATATCGGCGGAGATAACCCGGCCCAGATTCTGGAGCGACGTCATGGCTTTCGGGTCCCTTCAGTAGTTCACGTGCCCGGTCGTCGAACCGGCCCGCGAGCCGAGCCGAGCCGAGGCGCCGAGGGTAGCACAACGCCCCTAACTAGCGAGGGAACCTCCACGCGACTTGAGGAGACTCTCGAAGAAGCCCGTGTGCAGCGAGCTGCGCGGGTCTTCGCTCCAGCGGCACAACAGGTCGAACATGGGCCGGGTCACGGTGAACGCCATCATCCAAGGCTCCAGGTGCTTGCGCATGGCCTGGTCGGTCGCTCCGATCATGGCCTGCGGCACGTCCAGGTCATCGAACAGAGATATGAGTTGCATGCAGCCAGATCCGAAGGGAGCGATGATCGGAGGAGGGTCGGAAGGCTTGCTGTAGTACGTGGCGCCAGTGCAGAGGGAGGCCAATTGATCGGCGTTCACATAGAAGGTCACCGTGCGAAGGTATTCGTATTGGCCCTCGCGGAGCGGCCCGATGAGCAGGTGCTCGTGGCGAGGCTCGTAGTGGCCCGTGGCATCCAGCCAAAGGTCCATCAGTTCGTGCGACGCCCTCAGGCCCTCCTCGTCACAGAGAAAGCGAACCATATCTTCGCGCGGTCGCATATCGACGCCTAGCAGGTGGCCGGCACCACAGCCATGCTTCTCACGGGTCAGGTGAAGGGTCTTCCCTTCCTGCCAGCGTTTGAGGGAGGCGAAGACGCACTGTCTGGCTCCCGGTTCGACCAGCGGACCGAACGGACGGGGGTCCGGCGCATCGTACAAACCGATAAGCGGCGTGACGATTGATAGCTTGTCGAGAATGCGGGAAGGGTCGGGAGACATCAGTCCCTCCTATGTTGGCGACCTGTCGCTAAGACCTTGAGCGTCCGTGCCCGAGGCTTCGACACCAAGGTACGCGAGAAAGGGCAGACTGGCGAGGACCGGTCCACGTACACTCGACGGCCCATCGGGTTCAGCTGCCTTTTAGGTCCTGCCTTCTTTGCAGGTAATCCTCGCGTTCGATCTCTCCCCGGGCGTAGCGCTCATCGAGGACCTGGAGAGATGTCTTCTGAGTCGGGGCGGCCGGCGGCGATCCCATGGGAGGTCGGTCGGTGGGATGCGCGTGCCAGTAGTGATCTTGCCAGTAGCCGCGGGCATGCCACGGGCGCCAGCTGAAGATGAGGACGAGGACCAGTACCAGGAACAAGAAACCAAACATCAATCACCATCCATGCGATAGATCACCAACCATTCCGAAGGCACTACTAGGATACTCCAGCACCTCCGCCGGGGCGATGGCGCGATCCCGCGAAAGGCACGATCGTCGGACGGGAACCGCAAGACGAGGCTTCACCGCGTGGACGCTGCACGCACGGTCACTGCAGGTAGTAGAGTACGGCGCTGCTTGCCCCGCCGCCATAGTCCGCACTTGAAACCACCGTGCCATTAGCTACGACCCACTGAAGGATAGCGTTCTGTGCGCCGCTGCCCCCGGGGCCGCCACCTCCCGGGCCGCCACCGACACCGGGTCCCTGCCCACCTACCAGCACGTAGTGGACTTGCCCGGATGCGACCATTGCTTCGAACTCCTTCAGAGTCGGACTGGGGTCGGCGCCGTTGAATCCGCCCATGGCGATCACCGGTCGGCCTGTGGCCAGGATTATTGGAACGGCAGCCTCTGACCCCTCCACCGCAACCAAATAGGTGGCGGTCCCCCTGTGCGAGACCAGGTAGCTGACGAGACCTTGGTCTACCTGTTGTGCATCGCCGCTCGGCCCAGCGGCCGTTGGACCGCCGCCGCCGGGCCCGCCGCCCGCCGGAGGCGCCCCGCCAGAGCCGGAGTCGCCTGCCAGTGCCGCCACCATAGGAAAGCCTCCACCGGGACCGCCCGCTGAAGCAAGCGCCGCGGAAGTTGGCCCCGCTGCCGCGAACGAGCCGGTGACGCTGCGGGAGACCGTGCTCACCGAGTAGGCGAACGGCCCTGCAAGCACGCACACAATCGCAAGCGCAGCTGCCGCTAGCGATAGGACCTTCAGCTCGACAACGTGAGCCAGCACAAGGACGAGCGCGACCGCCGCCCCAGCGCCGACGACCACGACCGCAGTAGAGAGCCCGGGAGCATACCCAGAAGTCCGGCTCAAGAGCACGGACGACCACACGCCGGTCCCGAGTACCGCCAGGGGCAAGAGCCAGGCCAGCCAAGCTCGAGTGCGGCTCACCTGCCAAAGAGCGACCGAACCGCCGCCCACCAGCGCGGCCAGGGAGGGAGCGAGCACCACCGTGTAATACGGGTGGAGCACTCCTTTCGCGAGACTGAAGACAACGAGGTATAGCAGCGACCATCCTCCCCAGAACAGGAATCCGGCCCGCTTCTTGTCGCTTCGAGGCCCCCGACGGGTGATCCAAAGACCCGCGATCAGTCCGGCCAGAGCGAGCGGGATGAGCCAGCGAGATCTGGCCTCCCAGTTGCTCGTTGAACATCCGCAGCCATCCAGCACTGCCGCTGAAGTTGGGCCCCGTGGCGTTGCCGAAATACCCGCCGCTACGGCTGAAGATCAGGTTGAGCGCCGAATCGTTCGAGCTTCCCCCGACGTAGGGGCGGCTGGCTTTGGGCCAGAGTTCGACGATCGCGACCCACCAACTACTGGAGATGACAAGGGCCAGCAGGCCAGCGAGCACCTGGACTATGCGGCGGCCGAGTTTGGGTCGCCCACAAACTAGATAGACGAGCGCGAAAGCCGGAAGCGCTACGAAGGCTTCGAGCATCTTCGCGGTAAAGGCCAAGCCGATGAATCCACCGGCGAGCGCCAGCTTCCACGCCGAGTTCCGTTCGAGCGCCGACCAGAACGCCCAGGCCGCGGCCAGGAGAAAGAGGGTGAGAAAGGCATCGGGATTGTTGAACCGGAACATCACGACGGCCACGGGGGTGAGGCACAGGGCCAGCGCCGCCAGGAGCCCTGCGATCTCTCCCATCCAGCGTCTCACCAACCGGTACAGGATCAGAACCGAGGCCAGACCAGCCAATGCCTGGGGCAGCAGGATGCTCCAACTCGAGAATCCAAAGACACGGGCGAAGAGCTCCGGCACCCACAGGGACGCCGGCAGCTTGTCGACGGTGATGAACGACCCAGGATCTGAGAACCGAAGAAGAAAGCCTTCCAGCTGACAGACCCGCTCTTGACCGCGGCGGCGTAGTAGCTGTTGCCCATCCCATTGCGCGAGAGACCCCAGGTGTACAGAGCGGCTGCGAGCACCGCGACGCCGGCCAACGCGAGCAACGACCACCGAGGCCGACCGCGGAAGCCATCCGTCCACCGCCGGCCGACCGTCCTGGCAGATTCGATCACGCGACCGACGAGCTGTCGAGATGGTTTCATCGCCGTCTCCGATCACATTGACTCGCCAAACCTCACGGCGCGCCTGCTGTTGGTTGCATCCGTGTCCAGCCTAGGTTCCCAGAAGTACGTGCTGGTTAGCACCAGATTACGATCTCGTAACCCACATCGGCGCGAGGACTTCGCGGACTCTTGCGGCGGCGCTCAAAATGCGGGGGCGGCCGCAGTCGCGGCCGCCCCCGAAAGGTCATGCGATCGCCGAGCACCATTGGCGAGCCGGCGGCCGAGGCCTCTACGCGTATTTCATTGGCTGAAGAGTGTTTTTGACAGGCATGCCTGGATCCTGCGCGAACACCAAGACCTGGTCGTACTTGTATTTGCTGCCCGCGGGTAGCTTGATCCACTGGCCGTAGGCGATCTTGATCTTGAACACGTTCAGCACCGGGTGGGTCGTCCCGAGCTTCACCGGCTCCGTGAAGTCGATAGGCCCATTGATATTGGCGAACTTGGTCTGCGCGACGATCGTTGGGAAGGACGACTTGTCATCTACACTGGGCATACGCTTGAGTACGTCGATGGCCCACTCGTATTTTCCCAACTGTCCCAGGGGCTGGGTCCATTGCTTGCCTGTCTCCGCCGTATACTGGTCCGCGTATTGCTGGCAGGTCTGCCCCGTCAGCGCGCTGGCATAAGGATAGGTGGGGTGCCAGACGTTATGGTCGGAAGTATTGACCGCGTTGTCGCCGATCGCCTCGATCGTTTCGTGGAAGAGGCCGGCCTTCGCAATCGAGAATATCTTCGGTCTGAGACCTTGTTGCATCGCCTGGTTGTAGAAGTTGACGTAGTCGGGCGGAACCGCGATTCCAGAGACGATCTCGGCTCCGTCCTTCTTGAATTGGGATATCTGAGCAGTGAAGTCGTCGGCCGGCGACTGGAACAAGGGCGGCTGCGCGGCGATCTTATAGCCGCCCGCCGTCAGCGCCACCCCTAGACCCGATTTCGCGTCCGCCCAAGCGACGCCATCCGCGTCGTTGGGGAACAGGAGGTTGACCGACTTATTGGTCGGGATCTGATTCCACGCCCCGATCCTGACCGCGGCCGCGTCTTCCAGCCCGAAGTGGAACATCCAGGTCCACTTGAACGGCGTGGCAGGCGTAGCCTTTCGGCCGAAGAAGAACGGCTGCCAGGGGACGAAGTTCGCCAAGAAGGGGACACCATTGGCCTCGCACTGGTCGGCGGCCGGATTGACCGTGTCCGGACTCGACGAGGCCACGATGATGTCGGCCTTGGCGTTGAAGATAAGGTCGCCGGTAACCTGGGCCACCCGGTTCGGGTTGGATTGCGAATCTTGCTGGTTGATGGTAATGGGATGGTTCTTGCCGTCGCCGCAGACCACGCCGTCCTTGGTGGCTGCCAGCACGTAGCTGGTGATCCATTTGTCCGGTCCCCCGAAGGCGGCCAGCGAACCGGTAAGCGGGGAGACCGCGCCGATGATGACCGGCCGCCCGGCCTGCGCGGCCGCGGAGACCGTCGTGGTGCTCCCAGCCGCCGTGGTGGTGGTGCTGGCGGCCGCGGTCGTAGTCGTCCCCGCCGTCGAAGCCGTGGTAGTCGTGGTGGTGCCGCCGCAAGCCGCCACCAGGCCGCCCAATCCCGCACCCAATCCGATGGTCGCTCCCGCTGCGCCGGCTATCTTGAGAAAATCTCTCCGGCTCAGCTGTCGGCCGGCACCCGAGCCAGCGTCTGTTTGCTCGTCATTGGCCTTATCAATATGCTCGTCCATCGACCCCTCCAGGTCCCAAACCCCACTAAACACCCACGTGCCAAGGCTTCGCCCCGGCGTCACTTCGTGTTCAGCCCCCTCCTTCCGCTTCGATGCAGCTCCGCATCGGTCCCAGAATGTCCCGCAAACAAGGAGACCGCCGGCACGGGAGGTACCGACGGCGCGAGATTGGGGCGGCGACCGACAAACTGGTCACATGGCGATGACTGGGACAGGATCCGTCGGTCAAGAGGCCCCCCTCACTTCTTCGGACGAAAAAGGAAAACTCGTCTCCGCTATTAGACCAGGGTGGAGGCTCTGGGGCAATAGCCCCACAGTATTGGAGGTACCCAGGGAACGTGTCTACCCCTCGCATGCCACGTGAGGGTGGCGTCCCAAGGGTAATCGCCTGAATTCTGGTATTCTTTTACCATAACTCACGGTCTTCATACCAGACCCGGAACTGCTCGAGTGGTCGGCGCGAGCCCGGGCCGCATACGTTCTTCGCCGACCCTTCGGCCACCGTTCAGACGTTGCGAGGGCAAGCACATGAAGCTCCACGAATACCAGGCACGCGAGATCCTAGCCGGCTACGGGGTCGCCTTCCCTCCTGGCTCGGTCGCGACCACGCCGGACGAAGCAGAGGCTGCCGCCGAGGGCTTGGGCGGGAAAGTCGCGGTGAAGGTTCAGATCTTGGCGGGAGGGCGCGGAAAGGCCGGCGGAGTCAAACTGGCGGCGTCCGGGGCTGAAGCACGTGAACATGCTGCCGTTCTTCTTGGCTCGCGGGTCAAAGAAAGCACAGTACACAAAGTGCTCGTGGTCCAGGCGGTCACGATCGCCAAGGAATTCTATCTGGGCGCGACGCTGGACCGGGCGAAGAAGGCGGTCACCCTCATGGCGAGCGGGGTCGGCGGGGTGGACATCGAAGAGGTGGCGGCCACATCCCCTGGGAGCATCGTCAAAGTCACCGCCGACCCGATGCTCGGTCTAGCCGACTATCAGGCGCGGGATCTTGCGTTCGGCGTCGGCTGCACGAAGCAACAGGCGACTCCGTTCGCTACCATCGCGCTCGCACTCTTCAAGGCTTTCATCGAGCGGGATTGCTCCCTGGTGGAGATAAACCCGCTGGCTCTCACAGACAAGGGCGATTTCGTAGCCCTCGACTCCAAGATGGTCATCGACAACAGCGCCGCGTGGCGGCAGCCTGAGCTCTTCGCCATGAGAGACCTTAGCGAGGATGACCCGGCGGAGACAGAGGCTCGAGAGCTCGGACTAAGCTATGTCAAACTCAGCGGCAACGTCGGCTGCCTCGTGAACGGCGCCGGGCTCGCGATGGCGACCATGGACGCCATCAAGCTCCATGGGGGAGAGCCGGCTAACTTCCTGGACATCGGGGGCGGGGCGAGTGCGGAGTCCGTTGTCGCGGCGCTGAAGATAGTGCTGATGGACGCGGACGTGAAGGCGGTGTTCATCAACATCTTCGCCGGTATCACCCGGTGCGACGCGGTGGCCCAGGGCCTCGTGGACTTTCTCCGGGAGACCGGGTCCGCGGTACCCGTGGTGGCCAGACTCACGGGCACCAATGAGGCCGAAGGGCGTCGGATAATGGAGGCCGCCCACATAGGAATCACGGAGACCATGTCGGAAGCCGCGGAGAAGGCGGTCGAACTCGCTCGAGAGCCCAAGGCTCGTGAACCGAAGGTGGTGGCCGAATGAGCATTCTCGTCGACTCAGACACCAAGGTCCTCGTCCAGAACATCACCGGTCATGAAGGGCAGTTCCACGCCGCCCGGATGGTCAGATACGGCACCAAGGTGGTCGCGGGTACCGCCCCGGGCCACGAGGGCGAGTCGGTCTCGGATGTACCCGTGTTCAACTCCGTCGCTCGCGCGGTTGCGGCCAGTGGGGCGGAGGCATCCATCATCTTCGTCCCCGGCCCCTATGCAGCCGATGCGATAGTCGAGGCTGCGGACGCCGGGATCCGCCTCATCGTCTGCATCACCGAAGGCATACCTGTCCTCGACATGGTCAAGGTGTACGCCTACGTGCACCGGCTAGGCAGCCGCCTGATCGGGCCGAACTGCCCCGGTCTCATCACGCCCCGGCAGTGCAAAGTGGGGATCATGCCCGAGAGCGTCTACATCCCAGGGCCGGTGGGCATGGTCTCGCGGAGCGGGACCCTCACGTACGAGGTGGCAGGAGAACTCGCCGCCAACAGCGTGGGCCAATCCACCTGCGTCGGCATCGGCGGCGATCCGATCGTCGGATCCTCGTTCATCGACGTGCTCGCGATGTTCGAGCGCGACCCGGACACCGAGTTCATCGCCCTCATCGGAGAGATCGGCGGGACCGACGAGGAGCAGGCGGCGGAGTTCATAGCCTCCGAGATCACAAAACCCGTCGTCGCGTTCATCGCGGGGAAGACCGCGCCGGCCGACAAGCGCATGGGGCACGCCGGCGCCATCGTTTCAGCAGGGCGCGGAACGGCCGCGGAAAAGGTCAAAGCACTCACAGGCGCTGGGGTGAGCGTGGCCGATAGCACAGAGGAAATGGCAAAGACACTCGCCGCCCTCGCGCGCTGAGCAGTACGCAGGGAGACTCCGTAGCAGCGCTACGGGGGCGACTGAGAACGCCGCATCGTGCCGACCAGCGTGAATTCGGCAGCCAAAGCTTCATTTTGAAACGAGCTTGAAGCACACACGCCCTCACAGCACGCACCACTCGACGGGGGCGTGCGCTGCCTGGCAGGCCCGGCTGTTCTAAGGAGAGGCCTCTAGGTTAAGGTAGATGTCCCCTAGGTAGACGTCCTTGGCGGTAGTCGCCGAGAGCGTCTGGCGGGCGTACCCATCCTTGGCAATGTCGACCTCATAGCGCGTGTCGGCGGCAAGACCTTCGAATTCGAAGTCTCCGAAGAAGTTCGTGAGAGCACGCAGTTCCCCGTCTGGTCCGCGCAGCACCACCTCGCAGCCCTCGGCGCACTCTTCCTCGATGTCCCGCAGGTACACCGTCCCAGCGACGAAGCGCTTCGGAAGGCCGACATACTTCACCGTACCGATGGCAGCACTTTCCGGGCTTAGCTCCTCGAGTGCCGCCGTGGCGGCGATCCGTGAGATCTCGTTTCCCGGATCGTCGAGGTCGCCGAATATCAAGGCTCCGGTCGGGCATGCCTCGACGCACCGGGGCTCGCTCCACCCCTGGTCGAGCAGATGTGCGCACATCGTGCATTTCTGAGGCAGGCTCGCCTTCTCGTTCCAGAAGATGACGCCGTGCGGGCAGGCATCCACAACTTCCTTGTGGCCTTTGGCCTTGACAGGGTCGATGATCACGATGCCGTCCGCGCGCTTATACAACGCACCGTCCGCCGAACCGGCGCCCCGGGGGGAGGCCTGGCTGGCGTCGCCGGCCGCGCTCGCGTCCTCCGCGGCCTTCATGCAGGGCGGGTCGTCGCACTGCATGCACGTGATCGGGATGCTGGCGACTTTGACCTTGGGGTAGCTGCCCCTCTCCCGCTCGTCCACGTCGATCCAGTACTGGCCCAACTCCGGCTGCCCCGCTGCTAGGGGCATATGGTCGATGCCGCAATGCTCGTCTTTGCACGCCAGGAAGCAGTTGTAGCAGCCGTTGCATTTCTCAACGTCTATGATCAACCCGTAGCGAGCCATCTATCGTCCCTCCCACTTGGAGCCCGTTTCAGAATGAACCTCGGCCGACAGACCGCACTGGGCGGCGTGATTCTTCGCCCTCAGTCGCACGCGTAGCGCACTGGTCGCCGCGCCGTTCCGCTCAACCGCAAGTGTGAGGTTTCGCGGAACACGACGGCTCCCTTCAGGGGGAAGGAACAGCGCGAGTGCTACGAGCGCTCCCTGTGTCCTCGTCTCACGCATGCCGATCACGCCCTGTCTGCGAGGCGCCAACCTGAAACGGGCACTTCACTATGTCGATAAGACAGGAGTTCGGGGCAAAACCGGCCACTTGCTTGGACATGGGCCGCTTGGGAGTGAGGATGTTCACGCATCCGCCCCGGTCCGGGCTCGTCGGACTGCCGGGGTCGTACGGCGCGTACATCCCCGAGGAGCAGTACGAGTGTATGACGTTGTGGGGCACACGCTCGGTGAGCCGCGCCACGCAGACGACCTCGCCCCGATCGTTGAACAGCTTGACCAGATCGCCCTCTGCGATACCCCGCTCGGCCGCGACCTGAGGATGGATCCGCACCACCCAGTACGGGTGCCCGTCTTCCTTTATCACCCGATGCTCGGGGATCTCCCACAGCCAGGAGCAGTGCTGGTCGTAGTGCGTGTGATAGGCATAGCGGGGATGCGGCGAAATGAGCTGCAACGGAAACCGCGCGAAACCGGGCGAAAGGTGGCCTTCCCAACTGTCCTGGTACCGCGGCATCGGCGCCCGCTCGTTGTCCTCGGGCGTGAACTTCTTGAGGCTTTCGGACACGAACTCGATCTTGCCGCTCAACGTGCCCAGGCCGTGGTTCCGCTCCGGGTCGTCTTTGTACGGATTGTGATCGGGGGTGTCGCACGCCCGGTCTTCGTAGAACCAGCGCAGCGCCGGAGTCGGCTTGTAGTCGTCGGGCACGGGAACCGTGTAGTAGCCGCGTTCCTTGAACTCCTCGTAGGTCATCACCGACGGCATGTCTGAGGCCTCATAGACCCGCTTGATCCAGTCCTCTTCGACCTTGCCCTCGGTGTAGGTCTCGCCGAGTCCCATCCGCTCAGAAAGAGCCGTGAAGATATCGTAGTCGGACTTCGACTCGCCCACCGGCTCCACGCACTTGTGCTGATAGACGATCACCCGGTAGTTGTTGCCGGAGTAGCCGTGATTGGAGTAGCCGCCGGTGCTCGCGAACTCGCCGATATCGTTCCGCTCGAAGTTGGTGCACGCCGGCAGGATAACGTCGGCGAAGAGCGACTCGCCTTCCATCCAGATGGACTGATTGACGATGCATTCCAGCTTCGGGCTCTGGTACATCCGCACCCAGTCGTTGGTCTCGGACATGGTGCCGAAGAAGGAGCCGCCGTAGCGGTAGAACATCTTCACTTCGGAGCAGCCCTCGGCCGGGTAGGTGTAGGGGACGAACTGCTGCTCGATGGACTTGCCGCAAAAGCCTTCCCCCAGCCATGAGAACGGCGGGTTGAGGATGGCGTCCGGCATCCAGTTGCGGTAGAGCCGTTGCTTGACCGGATTGACGATCTCATTGTCGGCGATCAGCCCACTGGCGATGTTCGCAGTCGCATCGGCGTAGCCGGGGAACTTGAGACTGCAGTCGGTGGGTGCGCCCAGTGCAGCTCCCCAGAGATTACTGCCGGGTTTGCCCCAGCCCTGCATGGCGGACAGGGCGATCATGAGTCGCGCCCATTCGTGACCGTAGGCCGTCCGGTGAGCCCCTCCGAAGCCGCCCCGGGCCCCGCAGGCCAGCATCACTTTCTTCTTGGCCCATTCTCTGGCCAAGGCCTTGATCATGGCCGCTCTGAGGCCCGTCAGCTCCGCGGCCCATTCGGGCGTCTTGGGCTTGCCGTCGCTCTTGCCCAGGATGTGATCCACCCAGGTGTCGAAACCGAGGCTTTTCCGCTCGATGAAATCCTTGTCGTACGTACCTTCGGTGAGCCACACATAGGCGATAGCCTCAGCCATTGCGGTATCGGTGCCCGGCCGGGGGGCCAGCCATTTGTCGGCGTCCTTGACGGCGGTCGAGTTGCAGAAGGGGTCTATATAAACCATCTTGATGCCGAGCTTGCGCATCCAGACCCGCCAGATGGCGGACTCCTGCGCGCAGTAGCCGCCGCGGATGGTGTCGGGATCGTTGGACCAGTGCACGATCATGTCGGTGTTCTGAAGGCAGTCTTCGAGCAGGTCGTAGGCCTCGGGGCAGCCAAGCCGCCAGAAATAACCGTACATATGGGGCCCACCCCAGTGGAACCCTTCCCAGCTGTCGGGATTATCGAAGACGCCGGTATAGCCCAGCATCGAGAAGAATCGCCGGAAAGGGCTGGCCTTGTAGTGCACCAGGCCCCAGTTGTGGTGCGATGAGGTGATGGCCGTGAGGGCCTCCTGCCCGTACGTGCTTTGCACTCGGGTGATCTCGCTTGCAACAAGATCCAGCGCCTCATCCCAGCTGACGCGTCGATAGCCCGACTTGCCCCGGTTCTGCGGGTTGCGCTCCCCCTTCGGGTCGAAGTCTTCGCGCACCATCGGGTACCGGACCCTGTCGCTCGAGTAGACGCGCTGCCGCTCGGCAAGGATGGGCGGGGCGACCGTCGTCCTATGCGGAGGGGAAAACTTCTCTCCCCTGGCTTCGATGGTCCACGGCTTGGCGTCGCCCTCGCCCAAGATCAACGGCCTCACCCGCGTGATCTTGCCCTCCTCAACATGCACCCGAACGGGGCCCCCGACGGTGCAGTTCGTGAACACCTGCTCAGACATATGTCATCGGCTCCTCTGTCGGTCGCGGACGAGTCTAGCCATCGCGTCTTGTCTATTTCAGAACGATATCATGATATCATCAGATAGCAATCCCGGTATCATGGGCTAGCGAGTGAACGAACCGGCCGAAACACGCTGATCGCGCGACGTCGTGCACTGACGGGAGAACGGATGGCGGCGACAAAGCAACCACTGAGAGGCGGGGGCAAAGACCCAGGGAACGACGTTCTCGAGACCTGCGTCTGAGGCCGATCCGTTCCTTGTGCGTGCGCTCGCTCGGGGGCTCGCCATCCTTCGCTTGTTCGACGTGGACCATCGAGAGTGGACCATCGACGAGATAGCGCAGGGCACCGGACTCTTGCGCATGACGGCGTACCGCATGGTGCGCACCCTGGAGGCGGATGGATTCCTCATCCGCGACTCGGCTACCAACCGATATCACCTTGGACCGGCTACTCTCGCCATGAGCTACGTCTCCGACGACCATTCCGACTTCGTGAAGGTAGTCCGTCCCTTCCTCGAATCTCTCGTCGAGAAGACGGGCGAATCGGTCACCCTGGCCGTCGAGGTGGACGGCGTGCCCGTCTGTGTCGACATGATCAACACCACCCGGCCGTTCAAGCGCCAGACGGCGCCGGGACGCATCATCGGGGGTACCGCATCCGTGCACGGCAAGCTTTTCGCGGCCTTCAAGCCGCCGGCGGAGAAGGACAAGATCTTAGCCGGACCCCACGAACCGTTGACCCCCTACACTCTCACCGACCCGGCTGCGATCGGCGAAGAGCTGGATCGCATCTCGCGCGAAGGAGTGGCCTACGACATCGAGGGTCTCTATCTGGGCACGTGCGCCGTGGGATGCCCGGTCCGCGATCAAATGGGCTCGGTGGTCGCGGCCATATCCGTGGTAGGACCCTCGGGACGCTTCGGCCCGGCCGAACGGGAGAGCTGCGCCAAGGCAGTCAAGGCCACGACGGCGTCACTCTCTGCCTACCTGGGCTGGAAACCGGGGGTGCAACGATAGACCGCTCGGTGACACCGATCACAAAGTCCGGGCTAACGGCGGCGCTATCCCCTTCGCGGCGGGAGCTCGGGTGCCGCTTGCGGGGTTCTGCGAATGAGCTCCCAGGCGGTGAGCACCGCAAGCCCCACGACGACGAGGCTCATGCCGACGGCGTCGATGCGCCCGGGTCGCTCCCCGAGCTGGATCCAGGCGAAGATCACACCCAGCACGGGGTTGGCCAGGCTCGAGACTCCGCTTGTCCCGGCGGGCAAGGCTTTGAGAACAAAGAGCCACAGCACCCAGGCGAGGCCGTTCGCGAGCACGACGTTGTAGCCGAGCGCCCAGATGAACGACCCGGTCCACACCGGTGCCTTGGTGGCGGTGAGCACGGCGATGACGACCAGGGGCACGGCCCCCAGGATCATCTGCCAGGCAGTCAGCGACAGCAGATCCACCGTGTGACGCTTGTGGATCAACTTGGCCACTACGGCACTCAGCGCCCAGCAGAATCCTCCACCCACCGCCAGCATGCTGCTCGCAAAGCCATGGAGCCGCCACGGGCTCAGGATGAAGACCAGGCCCCCGAGGGCCAGCGCGACCGCTACCCATTGGAGGCCGCGCAGCCTTTCGCCGAGAGCGGCCCACGCCATCAGCAGAAGCCAGAAGGGCATGGTGTAGGTGAGTACGGACGTGCGCCCCGCACCTCCGGAATGCAGTGCCCACATCACAAGACCCGCGAAGCCGGTGGTCTGAAGCAGACCGAGAAGAGCGGTCAGCCCAAGTGCGCTCGGCTTCAGCGGCCGGCGCGAGACCACCAAAACCAGCATGAGAAATACCGCCGAGAGCACCGCGCGCATGGCCGCGAACGTGAAGGGTTCGGCGTAACCGAGGGCGACTTTCATGGCGACCCAGGCGTAGCCCCAAATGAGGGCCAGAAGGACCAAGGCTCCCACGGCAAGTCGCTTGGATCCGGGCTTCGCGCCGAGGGCGCGGAGACGCTGCGACCCTCCGTTCACCGGCATCCGCACAATCGGTCGTGTCCCGTTCGCAACTGCATGCCCGCAAGAGTAGCGCATCGTTCCAACGCGGACTCCTCTCCGGCCGGCAGACTCCAGTGGATTCTCCAGGGTACGCAGCCCTTGATTATCGCCGGTCACCACGACACTAACGGACACACGGCAATGGCACGCTTAAAGACCCTCGACCATCTACAGGTTTCTGTAGTTCAGATACTCGTGCACGATGACGTGAAAGGCGATCCGGTGCTCCCGGCCGCGACGCGGCACTGGTCAAGAAGACACCCGAAAGGACAGCGATTGAGATGACCGACGAAAACCGTAAGAAAGCCGATGTCCGGCCGGACAAGACAGTGATCAAGTCCCTGGCCCTCGGCGGCCTGCTCGGCGGCGGCGGCGAGTGCGTCGTCGACGTGAAGGATGGCAAGGCCGTCAGGATCAGACCGTTCCACTACGACTGGAAGTATGACGGCAACGAATTCAACCCCTGGAAGATGGAGAGGAACGGCGAGACGCTGGAACCGCTTATGAAGGCCCTCCCCAGCCCGTTCTCGCTCGCGTACAAGAAGAGGACGTTCTCCCCGAACCGCATCAAGTACCCCATGAAGAGGGTCGATTGGGATCCGGAGGGCGACAGGAACACGCAGAACCGGGGCAAGAGCAAGTACAAGAGGATCTCCTGGGATGAGGCCACCGACTCATTGCCGCCGAGATCAGGAGGGTCCATGAGGAATATGGTCCCCTTGGCATCCTCGTGCAGGGCGACGGCCACGGCGAGTGCAAGACCATCCACACTCCCCACGGCCATTCGGCCAGACTCCTCGACATGATGGGCGGCTTTACCCAGCAGGTGAGAAACCCCGACAGCTGGGAAGGCTGGTACTGGGGATCCAAGCACGTGTGGGGCCAGGGCTTCCAGGGCATGATGTCGCCGGCGGCGAACCTCATCAAGGACATCACCGAGAACAGCGAGATGCTCCTCTACTGGGGCTGCGACCCGGAGACCACTCCGTGGGGCTTCACCGGGCAGTACGCGAGCCGCATCTGCCAGTTCTGGAGCCGGGCCGGCATCAAGCAGATATACATCTGCCCCGATCTCAACTACGGTGCCGCCATCCACGCGGACAAGTGGATCCCGGTCCTTCCGAACACGGACGCGGCCCTTCAGCTCGCTATCATCTACGTGTGGCTCACCGAGGGCACCTGGGACAAGGATTACGTCGAGACCCATGCCGTGGGTATGGACCAAGTCGCCGACTACGTCCTCGGCAAGGAGGACGGCATAGCCGAAGACTCCCGAGTGGGCGTCGGAGAAATGCGGCGTGCCCGAGTGGACCATCAAGGCTCTGGCCCGGGAATTCGCCAAGAAGACCACCTCCATCCTCCACTACTTCGGCGGCTCCTTCATCCGCGGGGCGTTCTCGCACGAGCCGGGCAGGCTGGAGTGCATCCTTCTGGGCATGCAGGGTCTGGGCGGCCCGGGCGTCCACCAGTGCCAGATGACCTACTTCGGGATGCCCCGGGCCGAAGGCCTCAAGAGCGTCCGCTTCTTCAACCCGGCGCTCAGCGAGCGTCTGCGCATGCCGGCCCGGACGACGATCGACGCCTGGGGCAAGCAGCTCATCCCCAAGACCCTCATCCAGGACGCCATCCTCAAGCCGCCGCTCACGTTCATGGGCAGCGGCGGCCAGGAGTCGGGCGTCGAGGACCAGTTCATCAAGTACAACTACCCCATCGCCAAGGAAGACGGCGGCACCGAGATCCATATGATCTGGACCGACACGCCGTGCCGCATCACCTGTTGGAACCACGGCAACTGGACTATCGAGGCCTTCCGGCACCCGAAGATCGAGTGCGTCATCGCGCAGCATCCCTGGCTGGAGAACGACTGCCTCTACGCCGACCTGATCCTTCCGGCCAACACCACGCTGGAAGTGGAAGACATCGTCACCAACACGCGGCAAGGCCCGCACTTCCAGAGCATCGCCATCCAGGAACAGGCCATCCCGCCCATCGGCGAGTCGATGAGCGACTACGAGATCGTGCTGGAAGTGGCCAAGAAGTTGGGCTTGGGCGACAGGTTCAGCGAGAACAAGACCACCAAGGACCTGGAGCGAGAGGTCTTCGACAACATGTCGATGCCCGATTTCTTGACGTGGGAGGAGTTCGAAGACAAGAAGTACTTCGTCTTCCCGGTGGCCAAGGACTGGGAGAGCGACCCGCCCGGTTTCCGCAAGTTCCACGACGATCCGGTGGCCAATCCGCTCCCCACGCCCACCGGAAAGCTGGAGTTCCACTCCGAGACTTTGGCGAAGCACTTCCCCGACGACAAGGAGCGGCCGCCGCACCCGAAATGGGTGGAGCGCAGTGAGACTCACGACGAGCGGCTGTCCAGCGAGCGGGCCGACATGTTCCCGCTGCTTCTGATGTCCAACCACGGCCGGTGGCGTACGCACTCCCAAGGTGACGACATCACGTGGACGAGGGAGGCTCCGACATGTAAGGTCTTAGGGATCGACGGCTACCGCTACGAGCCCATCTGGATCAATCCCAGCGACGCCGCGGAGCGCGGGATCAAGGACGGCGACATCGTAAAGGCCTTCAACGAGCGGGGCATCGTCCTGGTAGGCGCGCGAGTCTGGGAGAGGATCATGCCTGGAGTGGTCTACGTGGATCACGGAGCTCGGCACGACCCGATCATTGCAGGTAAAGTGGACCGCGGCGGGGCCATCAACACCATCGCTCCCAACGGCATCACGTCCAAGAACTCGTGCGGCCAGGCTACCAGCGGTTATCTTGTGGACGTGCAGAGAGTGAGAGGCGAGGAATGGGACCAATGGCGCAGGGACTATCCCGAGGCCTTTGAGAGAGAATACGACCAAGCGGCCGGGCTGCGCTTCAACGCCTGGATCGAAGGAGGGCTGGACTAGATGAAGGTCTTTGTGATCGACGTCGGCGTCTGCAACGGCTGCTACAGCTGCCAGATCGCCTGCAAAGACGAGCATGTCGGCAACGACTGGTCGCCTATCGCCAAGCCCCAGCCTGATACCGGGCAGTTCTGGCTGAGGCAGACCGAGTTCATCCGCGGCACCGTGCCCAAGGTGCAGATGCACTTCGTCCCCACCCCGTGCCAGCATTGTGACCAGGCTCCGTGTATGCCGGCCTGCCCGGTCGAGGGCGCGATCTACAAACGGGAAGATGGGCTGGTCATCATCGACCCCGACAAATGCACCGGCTGCAAGGCCTGCGTGGACGCCTGTCCTTACGACGCCATCTTCTTCAACGAGAGCCTCAACCTCGCCCAGAAGTGCACGGGCTGCGCCCACCTCCTGGACGGTGGCGAATGGAAGATCCCCCGGTGCGCCGACTCGTGCCCGACGGAAGCCATCAAGTTCGGGGAAGAGAGCGAGTTCACGGCGGAGATCGCCAGGGCTGAGGTACTCAAGCCCGAACTCGGCGTGAAGCCCCGAGTGTACTACCTGAACATTCCCAAGAAGTTCGTCGCCGGCACGGTCTACGACCCCATCGACAAGGAAGTCATCATCGGGGCCACCTGCACTCTCACCGGCCCAGCAGCAGCCGGCAAGACTCTGACAGCCACTACCGACGCCTTCGGCGACTTCTGGTTCCACGGACTGGCAGAAGACTCGTGCTCGCTCACCATCGAGGCCGAGGGATTCGCGGCCAAGACGTTCGGCGAGCTGAGCACCGCGGGAAAGGACCTCAACCTGGGGGACATCCCACTTTCCAGGTAGACACCGCCCGATAGACCCTATCGCCGCGAAGACCGGGGGCCCCGCCAGCAGATTGGTGGGACCCTCATTTTCTCACCCGGTCGGGTGGGCCAGACATCCGTGTCCCTCAACCGACCGCGGTAGCCTCGATCTCGATCATCCAGGTCGGCTCGGCGAGCCGAGCTACTCCGAGTAGCGTGGACGAGGGTTTGCACCCCGCCTCCTTCAACCGCTCGCCGACTTTGGGCACCGCCTCCAAGAACGCGGGAACGTCGGTCACGTAGTAGTTAAGGCGCACAACGTCGGCGAGCTTGAAGCCCGCCTGGTCAAGCACCGTCTCGAGGTTGTCCAACGCGCAGTGGAACTGGGCCAGCATGTCCCCCGCGTGGAGTGGTCCTCCGTCGGCGTCCGCCGAGGTTTGGCCGGCACAGAAAAGGACTCTCTGGGAACCGACCACCTCGATCGCTTGAGAGAAGTCGAACTGGTCTTGCCAGGTCCCAGGGTTGATAGCTCTACGCTCCACGCTGTTCTCCTCCCGTACGGACTTCTCCAGATCAAGTCCGGCTTACCCTGGGGTAGGCACGAACCCGTATTCCTCGCTCTTGAACACCTCTTCCTGCAGCTCATCGTCCGTGGCCTTGTAGACCTTGCAGAGCAGACAGGTCAGGTCCGGCGAGCCGTACATCGGATCGAGATGGTCATTGCTCGTTAGGACATTCGGATTGGAGATAAACAGCCCGTGATAGCCTTTGGCCGGTTCCTCCGGGTAGAAGCAGTTGGCGGTGGCCATGAGGACGCCCTTCTTGATGCCGGGGAAGGTCCTCAGCTTCTGCCGGATCCTGCCGCGGGGCGACTCGATCCAGATGATGTCGCCGTCCTCGACGCCATAGAGCTTGGCCGTCTCGGGATGAAGCTGGCAGGTCGGGAACTCCATGAAGCTCCGCAGCCAGGGAATGTTGCGGTACTGGCCCAGGAAGTAGAAAGGCTGGCGGTACCCGCTGCTCATCACCAGCGGATACTCCTTGAAGAGCTCCGGCGTGGACTCGGGGCTCTCCCCCGGCTCGCAGAAGACGGGCAGCGGGTCGTAGCCAAGCGACTCCAGATGCTTCGACTAGAACTCGAACTTGCCGGTGGGCGTCGGGAAGCCGCCGCCTTCGCGCCAGTAGTCGGTCTTGTATTTGTAATAGACCTGGTCGTCGCCCCAGCAGCCGCTGACCAGGCGCTCGCTGAAGTCCTTCCACGTCAGCGGGCCGCCGTCCGTCCCTTACCTCTGCGTACCTCGTAGTCGAGCATGTCGTCGATCGTTGTCCCACCACTTGTCGGGGACGACGCGCCTGCCGATCTCGTTGAAGATCCAGGCATCGGATCTTCGCCTCGCCCGGCGGGTCGACCACCTTGTTGTGAGCTTCGATCATGAAGCGCGGATGCATGTCGTAGACGTCGTCCAGCTCCAGCCAGTGGGCCGCCGGCAGTACGATGTCGGCCGCTTCGGCCATCGGACCCATGAAGAGGTCGGTGTGCGACATGAACTCGACCTTCTCGATGGCCGCGACGACCTCTTTGGTGTTGGCCATGTGCACGATCTGCTGTCCGCCGACGCTGAACCACACCTTGATCGGGGCTTCGCCGGCGTTGATAGCTTCTTGACCATGGTGTCGGGGTTGCAGGTGCGGGTGGCGCCCATCTTGAACCGGTCGCCGCCGATGATCTTGCTCTTCATCTCGTCGGTGATCGGCAGCTCGAGGTTGAAGTCCTCGATGAGACCGGTGTCGGGAAGCACCCAGCTGACCATGCTGCCCGGGCGCTCGATGTTGCCGGCCAGGCCCATGAGGCAGGTGATGGCCCGCAGCGTGTGGCCGCAGTTGGCCTGCCGTTCGAGCGAGCTGCCCACCTGGATGCAGTCCCCGGCGTGTCGACGGCCCACATGCGGGCCGCCTCGATGACGTGCTCCTTGGGGATCCAGCAGGTGTCGGACACCTTCTCGGGCGTCCATTCCTTGACGCGCTCGCGCAGTTCGTCGAAGCCGTAGGTCCAGTTGTCGACGAACTCCTTGTCCCAGAGCTCTTCTTCGAAGATGACGTTCATCATGCCCATGGCCAGCGCGCAGTCGGTGCCCGGCCGGGGCTGGATCCAGAGGGTGGCGCGAGTCGCATACGCGCTGGCGCGCGGGTCGATGATGATCAGGTTCTTGCAGTAGTCCAGCGACTTCATGATACCAGTAGCACATCTCGGAGTCGGCGCTGCTGATCTCGAGCTGCTTGGCCCACATGATCTGGGTCTTCGGGAATTCGCCGCCCCAGCCGTGGTAGTCGCAGTACAGGCGGCCGTAGCCGGTCACCAGGGCGTAGAGGCCGAGGCGGGGACTGTGGCAGACGTAGCCGGGCGTGATGGCGTTGCCGGTGCCGAGGGAGCGCGCCAGGCGCATGGTGTAGCGGTTGTAGCCCCGGCCCGTGCCCTGGGAGATGGCGATGCTTTGCGGACCCGGATCGCCTGATGGCGGCCTTCATCTTGTCCGCGATGGTGTCCAGCGCCTCGTCCCAGGAGATCCGCTTCCACTTGCCCTCGCCCTTGGCGCCGGCCCTGCTTCATCGGGTACTTGATGCGGTAGGGATTGTCGATGTGCTGGATGCTGGAGAGACCCTTGGAGCACATCGTGCCCCCGGTCAGCGAATCCGGGTTGCCCTCGATGTGGACGACGACGCCGTCCTCCTTGGTGACCTTCACGCCGCAGCCGCCGTGACAGCTCTTGCAGGTGGAGTAGATGACTTCGCGGTTGGCCATTGATTTCTCCTTGAGTGCTACGCACTGCCTAGAAGGCAGAAGCTTTCGGAAGCAGCGGACCGATAGATGCCGACCTTGAGCACGCAGTACTTGAGCGAGAAGGCGCCGATGGTGTGGCAGATGATGGCAACGACCAGTATGGGCAGTGAGGCTTCTCCGGCGAACAGGCTGACGATGCTGATCACGAATGGCACGGTGATGCCCAGGACCACGATCCCCACCCAGAAGACCAGGCCAGACGGCCGACTGATCAGCTCTTTCACCGACAACTCGGCCGTGGCCGACTGGTACCTGGCGTTGATCAGGTACGTGAGGATGAGCAGCGCGTTGACGATAAGGACGATACGGGTGGCGGACTCCAGCCGACGCGGCGTTGTCCCGCCGGTCACCAGCCCCACCCCGATCACAAGGGCGAGGCCGTCCGCCACGCCCATGATCAGGAACACGATGGGCAGACAGGCCGGTGTTCCAGAAGGGGACGCTCTTGCAGTAGCTCATGGCGAAGCCGGCGTAGACCCCGGTAAGGACGATGAAAATGCCGGCCAGGATCATCATGACCCAGTTGACGACGTTGATCGTGGACGCGGCAGAGCCGGAGATCACGTCGTAGTGCAAGAGGTACCTCGTCACCAATTGGACCGCCCCGAAGCCGACGAACAATGCAGTGAAGACCACACCGCGCGCGAACCACGACGTCCTCCAGGCCTTGCTGAAAGGCGGGAAGGCCCTCCAGAAACGCGCGGGCTTTCCGAGGTAGAACAGGTGCAAGGGGAACTTGAACAGCAGGATCAAGAGCCATCCGAACAGCGCTCCCCACCAGGCTATGCGAGGAAGAGCGAGACCAAGAAGAGCCCCGACGCCGAGGGCCGAGAACACTTCAGCCAGCCAGACCATGAGCCCTCGACCCTGGATCCATTCGGTCTGGGCCATGGGCTTGACCATCCACTCGTGCGTGACCATCCATTGACGGGCCGTTCTAGCGTTCATCTATCGGTCTCCCGGCTACTTGAAGTTCTTTTTGGCCAGCTTCTCCTTGACCGGCTCATACACTGTGCTCAGATGCTGGATGTGGCTGCCCGTCCGGTCACGCACGGGGGCCTTGTTGGACGGGGCGCCTCCCAGCTTGTAGTCGACGTAGTAGACCGACGGGTCGGTGCCGTACTCCGCGTGCAACTGGAATCCCTCGCGGGCGCGGATCAGTTTGGCCACCTCGCTCTCCGGGTCGTCCAGATCGCCGAAGGTGAGCGCTCGCGCCTGGCAGGTGTTGACGCAGGCGGGCGTGGCGTCACGATCGACACCGGGCTTCAGGCCTTTCGCCATCCCCGCGTCTATCCGCTCCACGCAGAAGTTGCATTTCTCGGTGGTCCCCACCTGGTGTGGGTAGAGCTTCTTGCCCTTCTTCTCAAAGGAAGTCTCGGCATGATCGGGAAAATACGTCGGGGTTCTTGTCTTTCGACAAGAACGTGCGGTTCTGATAGGGACAGGCGATCACGCAATAACGGCACCCGAAGCACTTGTCGGAATCGATGACCACGATGCCGTCCTCGCGCTGGTGTGAGGCCTCCGTGGGACAGGCTTTGACGCACGGGGCGTCTTTGCATTGATTGCAGCGGACCGGGTACGTCGAGACGTCCACCCGGATGCCGTCGTCCACCTCAAGGGCGATCAGTCGCGGCCAGGTGACCCGCAACGGTAAGAAGTGCTCGATCCTGCAGGCGGCGACACATGCGTGGCACCGGGTGCACTTCGCAAGGTTGATTACCATTCCCCATCTCGCCATCGGCCTCTCCTATACCTCGACTGGAATGCTCGTCCCCACTGACGGCCCGGGACCGGCCTCGAGGCTCTTCCAGCGTCCAATGCTCAAACGGCGAGATTCTACCACACCATAATGATATTGCGGTACCGCAGAATGGGATAAGAATATCGACATCTGTGCCTTCAACGTTCCACAGAGCGGTACATCAGGCCGCGAGGCGGGACGGTGTAACCGCAAATGCAGATTACCACGCGTTGCAAAGTTTTTCTAAGGAAATCGATCCGGCGAGTCGCAACACCCGCGGGACGGCTAGCGGACTTCGCGAGGCTCGTCACCATTGCCCAACTCATGATCTGCGTCTCCTACGACCCTCCGGCCTTAGAGCTCGTCTCAAAATGAAGCTTCACCGCCGTCAGCGACACCGGGAGATTATAGCATACTATGATGAGTATCACGGTCATCTATAAGGAACAACGGCATAGGTTGTGGCGGTCTCGACCGCCACAGTCCCGGACACTTCGGCCGGAGAGGGTCGGGGACCTGGAGTTAGCGAGCCGCTTCGACGACGGTCGCGATGCCTTGCCCGCCTGCTATGCAGAGCGTGGCCAGCCCATACTGCGTCCCCCGCTTGCGCATCTCGTGCAGAAGGGTCGTCAGTATCCGCGCTCCCGAGCTGCCGAGAGGATGGCCCAGGGCGATTGCCCCACCATTGACGTTCAGGATCGAGCGGTCAAGGCCCAACTCCTTGACGACGGCTAAGCTCTGCGCGGCAAACGCTTCGTTCAGTTCGATGAGACCGATGTCGTCGAGCACAAGCCCCGCCATGGCCAAGCGCCTTCCGCGAAGCCGGAGCTGGACCGATGCCCATGATCTCCGGAGACACGCCAGCACACGCCTGGCCGCGTACAGTCGCCAGCGGCTTTAGACCCCGGCGAGCGGCCTCTTTTGCGGACATCACGACGAGACAAGCCGCCCCGTCGTTGCGGCCCGAGGAATTCCCAGCGGTCACGGAGCCACCCTCTTTGAAAACCGGAGCCAGCTTGGCCAACTGCTCCATGCTGGTCTTGCGGGGGAACTCGTCGGTGTCGAATATCGTGGGCAGACCCTTGCGGGCCGGTACTTCTACCGGCACGATCTCCTCCGCGAAACGCCCTTCCTCGATGGCTCGTAGAGCCTTCTCCTGGCTGGCAAGGGCGAACTCGTCCTGCTCCTGACGGGAAATACAGTACTTGGCCGCCAGATTCTCCGCCGTGAGGCCCATCGTCAAGTTGCCGTACACCTCGACGGGCTGAGAGCGTGGCTGGCTCTCCGTGTTGGAGTCCACGAGAACCCCGTTGCCGGCCCCATAGCCGTACCGCGCGTTCCTCAGGTAGAAAGGCGCGTTGCTCATGCTCTCTACGCCGCCGGCCACGATGATCTCGGCCTCGCCGGAGACGATGGCTTGAACTGCGTTGTGGACGGCCTGCAACCCCGAACCGCACTGGCGCATGACCGTGTAGGCCGGCACCTCTATGGGCACGCCCGCTTTGAGCGCGGCGACGCGCGCCAGGTTGGCGGCGTCGGCGCTCTGCTTGGCCTGACCGATGATCACCTCGTCGATGCGTGCCGGTTCGACTCCGGCACGGGAGATGGCCGCTTGGATGACCACTTTGGTCAGATCCTCAGGCTGGACATCCTTGAGGGACCCGCCGATCCTTCCGACAGCGGTTCGCACCGCAGAGACGATGACTGCTTCATTCATTGGTTATCCCGCTTCCGACTATCAACAAGTCTTCCACCCCAGACGACTTTCCGGCTCTACACAATTCCTGGCTCTAGACGAACGACGACATCCCGCCATCGGGATACAAGATCGTCCCGGTGACGAAATCAGAAGCCGGCGAGGCGAGAAAGACGGCCGGCCCTATCGAGATCCGCCACTGTTCCCATCCGGCCCATGGGGACGTTGAGCAACATGCGCTCGTAGCGCGACGCTTCATTCTTGATCCGCTCAGCGGTCATCGGAGTGATGGTGATGATCGGCGCGATGGCGTTGACCAGCACGTTCTTCGGGGCCAGCTCGCAAGCCAACTGCTTCGTAAGCATGTTGACCGCGCCCTTGCTCGCACAGTACGCGAGGTTGCCGCCGGTGGCGCCTCTGGCCCCGCGGATCGACGAGAGGTTGATGATCTTGCCGCCGCCCCGCTCGGCCATGTGCGCCGCGTAGTGCTTGCAGCTCATCATGACGCCACGGATGTTGACGGCGAAGAGCTTGTCCCATTCGTCCATGGGGAACTCGGTCGCCGGAGCCTTGGCGTTGTAGCCCAGGGCGTTGACGAGGATGTCGACCCGGCCCATGTCGGAGACGGTCTTGGCGACCAATTCCTGGACGCTGGCCTCCTGCGTGCAGTCGACGATGTAGGTCTTGACCGTCGCGCCGGTAGCCTTACCGAGCTCGGCGGAGACCTGCTCGAGGCTGGCCGGATTCACGTCGGCGATGGCTACCTGCGCGCCGTAGCGGGCGAGCCCTTCGGCCAGCCCGTGGCCAATGCCCCCGGCCCCGCCCACGACGACGGCGTTCTTGCCCTTGAGTGAAAACAGATCATCCATGATCCGGCCTCCTTCGTCGTCGACTATCGTCTTCACCACGCCCAGGATCTGCCTGGCCTCGTCCGGAGTGGCCGGCTCCAGGTTGAGCTCCCTGGCGATCCGTCGCCGACCGCTCGACCAGTTGAGCGTTGCTCTGCGCGAGAACGCCCCTGGAGTAGTAGATGTTGTCTTCCAGGCCGACACGCACGCAGCCGCCCATGATCATCCCCATGGTCGTGACCGGCAGTTGGGCGGCGCACGTGGCGGTGGTGTTGAAGAGGCAGTTCTCCGGCAGGAACTGGTACATCGACACGAGCGTCTCCGGCGTGGCCTCGATGGCGCCCTGGTACTGCATGCCGAGCACGAAGTTCACGTAGTACGGCGGCTTGATCAGCTCCTTCTTGATGAGGTTGTTCACGTCCCGGTACATGCTCTGGGAGTAGCACTCCATCTCAGGCTTGATCTTCGAGGTCCTTCATCTTGGCCGCCCACGCCTCGATGTCTTTGGTCATGTTCGAGAACGGCGTGCCCGGCGATTGGCGCCGGTCTGGCGCATCAGGGTGCCCATGTTGAGCGACGCCATCTCCGGATTGGCGTCGAGGCAGCGAGACTCGCTCCTCGATGGTGAGGTTGGTGCCGCCGCCGGTGGAGAACTGGATGATGATCTCTCGGCACTTGCCGCGCACTGCCGCCTGGATCTCCTCGAACTTCTCCTTGGTGCCGCATGGGCTTGCCCTCCTCGTCACGCGCGTGGATGTGGACGATGGCCGCGCCTGCGTTGTAGCAGTCGAGGGCAGCCTGTGCGATCTCGTCCGGCTGCTCCGGCACGTTCGGGTTCATCTCTTTGTTGACCAACGCGCCGTTGAGAGCGGCCGTGATGATGACTTTGCCTGCGGGAAGTTTCATGGTCTCCCCTCCGGCTCCTAGATGCGGCTGGCGTTCAGATCACGGAATCTCTTGACGTCGTTGAAGACCTCGAGAGAGCGGCATCCCGCTTCTTGAGGACTTCCTCCAAGGTCGCGGTCGCTGTAGTCGAAGAAGCCCTTGCCGCTCTTGACGCCCAGCTCGCCGCGTCTCGACCCGCTCGAGCAGGCTGCGCGGCTCGTTGTCGATGGGAGCCTCGATGAAGGCCGTGTTCTGCAGGTTGCCGTAGCTGAGATCGAGGCCGGTGAAGTCGTAGCGCTGCACGAATCCGAGCACCATGGCGCGGGGGATGATGCTCGCCTTCACGGCGAGGTCGAGCTGGTCGGCGGTCATGTAGCCGTTGTCCAGCAGGAAGAAGACCTCGCGGCCGATGATGCGCAGGAAGCGGTTGATGCAGAAGCCCGGCACGAACTTCTCCATCACGGTCGGCACGCGGTCGACCTTCTTGAGGAGCTCCACCACGAACGTCGACGGTCTCCTGGCTGGTCTCGGGGCCCTTGACCACCTCGACCAGGGGGATGATGTGCGGCGGCGCGAACCAGTGGGCGATGATCGTGTCGGGAAGCCGCCTCTCCGGCACGAGCTCGTAGATGTTGAGGTACGAGGTGTTGCTGGTGAAGATGGCGCCTTCGGGACACATCTTGTCGAGTTCCTCGAACACGCGCGCTTCGCGTCCACCTTCTCGGCGATGCTCTCGATGATGAGATCCGCGCCTGTGCCCGCTTCCTCCACCGACTGGGTGGGTTTGATGCCGGCGATTATGCCTTCGACGTCCCCTGCCGGCACCATGCCGTGTTCCACAAATGTCCCGAGGTTCGCGCGCACCACGGACAACGCCTTTTCCAGAGTCTCCGCTTTCCTCGAGTAGAGCGAAACGTCGTAGCCTGCGGTGGCGAACACCTGAGCCAGACCCGGGCCCATGGTCCCTGCGCCGATTATGGCGACTTTCTTGATGTCGTCGAGCTTCACTGGAGTCCCTCGCAGTCGATTTGTACTCGGCAATGCGGCCGGTAAGCTGCTTATGCGGCCCTTTCATCAGTGTCACACTTTCCGGCCGTGAAATGAAGAACGGCCGGGGCGCGTCGAAAAAAGCACGCGCCAAGGGCGCTTTCGACACGCAGCTACAGTGGTATGATCGTACCATAAAACAAAAGATACATACCAGACCTTAGCTCGAAACCTGGGCCTGTAAGGCCCCGGCTACGACAGCGTCGGGCTCACGCGGACGGTCGCCGGCAAAGGACGGGTTGCCGCCGGGATCACGCGTGATGCTAGAATCCACGAAGAATCATGATGTCTTGTGCCGGGATAGTCGGTCGTCCGTTGGGAGGGGAACCGTGGCGACACCAGATAGACCTCAGCGCGCAGCGGGACTACGCGAGACCTCGCCGAAGCGTGCGGACGATGCATTCGTGGTACGGGCTTTATCGAAAGGGCTCCTCGTGCTCAGTCTTTTCGACGGGGAGCACCGCGAATGGACGCTGGAGCAGATCGCGGAGCAGACCGGGCTGCCCCGGATGACCGCGTACCGCATGCTCCGGACGATGGAGAGTGCGGCGTATGTGGTACGCGATGTCGTGACCAATCGGTACCACCTCGGCCCCGCTCTGCTGGCCGCGATGTATCTCTCCGAGGGCTACTCCGAGCTGGAAAGGACGGCGCGGCCCTACCTGGAATCCCTGGCTAAGACGACGGGAGAGTCGGTCACGCTGGCTGTCGAGGTGGATGGAATGGCAGTGAGCGTCGACATGGTGGACACCTCGCGCCCGTTCCGCCGAGAGATAGCCGTGGGCCAGATCATCGGATACACGGCCAATGCCAATGGAAAGGTATTCGCGGCCTTCAAGGCGCCCGCGGACCGGGAAAGCATCATCGCTCAGCCCCTTCCCCAGTTGACTCCCAGCACGATCACCGACCCGGCTGCGCTTCGCCGCGAGCTGGAGCGAGTGGAGCAAGAGGGCATCGGATTCGATCTCGAGGAGCGGAACATCGGCACCTGCGCCGTGGCGGCGCCGGTGCGCGATCAACTTGGCACCGTGATCGCCACGCTCTCGGTTGTTGCCCCTACCGGTCGCTTTGGCCCCGAAGAGCGGCGCCACTGCGCTGAGGCCGTAAAGGCGGCCGCGGCGTCCCTCTCCGGATTTCTGGGCTACTCACCCCCCAAGACGGCGCCTGGCGCCAGGTGAAGGGGCGGGCCTAGGCACTGAGGCTCTAGACGCGAACGGGTCTCGGCGCGAAGCCCAAGCGAGTCTGCCTCCCGACGCACCGCCGCAAGCCCCGCAAGAGCGGGGCGAAGCCGAAGCAAGGCCGCGCCGAGACCTGAACAGCGCCGGGGCCAGAGTCCCTAAAGACGCTTCGACTGTTCCCGGAGCAGGGCCGAGGCGCCACCGACGATGGGTAGCGCGTGTGCGAAGCAGACCGTCTCGAAGTCTTCCTGAGCCAGCAGCCGGAGGCTCTCCATAGCCACCTCAAGGTCCTCGTTGACCGTGCTGGGCACCAGGCGGCCGCGACGGTAATTGCCTGCGTCGCCGGCGAAAAGCACTCCCCCGTCGCCGCGCCAGAGCAGAGCCAGGTGACCCGCGGTGTGGCCGGGAGTGTGCAGGGCGATAAGCCCCTCGGCGAAAGGCAACTCTTGTCCGGGCGTGACCTCGCTGTCCACCATCGCCGGTTCGAAAGATGTGGGCGAACGGCGGATGACGAAGCGCGCGAATACGCGGTTCCGAATGCCCGGTGCCACTTTCCACGGACGGAACGCGCGACCGGCCCGAACCAGCGCAGCGTCTTCCGCGTGCATCCAGACGCGCGCGCCCGTCAGCTCCTTCAGCTCCGCGAGACCACCTGCGTGGTCGGGGTGCGGATGCGTGACAACGATGTCGGAGATCTCCTCGGGACGACGCCCGAGTCCGCGGACCGCCTCGGAGATCACGGCGGCGCTGCCCGGGACCCCGGCGTCGATCAGGATGAGCTTCTCCGGCTGCAGGATGAGAAACACCTGCCCCGGTCCCACGTTGACCCTGTAAACATGCTCGGTTACGCGCTCTGCCGCCATGCTGCCCATCCTTGGGTGTGGGTTTGAACTCGTCCGCTCGGGTAGTGGCCGCATTGATTCTATACCGCACGGCCGATAAGGACGCTGCTCCATTGACGGCACAGCCATCGCGCGGGCGGAGAGGGAAACGTGAGAACCGTTGCGGCTGGTTGAGAAAGCCGATATGGGGAATCGAACCCAGACCTGCTCATTGTGAGTTCCAGGAACAGCCCTCGCCGCCGCTCATCTGCTATTCGAGCGGGGCTGCGTAGTGGTCTGGAATGAGAGAACGCCCCGGGGACCCTCAGTGGAGAGCAGTCCCCGGGGCTAGAGCAAGTTCGACCCGGCGGTTATTTGAGACGCCACTCACCGGTAGGCGCGAAGATAGAGAAAACGCTGTATGGCGTCAGCGTTATCCGTGTGAAAGTATTACGTTAGTCAACAACAAATGCAAGACCTGCCTTCACTCTTTGACCTATGTGGAGGCCGACACCGGTGCAGGTGGCCGCGTTTAGAGCTGGGCGTCGTGTAGAATCCAGCGGGCGCGAAGTCCGTCCCCGAAGGCAGGCCAGCCATCGGCAGCGAGTCCTTGGAGGCTGTGCGCTAGCAGACAGCTTTAACAGGCTGCTGAAGAATGGCGCCTCGCCGCCAGAGCCCGATGGGTACGCGCGAGAGAAGGACGCAGGAAGCGTGAATAGCAGCGCTATTGACGCGACCGAGGACGTGCTATCGTGCCGCCCAGTGCGCTTCTGACGGCCGGGGCGCTGTTCTTCAGCAGCCTCCTAAGCTGCGGCGGCGAGCAGTACGGCGCATCTCAACTGTAGCGCCCCCTCCCACTCTTGATGAGGCCGATGACCATGACAGATGAGATGTATCAGGCGATTCGGGACTTTGTCGCTGACTTTGACGGGAGCCCAGGACGCCGAGATCGAGAGCTATCTTTCTGAGATATCTCCGGACAGCAAGTTCCGCCAGGACATCACGCGCAATTGGGACGACGGTTCCGGAATCAAGCCTTTTTCGTTCCGGGCGCTAGGCATCGACCTCACGGCCTGCCTAGCGTTATATGGTTTATGCCGGACAGTGAAGCCTGAGAGCGTGGTGGAAACCGGGGTTGCCAGCGGCATCTCGTCGTCACATATCCTATTGGCCCTAGATACAAACAAGAAAGGCACGTTGTATTCCATAGATGTGCCTTGGTATACGGTCACCGAGAATTGGAGAGCGCGGTATACAGAGGACGAGTTAGTACCGCGAGCGATAGAGGAGCAGAGTGGCTGGATGATACCTGACTACCTGCGCAGCCGGTGGCAACTGATTCCGGGCAAGAGCACGGATAGACTTGCTCCCTTATTGGAGGAAGTGGGGGCGATAGACCTGTTCTTTCACGACAGCCAGCATACCTATGAAACCATGATCTGGGAGTTTCAGAATGCATGGCCGGCAATCAAGAAGGGGGGAGTGCTCATCGCCCATAACACCAATAAGAACGAGGCATTTTCTGATTTCGGCAAGAGCGTTGGCATCAAGACGAGGCTCTTGAACGGCAGAAACGAAGAAATCGACCTGATGATCACAACCGGGGCAATGCGCAAGGTGTAAGCCCTTGTGCCCTTCGCACCGATTTTGAAGATAGTAATGGGCGGATGATGAAGCTTGAGGAATTGGTCCTAGATAGTCTTCAGCGCTGCCAGGAGTTCTCGCAGTTGAGCGGTGGAAACCTCGTCAGGAGCCACCAGCAGGTTCATGGCGTAGGCGTGGACGGCGTCATCAAGGGTGCCGTTTGCGAAGAAGCCTTGATCCGTCGAAGGCAGGTGGTTGCGCAGCTCCGTAATCATGGTATCCGCTATCTTTCCCGACCCCTGAAGGTCACAGAGCCATTGGCCCACCGCCCGCGAGGGATGAATGTCCGGATATTTCTCGGTGGAAGTCAGGTAGAGGTATTGAGATACTGCTTGAGTGGCGGAGAATCGGGGATGGTCCACAATCACAACCTCTTTCTTTTGGCATTAAAGGGAGTATACGCACGCGCCGCCAAGCCTGATCTGTCACAACGTCTAAGTGCCAGCGCCTACGATTCGCGTCAGTGAAGTAAAGAGAACCAACCACCCCGCCACCAGGACGAGGGTGTTCAGCGCCAGCCATCCGACTCCGGACCAATTCGCTGCGAGCAGGCGCAGATGGGGACGACTGAAGAACAGCCATTCCCAAGCATTGATGGCCGGACGCGAGCAGATGTAGAGGGCAAGGACCACCCCTATGCTGCCATCCAGCCAACGTATGCCGGTCACCGAGTGCAGGTAGTGAAGCAACCCGATATAGAGGATCGCGAGTACGAGCATCCCCCAGAGGGTCCCGTAATTGCGTCGGTGTTGACGGCTTTCCACGCTGCCTCTTTCTGACTAGCGTCAAGATCCCCAGAAGCCGCCCGCTGGAGTCGCGTTCACGCCCGCCCTTTTCCCGGCCTGCGGGGAATGGCTAGCGCCATGGCAAAGACGAGCGCGAGCACCGGCGCATGACGGCAGCATAGCACCTCCGGTGCCTGCGGCGTTGGCTGGCCCGAGAGAGAGCGATACAGCCAAGGACGCTGGCCATCGCGAGTAGGGCTAGTAGCAGCGGCTTAACTGCGTGGTGCTGTCATTATTGCTGTCAACCGGCCGTGTTGCAGCCTTATTGGCAGTCGTGGCTACCGGAAAATACGTCTCTTAGAGGTAAAAACGTAAGCCGACGTGGGGAATCGAACCCCAGACCTGCTCATTACGAGTGAGCCGCTCTGCCATCTGAGCTACGTCGGCCTGGAAAACCGCAAGCGGCCGGAACCGCTCCACCGCTCACCCGGAATCTGCTCGACTTCCAGGCGGCCACCTAGTTTAGAAGCTGTGCCACCTGCTGACAAGGCGCAGGGTCCGCCGTTGACCATGAAGACGACAGCGCCGCTGGCTAATGGCGACCACCTGGCCGATGCGAGACCTTCCTCGGAGATCGCGCGGCGAGCGCGGGAGCTTCTGCACAGAGCGCTTCCCGGTGTAGCCCCAAGCTCGAAGCGCGGATCTACTCGCCGGACCCGCCTGCGCCGCTCGCGCCGGCACCCGGAGTCCCGCTACCGGCAGGCCCGGCGCCACCACTCCCGCCTTCGGCTGCCCGCCGTGGCCGACGTCGCCGTCGTGAGGAACGGGAACGACCGGCGGGGCCCTCTGAGGCTTCGCCTGTCGAACCACCGGTCTGCGCTCGGTCTGCGCTTCCGCTCGCCGTGCCGCCACTCGGCATCCCGGCGCGGCCGCCGGCTGCGCCGCGGCCGGAGTCCCCGGTTTGCTCTCCGGGGTTCCTCCCCGTCCCGGGCTCGCCGCTCGCTTGGGCGGAGGGACCTCTGCCCCTGCCGCGTCGGCCGCGGCCACCGCGCGAACGGGCTCGACGCCCTAAGCCTTCCCCCTCAACCCGCGGCTCCTCGGAGGTCGGTGCTCCAGCGACCGTGATGTCTCCCGGTGGCCCGGGTGGAAGAGAGCCTTCTGCCACGATGACCTCCACGGCCTCGCCATCCTCGCCTATCACCACCGCGGCCTCGATCACCGCCAGGGTCGCGCCTGGACACGCCGCCGGTCGATCTCCCGCCATGAGACGGTCTCCCGCCTCGAGGAACGACTCCTCCTCGGTATCGGCGACCGTGATCATCCCGCCCCGATGCTCGCACTGGCAGTCGGCAAGGCGGATATCCGTGTGGGTGCCGTCTTCGAACCGGACGCTGATGGAGTCCTTGGGCACGTTGTAGCCGGTGACGACCCCTTCTCCAGTGGAGGTCTTCACCGGAGTGCCCCTGGGCGGAGCCTCCTTGCGGAACGTGACGTACTGTTCCTGCTCGTACTTGAGGCAGCACATAAGGCGCCCGCACAACCCCGAGATCTTCATGGGGTTGAGCGGGAGATTCTGCTCCTTGGCCATGCGGATGGAGACCGGGTCCTCGTCGCCGGGGAACAGGGTGCAGCACAGATGCCGTCCACACGGACCAAGTCCGCCTACCATGCGCGCTTCCTCCCGGGCTCCGATCTGCCGGAGTTCGATGCGCATCTTGAGTGCTTTGGCCAGATCGCCCACCAGCGCGCGAAAATCGACGCGTTCGTCCGAATAGAAACTGAAGGTGATCTTCTCCCCGCCGAACATGATGTCGGCGCCCACCAGTTTCATGTCCAAGCCGTGCTGCTCGACGAACTGGCGGCAGGTGGCCATGGCCTCGCGGCGCAGACTCTCGTTGGCGGCGACAGAGCTCCAGGTCTTTCTCGGTGGCGACCCGGGTGACTTTCTTGAGGGGAGCCGGCAACTCGGAATCGTCTATGGTGTGAGGGGGATCGACCACCTGGCCGATCTCCGTGCCCCTGATCGTCTGTACTACGACACGATCCCCCTGAGCAAGTTCAAGTCCTGCAGGATCGAAGTAGTAGGTCTTGATCCCGTTCTGAAAAACAACCCCAACAACATCGGCCACTAAATCAGGGCCTCCTTGATGGCACGAAACATGTCTCCGATGGCACATCTGGTATCGACATTATAGCGGAGCCGCTCTTGCGTCTTTCGCACGGCCAGCACGGCCTCGAGGTATGCCAGCATCCGTCCCGGTACGGTCTCCAGACGCAGCTGCGGCAGGTAGTCCTGGTTGAGGACGGCATCCTCTGCTCCAACTGAGATGGCCGCCATGTCGCGGTACCAGCCGGCGAACGTGCCCGTGACCTCTTCGAGACCCAATCCGACCGCCCGGCGCCTCTCGCGCTTAACGCGCTGATCGTGCCGTCTTGTTGACCCAGGAACGGGTGCGGGCGTCCCCTGCCCAATCCAGCGCTTGGTCCCGCCTCGCGTCCAGCCCGCCCACTGATTCGTCCGCCTTCTTCTCCACGGCCGACAGCGTCTGCGTCGAGCATCCGTTCTGTCGAGAGGAGATCCGATTCCGGTAGCTTGCTCGCCGGATACGATCAGACCTGGCGACGCTCCCGCGCCTCCTCGGAAGTGGCCAGCTCGCGCGCGTAGGCCAGACTGCCCTGCGAAGCCCGGGAGTAGAGGCGAGCGTCATCGCGAGTGAGGCTGATAGCGCCTTTCCAGGTGCTCCGCGATAAGGGGCATGGGCGTGCGCGAGAACGGCACGTGCTGGCATCGGGAGACGATCGTGGGCAGCATGCGGTCGGCAGCGTCGGTGACGAGCACGAAGTGCACGTGCGGCGGCGGTTCCTCCAGAGTGCGCAGAAAGGCGTTCGCCGCCTGGGGATTCATGGTCTCCGCCTCGAAGAGGATGTAGACCTTGGCCCGGGCCTCGAAGGGCCGATAGGCTACGTGAGAGTTGATGTCGCGGATCTGGTCGATGAGGATGACTGGATCCCTCGGGAACCACCATCTCCACGTCCGGATGGAGTCCTTCGAGCGCCCGGCGGCAGGTGGTGCAATCGCCGCACCCGGCGTCCGGGCAAGCCAGACCGGCCGCGAAGGCAAGAGCAGCATCGCTCTTCCCCACTCCCGGGGGCCCCGAAAAGAGGTAGGCGTGGGAAGCACCCTGGGCGAGCGCCCGGGTGAGGATGGACACGGCGAGCTCCTGGCCGACGATATCCTCGAACAGACTGCTCATCTGATTCCTCCCCAGGTCCGCTGAAGACCGCGGCACCGCCAGGATCACACGCCTAATGGGTGAACAGCCCCAACTCTTCCTCTACGACGTCGCGCACGCGTTGCTGCACATCCTCGGGCGCACCCGACGCGTCGATCCTCCGCATCCGGTGGCGGTGCTCGATCAACAATGCGCGATACCCTTCGGCCACCCGCTGGTGAAACCCGTCGTCTTCGGCCTCCAGGCGATCGGGCACTGCCGCCAACCGGTTGCTCCGGAGGGAGTCGTCCAGGTCGAGCAGCAGGGTCAGATCTGGGAACAGACAGTCGGTGGCCCAGGCATTCATCGACATGATGTTGTCGGTGCCCAGTCCTCGGCCATAGCCCTGATAGGCGAGCGACGAATCGATATAGCGGTCGCAGAGGACTATCTGGCCGTCTTCCAAGGCGGGTCTGATGACCTGCTCAACGAGATGCGCCCGAGCGGCTGCATACAGCAGCGCCTCGGCACGCGCGGACATGCCATGTTGGCGGGGATCGAGCAAGATGTCCCGCACAGCCTCGCTCAAAGGAGTGCCTCCGGGCTCCCTTGTCATGAGCACGACGAAGCCCCGCGCCTCCAAACCGGCGGCGAGCATCTCCATCTGAGTGGACTTGCCGCAGCCATCCAGTCCCTCGAAGGTGATGAACACGCCGTTGGTGGCACTACCCAGCCCGGCAAGCACGGAATCGTCCAGGGTGGCGTCGGCGGACGGGTGGACTCGCTTCAGGCATTCAGCGGCCTCCAGACTTTAGGAACAGCCCCATGGCGCACTACTCGGCGGTGTCCGGCCCTGCCCCCGGTGGCGTCTCGTCTCCCGCCGGGAGTGGAGGGGAAGCCTTTGCAGCACGCGGGGTGGTGCGCGATTTCGCGGGCGCCGAGACAGGCGTTTTCGCGTCCGACGCCGTCTTCGCCGTCGACGCCTTGGTGGCGGCCTTCGCAGTCGTCGGCTTAGCGGTAGTCGCTTTGGCTGAGGATTTCCGAGCGGTCGCCGCGGCTGGCTTGCGGGTGGTCGAAGTCTTCCGGGCGGAGGTCGCGGTCTTCCTCGCGGCCCTGGCCGGCTTCGCGGCAGCCGAGCCGCTCACTGCCTCGGCACCGGTCGCCTTGGCGGAATCGCCCTTGCGCGCAGCCTTGGCAGCCTGTTTCTCGCGGTACTCAGCCTTCGTGGGGCAGTACGGATCAAGGCACAGTATCCATGGTCTCCGGCCGCCCAGCACCTTGATCTTCGGCGTGCCGCACTGGGCGCAGATCTCTCCGGTGCCGATGATGTCGCCCCTCTGGGGCAAGGGTAGGTCTGATCGCAATCCGGGTAGCCCTCGCAGCCTACGAAACGCTTCTTGGTGGCCTTCGAGCGGATGATCCTCAGCTTGTGCGTGCCGCATTTGCTGCAATCGCCCAGGATACGGTCGTCGGTGATGCCCTCGTAGATCTTAGCGGCCACCTGCTCGCGGTTCTGCTCCAAGGAACTGTAGGCCTCCCGAAGCAGGTCGCGGGAGATGGTGACCACATCCTCCTTCTTGAGGTCGCGCTCGGAGATGAGGTCCATGTCCTTCTCGAGCTGCGCCGTCATCTCCGGAGAGGCGATGTGGGGGGCGAACTCCTGCAAGGCTTCCGCCATCTTTATGCCCATCTCAGTGGGCTCGATGGGGTTGCCATGGACGTATCCCCGATCGTAGAGGTTCTGGATGATGTTGTGACGGGTGGCCTTGGTGCCCAGGTTGTGCTTCTCCATGAGTTCGATGAGCGTGCCCTGGCCGTAGCGCGCCGGCGGCTGGGTCTCCCGCGCCTCTATCTGCTTGTCCACCAGCGTCGCGGAATCGCCCTCTTTGAGCAGCGGCAGCTCCAAGTCCTTTTGGCGGCTGTATGGGTAGTAGTCCAGCCATCCGGCCGTCACCACGCGGCTGCCCCGGGCGAAGAAAGGCTCGCCGTTGATGGCAACGTCCACTCGGTTGGACTCCATCAGCGCATCGTCGGCGAGGGTAGCCAGGAAACGCCTCGTGACCAGCTCGTAGATGCGCCACTCTCGGTCGCCCAATTCGCCACGAGTGGGTGCCCCGGTGGGATAGATAGGCGGATGATCCGTGGTGCGTTTATCGCCGCGGCTCGGCGATAGGCTGGGCCGCGACAGCAGCTGACCGGCCTCGCGGCCGAATTCACCATGGGCCAGGGTGGCCAACGTCTCGCGGAGGTCGAGAGACGACGGGTAGACCGTGTTATCCGTACGCGGGTAGCTGATGTGCCCGGCCATGTACAGGTCCTCGGCGATGCGCATCGCAGCCGCCGCACCGTAGCCGAGGGAGGTCGCCGCGCTGGTGAAGCTGGTGGTATTGAACGGCGCCGGACGAGGCACCTTGCGTTTGGTCTGTTTGACAGCCGTCACCCGGGCCGGGCCCGTGAGTTTGTCGAAGACTGCCTGAGCCCGAGCTTCGTCGGTGAAGCGCTCCTCTTTGTGTACCGCGCTGAAAGTCGTCGCCGGACGCGTCCAGGTCGACCTTCACCACCCAGAAGGGCTCCGATACGAAAGCTCTGCGCTCTTTTTCCCTCTCCACGACCAACACCAGGGTGGGAGTCTGCACGCGGCCGACCGAGAGGAACTGGCTGCCCAATCGCGAGGTGGCCAGCGACACGAAACGGGTGAGAGTGGCTCCCCAAATGAGGTCGATGTCCTGGCGGGCTTCTCCGGCCCGTGCCAGCGGCTCGGATAGATGGTCCAGATGGTCGAAGGCCCGGTTGATCTCGCCGGCGGTGAGGGCCGAGAAACGCGCCCGTCGGACCGAGCGGACGAGGCGTTGGTTCTCTTCGGCGGCCAGATTGAGCGCTTCCAGCCCGATGAGCTCTCCCTCACGGTCGAAGTCTGTGGCGATGACCAGCGAACTGGCTTCACCCGCCAAGCTTCTTGACCGCGCGAACCACGGCTTTCGCCGTCTCCGTCTTAACCAAAGGGGCGTCGATGAGGGCCCGAGGCTCGACCTTGCGCCATTCCGAATACTCGGGTGGAAAGTCCACCTGCACGACGTGGCCCTTGAGCCCGACGATGGCGTTCGCCTCCCCGGTGGAATCGGCGAAGAGGTAGTACGGGATCTTGTAGTAAGAATCCGCTTTGATGCCACCCTTTGCCAGGATGCCGGAGATCTTCTTTGCTACGTCGTTCTTCTCGGTGATTATGAGTCGCACCAGGCAGGCTCCTCGTAGGCGTTCACGTCAGCGGGAAACATACACGCCCGCGGCGGATGAATACAACAACAAATGGTGGATATTGGCGGCCGAAGACCGCGAGGACTTCGGGCTCTCTCCCCCCGAGTACCCGATCAGCCTGCGGACAACGCATCCGCTACCTTTGGGAAGATAGCGAAGACGCCGTCGAATCCGGTGATATGGAAGATCTTGAGAAGGTACGGGTCTTCCATCACCAGGCGGAGGTCACCCTCGTTGGAGCGGGTCTGCTGAAGCGAGTTCGCGAGCACCCCGAGTGCGGTGGAATCGATGAAATGGACATCGGAAAGATCGAGGACTAGGCTGCTGCCGTCGGCACCGAGCACCTCCGCAAGGGCCTCCTTGAGCTGCGGAGCCGTGTAAACGTCGAGATCGCCGCCCACATGGACTACGAGCACTTCCCCGATGAGTTCCTTGCTTATTGCCAGGTTCACGCGCGTCCCCCCGGATTCCCGGCCGCGTCTCGCGAATCACACGCTTCCGTTCGATGTCGGCATACTAAGTATATACGCGCGCTCGTAAACAAGGGTGACATGTGCCTCCCGACCGGCTAACTGGCGGTTGTGGTGGTAGTGGCCGAGCCGGTGGTGGCCGTGGTGGTTGCAGACGAGCCGCTCGCGGTCGCCGTTGTGGATGACCCGGTGGTCGACGAGCCGGTGGTCGACGAGCCCGTGCTCGACGTGGATGGTGACGTCGTGGTCGTTGCCATCAACTGCGCGATCTTGGTCTTGACCGTCGCCGCTTGGTCGCCGTTGGGATCCAGCTGCAGGTAATGGTTCCACGCCAGAATCGCCGCCTGGGTCTGACCGAGGTCGTTCTGAGCCACCCCCAGAAGTAGGTACACGTCCGGGTCGTTCGGATCCGCGTCCGTCGCCTTGTTGAGCACCGTAACAGCTGCCTGATAGTTGTTTACCGTGCTATCCAGATACAGGTTGGCCAGACGCGTATACACGTCCTTCTGAGTGGGGTCCACCGCGAGGACTTTCTCGAGATAGGTGGCGGCAGTGGTGTAATCCTGGTTGTCCTGGTAAATGGTGGCGATCGCCAGAAGGGATGTCACATCCTTCGGATTGGCGGCAAGCGCGGCCTGGAGCGACTTGAGCTGGTCACCGACCGTAGTCGTGGCCGTCGTAGAGTTTTTGTCCGTGAAGATGCTGGAAAGGTTGAATCCAGCCCCGCCATAGCCGACGCCCAGGAACAGGAAGCTGAGCGCGAACACCACGGCCAGTATCAGGGCGATCCATTTCGCCCATTTCTTGATGCGCCTTCTGTCAAGCAGCACGATTTTCTCCTCATATCGATCCCGCCGCGGGCCGAGCCTAGCACTGTCTGTAGCGAACCGCGCCGGAGTTGCATGACAGATTATGCCGTATTACGGGCCGGGCCACCACTGGAGCACCCTCGCGTAAGGCCGATCGACACAGCGCACCGCGAAGACCGGCCTGCAATACGAACTGACAAAGCAAGCAGGCGGCGGGCGACGCACTGTGTGAAAGTGGTCGCGGACGGGGCCGGCCCCGTAGGACCGTCAGCCGGTGAGCCCGAGCTTGCCCCGGACCGTCAGAAACGCACGATCGAGTTCGTCCTCCCGCCCAGCGGCCGCGGACCTCGCGTCAAAATACACCTGCCCCCCTATGACCACGAGCCTAACGTCAGCCGCGGTGGCCCGGGTCACCAGGCGTTCCACCGGGCCGATCCCAGCGCCGGTCCAGCCATCAGCTGTGGCAACCTGGCTTGGGTCGACGTGCCCAGGGCCGACAAGCGCGGGGTCGACGTCCCCAGGGCCGACAAGCGCGGGCCAAGTCTCCCTCGGACCGATCTGTCCTGTGGCGCTCTGCCCCGGTCGGGCAAGGGAAACGGCGATCACGTCGGCGGCCTTGCCCGGCTCCAAACTGCCCAGCTCCCGCTCCACCCCCAAGGCGCGCGCCGCGCCCAGAGTTGCCATGAGCAGCACCTGGTCCGCGGTGAGCGGCGGCGCACCGGCCGGCGTCCCCGTGGCTTGCCGTGGCGTGGCTGGTGCGTTCGTGGCCCGCGGCGCCAGGCCCGCGCGCGGCCACTCGATAGCAGATTCCGCACTATCGGCCGGCCCCACCTCATCGGCGCCCGCGGTACGGGCCCTACTCAAGGTCAAGGCCGCGCGCATCTCCGCGAATATGTCCAAACTGTCGTTGGAGGCTGCGCTATCGGTGCCCAAGCCCACATCCAGGCCGGCCTCCAGGAACTCGGCCGTGGGTGCCACGCCACATTCCAGGCGCAGGTTCGAGCGGGGACAGTGGGCTATCGCCACTCGGTGTTCCGCGAGCAGGGCGATGTCGGCAGGATCCACCTCCACGCAATGTATGGCCAGAAGTCCCGGGCCCAACGCATGCGCGCGGGCGAGATACTCGACAGGCCGGATCCCCGGAGGGGCCCAGCGCTCCCCTTTCCACATCTTCGCGCCCCGATAGGCCCCGGCAAGCGGTCCAGAGCCGGCGCCGAGGAAGTCCACCTCTGCCTTTGACTCCGCCACGTGAGTTGCCACCCTGAGGCCTCCACGTTTCGCGAACCGGGTCACCTCTCGGAAAAGACGGGCGGAGACGGTGTAAGGAGCGTGGGGAGAGACCCCCCATTCCGTACGCGGACCGCCTTCGTGACGGAGCGCGCCGAGGCGAGCTTCGAGGCGCTCCATCGTCTGGGGCAGACGAGCATCGTCGAGGCCGAAGACTTCCAGATAGACCCGGGCCCTCAGACCGGCAGCGACGGCCGCCCGGGCCGTGGTCCAGCCCTCGAAGGACGTGTCCCCGATGTAGGTGACACCGCCGCGGACGCACTCTCGTGCCCCCCACAGCGCGGAGATCCCGTAATCCTCGGGCGCCAATTTCCTCCGCGCGAGCAGCAGCCGCAGCATCCATTCGCCGAATCCGCTTTGCCGTGCAAAGCCGCGGAAGGCCGAGTATTCCAGGTGAGTGTGCGCGTTGATCAAGCCGGGCAGCAGTACGCACCCGGGCAACTCGCGCCGTTCCTCGCCGGGATGGAAGACGCGGAGGTCGCTCGCCAAGCCCACTTCCGCGATGGTTGCGCCATCCAGGCGGACGGCGCCGGCCCGGATGGGAGGGCTACTAATGGGAAGGACCCAATCAGACTCCAGCAGCACGCCCGCGCTCCCCAGCCTTGTGAACAGCTCCTCGAGATTCCCCAGCCCTGGCGTTCTCACCACCCCGCAGCCCTGACGGCTCGCGCCGTTCTGACTGCCCTCGGGCCAGGGATCTGCCCGGCCGGGTTACAGTCGCCCGGTGACGAGCGAGCTGAAAGCCCTGACCACCGCGTCCCAAAGCCAAGACGGGACCACTCCGATAACCAGTGTGGCTATCGCGCTCACGGCCAACGCGGCCGCCATACCTCCGGCGATGGGCTCCTTCACGATGAAGTCTTCTTCCGGCTCCCGGAAGAACATGTACATGATCACCCTCAGATAGTAGAAGGCGGAAACCGCGCTCATGAGCACTCCGACCACAGCCAGCCAGATGAGACCCGAGCGCACCACCGAGCCGAAGACGTAGAACTTGCCTATGAAGCCCGCGGTGCCCGGAATGCCCGCGAGCGACAGCATGAACAGCGACAGGAGCACCGCGGCCCACGGCGAGCGGCGTCCCAGTCCGGCAAGGCTCTTGAGCGAGTAGTCGAACCGGTCCGGCATCTGGGTCTTCAGGTAGGCGAGGATCCCGAAGGCACCCAGGTTCATGAAGGTGTACGCAGCCAGGTAGATCAGCACGGCCTGCCCAGCGTAGGGGGCGGTTGATTGCTGCTGGTGTAACCCCCAGCCCAAGGCCGCCACGCCCGCCAGCAGATACCCGGCATGCGCTATGGACGAGTAGGCCAGCATGCGCTTGATGTTGGTCTGCACAAGCGCGAACACGTTGCCCACGATCATGGTCATCACCGCGAGCACGATGAAGAGCACGCTCCAGTCGCCGGCGATGCTGGGGAAAGCCGTTGCAAACGAGACGAGGATCACGGCGAAGGCCGCCGCCTTCGGGCCGACGGAGAAGAACGCGGCCACCGGCGTGGGCGCGCCTTGGTAGACGTCGGGCACCCACATGTGGAAGGGCGCCGCCGACACTTTGAAGGCCAGCCCGATCGCCGAAAAGGGCCGTCGCGAAGACGATGCCGGTATGGCTGACGCTTGCCGTGACGGCACCGCTCCCAGCGAGCGCCTGCCCGACGGCGCTGTAGTTGGTGGACCCGGTGACGCCGTACACCAGGCTGATGCCGTAGAGCATGATCGCCGAGGCGAAGCGACCCGGTGAGGAAGTACTTGAGCGAAGACTCGTTCGACCGCACCCGGTAGCGGAAGAAGGCCGCGAGCAGGTAGCTGCTCACCGCCATCAGTTCGAGGGACGACGTAGAACGGGATGAGGTCGCGCGAAGCGGCCATGAGGTCCATGCCGATGACGGCGAACAGCAGCAGGGCATAGAACTCGCCCAGGTGTCGCTTGAGAGCATGCAGATAGCTCGGGGACATGAGCACCGTCAGCGCCCCGGCAAAAGCGAACAAGACTTTGAAGAAGACGGCGTAGTCGCTCAACACGAGCATCCCGCCAAAGCTCACGCGGTTCTGTCCCACAAGCGCTAGGGACACAGCCCCGGAAGCGACCAGACCGGTAAGCGCGATGGCGATCACCGCCGTCTTGTCCTCCTTCAGGAACGGCTCAACGAGCAGCACCAGGCACGCGGCCACCAGGAGGATGATCTCCGGGATGACGGGGACTAGATCAGGCGCCTGCATGCTAGTGCCCCCCGAAGAAGATGCCGGCTAGGTGAATCAGGCCGCCGTGCTGCGCCATGTACGGCTGCACCTGGCTGAGGATGTTCTGTGCGGGCGCCTGGATCATGTTCAGGAACGTGTGGGGGTAGATGCCGATCCACACGGCCATGCCCACGAGCGGCACCAGGGTCAGCACCTCGCGCGCGCTGAGGTCTTTGAGTGACAGCCACTTCTGGTTGCTTTGCTGGAACATCGTGCGCTGGTACATCCACAGCAGGTATGCCGCGCCGATGATGATCCCGATCGACGCGATCACGGCGAAGACCTTGGCGTACTGGAACGTGCCCACCAGGATAAGGAACTCTCCCGGGAAACCGCTCAGCCCGGGCAGCCCCAGGCTGCCGACGACGAACAGGCTGAAGAACGCCGCCGCCACCGGCATAGGCCGAGCCATCCCGCCGTAGTCCTTGATGAGACGGGTGTGGGTGCGGTCGTAGAAGAAGCCGACCATCATGAACAGGGCGCCGGTGAGGATGCCGTGGCTGACCATCTGCAGCATCGAGCCCTCCACCCCCTGGAGGTTGAACACGAACAGCCCGGCGGTGATAAAGCCCATGTGGCTCACCGACGAGTAGGCCACCAGCCGCTTCATGTCCGGCTGAATCAGGGACATAGCTGCGCCGTAGACGATCGCTATCACCGACAGCACAAGTACCACCGGCACTGCGCGCACGGCGATCTGCGGGAAGAGGCCGATGTTGAAGCGGATCATCCCGTAGACGCCCATCTTTAGAAGCACGCCGGCCAGGATTACCGAGCCCGCGGTGGGCGCCTCGGTGTGCGCGTCCGGCAGCCAGGTGTGCACGGGGAACATCGGCACCTTGATGGCGAAGGCGATGAAGAACGCAGCGAACGCCCAGCCGGCCACCGAGGGCGGGAATCCGGCCTTCATGCAGCGTGAGGATGTCGAAGGTGAGCACGCCGGTGTGGCGGCTGTTCCACCAGACGATGGTCAGGATGGCCACCAGCATGAGCACCGAGCCCACGAATGTGTACAGGAAGAACTTGATGGCGGCATAGATGCGCCGGGTGCCGCCCCACAGCCCGATGATGAAGTACATCGGGATCATCTGGATCTCCCAGAACATGTAGAACAAGAACAAGTCCATCGAGACGAACACGCCGATCATGGCCGCCTCGAGCACCAGCAAACTGATGAAGAACGCAAGCCCCCGGTCTTTGATGGAGTTCCAGGTGCCCAAGATGGCGACCATGGAGAGGAGCGTGGTGAGGAGCACCAGGAGCATCGAGATGCCGTCCACGCCCACGTGATAGTGGATGCCCAGGCTGCCGATCCAACTTTGATCCTCCTGGAACTGGAAGGCAGCGGTGCCGGTCTTGAATTGCGTCGCCAGGTAGATCGACAACGCCAAGGTGAGGGCGGTCGTGACCAGGGCCGTGGCCTTGTAGGCGTTGGGCCGCTTGCGCATGAACAGCAGCATGACGAGGGCACCCGCGATGGGCAGGAAGGTGAGGAATGTGAGTCCTCTGAAACCTAGCTGCTGTGCGAACCCGAAGTCCAAGATCTCACTCCGTCCTTGTCAACGCCCGAGGGCGAAGACGACTACCGTCACTATCACGAACAAGCCGATGAACATGCTGAGCAGGTAGTTCTGCACCCGCCCGGTTTGGAGGGGCCGCGCCTCGCGCCCCACTCGCTGCCAGAGCGTGCCTACCCCGTTGACCGCACCGTCGATGACCGTTTCATCGAAATGCCTCCACACCCAGCGCGAGCCATCCACGGTCAGGCGAACCACCGTGGCCGCGTAGAACTCGTCCACGTAGAACTTGTTGTACACCACTCGATACACCGGCCCGAAGAGCGCACCGAAGAACAGAGGAAGGTCCTTGCTCCGCTTCACGTAGATGAGCCATGCCAGCCCCATGCCCATGAGGGCCACGACCAGCGAGATGAACATGAGGATGAGGTCGATCGGGTGCACGGTCTGCTCCCCTATCCCCAGGATGCCGTTCGCCTGGGCGAACACCGGCGCGAGGAACCTCTGGATAACGCCGAAGCTGCCGGGGAGCCCGAGAAAACCGCCAAGGGTCGACGCGATGGCCAGCAGGACCAGAGGTCCGAGCATCGACTTGGGACTCTCGTGGATGCGCTTGCACGTAGTCTCGTCCGAGCGCGTCTCCTTCGCCCCAGAAGGTCACGAAGATCATGCGGAAGGTGTAGAAAGCGGTGATGAAAGCCGCGATGAGCCCGACCGCCCAGATGACGTAGATGCCGGCGTGGAAGTCCCTGCCGAGGATCTCGTCCTTGGACCAGAAGCCGGCGAACGGGAAGATGCCGGAGAGGGCCAGACCACCGACGATGAAGGTGATCCAGGTCACGGGGATGCGGCGGGCCAAGCCACCCATGCAGCGCATGTCCTGCTCGCCGTCCATGGAATGGATCACCGAGCCGGCCCCGAGGAAGAGGAGGGCCTTGAAGAAGGCGTGCGTCACCAGATGGAAGATGGCTGCTGACCACGCACCCACGCCCAGGGCCATGAACATGTATCCCAGCTGCGAGATGGTCGAGTAGGCGAGTACTTTCTTGATGTCCTGCTGCGCGATACCGATTATGGCGGCGAATATCGCCGTGAAGGTACCGATGCCACCCACCACGAGCATCGCGGACGGGGCGCTGGCGAAGATAGGCGAGCTCCGCGCCACCAGATACACCCCGGCGGTGACCATGGTGGCGGCGTGGATCAACGCGGAGACCGGAGTCGGACCCTCCATGGCGTCGGGCAGCCAGACGTGCAGCGGGAACTGCGCCGACTTGCCCATCGCCCCCATGAAGAGCAGCAGCGAGATGCCGAGCAGGGCGTTGTGCGAGACGCCCCCCGCGCCGATCTGCGAGAAGACCCCCGTGTAGTTGAGCGTGCCGAAGGTGACAAAGATGAGCATCACGCCCAGGCCGAAGCCGAAGTCGCCCACCCGGTTGGTGATGAAGGCCTTCTTCCCGGCCGCGGCCGCCTCCGGCTTCTGGTAGAAGAAGCCGATGAGGTAGTACGAGCACAGCCCCACGGCCTCCCAGCCGAAGTACAAGAGTAGGTAGTTGGCGGCCATCACCAGCATCAGCATGCTGAAAGCGAACAAGCTCATGTAGGCGAAGAACCGGTAGTAGCCGGGGTCGCCGCGCATGTAGCCCTTCGAGTAGATGAAGATCAGCAGGCCGACCCCGGTCACCACCAACAGCATGACGGCTGTCAACTGGTCCACCTGGAAGGCAAAAGGCACTTGGAACTTGCCGACGCTCATCCAGCGCCAAAGCTCCAGGACGAACGGCTGCTGGGCGCCACGAACCTGGATGAAGGCCGCGATGGAAAGCCCGAACGAGCCGAGCATGGCCAGGATGGGCAGCCAGTGTGCCGACTCCTTGATCCACCACTTGCCCAGCACGAGCGTCAAGACGAACGCCGCGAAAGGCAGTGCCGGTATGAGCCAGACGTAATGTTGCACCTGAGGTACCTAGCCCTTCATCACGTCGAACAGGTCGACCATGAGGGTCCGGCGGTTGCGGAACAGGGCGGTGGCGATAGCGAGGCCTATGGCAGCCTCAGCCGCGGCGATGGTCATGGTGAACAGTACGAAATTCTGGCCGGTCATGTTCTCGTGGAAGCGACTGAAACCAACCAGGTTGATGTTCACCGCATTCATCATGAGCTCGATCGAGAAAAGGACGATGAACAGGTTGCGGCGCAAGAGCACGCCGGCGGTGCCGATGATGAAAAGTGCGGCCGAGAGCACGAGGTAGTAGTCGATGGGGATCGGCATGGCTATACCTCCTCCTCGGTAAGCTCGGGCGTGGGCTCCTCGCCGGGTTCCCAAGCGTCGGTAGACACGTTTGCGGCCCTTTCCTTCTTCACCAGGATGATCGCGCCCACCATGGCCACCAGCAGCACGATCGACGACACCTCAAAAGGCAACAGGAAGGAGTTAAAGAGCGTTTGCCCCAGGACGTGCGAATTGCCGCCCGCGGCCTGGATAGCAGCTGGGCTGAAGCCGCCCCTCGCCGAGGTGAACGTGATGCCCGTGAGCACCACGACGAACTCCGCGAGCACGAGCACCGAAAGCAGTATCGCCACCCAGCGTTGGCGACGGTGCACCTGCTCCTCCTCTTCGAACGTGCGCAGGTTGAGGAACATGATGACGAACACGAACAGCACCATGATGGCGCCCGCATACACCAGCACCTGCACCACGGCCAGGAAATAGGCCTGGGTGAGGAAGAAGATCGCGGCCACGTTGAGGAAGGTGAAAACCAGCATCAGCAGGGCATGCACGACGTTCTTGCGCGAGATGGCGCCGAGCGCGCCGACCACGGCGAAGAAGCCGAAGATGATGAAGAGGATCTTCTCGACCATCGCGGTCAGCTCTCCTCGTCCTGGTCGTCGACCGCTCTGGCGGCGCCGGCGACGACGCGCGGAGTCTCGGCGAGCGCATCCGTCTCGGGTGTGTCCGCAGTCCCGGCGGCAGGCCCCAGGGTGTCGGCGGCCGCTCCGGGGGTCCCCGCGACGGCGATCGGCGCCGCGTGGGCAAGCACCTCTTTGTGGACGTATACCGCGTTCGCCGTCAGCTTTTCTTTTGTGAGCAGGAAGTCGCTCTTGTCGAACGTGGACAGCTCGTACTGTTTGGTCATGACGATGGCCGCCACCGGGCAGACCTCCTCGCAGAACCCGCAGAAGATGCAGCGCGCCAGATCCAGTTCGAATGTCTTCGGACGGCTGCGCCCGTCGGTGACGGTTTCGCCCTCGATTGCGATGCACTGGGACGGGCAGATAGTGGCGCACAGCATGCAGGCCACGCACTTCGTCTCGCCGGTCTCCGGGTGGCTGAGGAGAGCGTGGGCGCCGCGGAAGCGAGGATATGTCTGCAGCTTCTCTTTCGGATACTCCACCGTCACTTTGTTCACCACGAAATAGGTGCCGGTGACGGACATCCCGCGCAGGATGTCGACGAAAGCCGCTTTCTTGACGACGTCTTTCAGGCCCATGTCACTTCACGTCCCTGCGCCGCCGCAACGCTGGCCGCCATGCCCTCTCGCCGCGCATGTCACTTCACCAGGTTCACGACGATGGCCGTGACCACGAGGTTGGCGATGGAGAGAGGCAGGAGCACTTTCCACCCGGTGGACATCAGTTGGTTGTACCGGTAGCGGAAGATGGTCCACCGCACCCAGATGTAGATGAAGACCATGACCACGATCTTGAGGAACAGCCAGATAGGTCCGGGGATGAAGTCGAGCACGGTGAGGGGTGCGTGCCATCCCCCGAAATACAGCGTGGAGACCACGCCGGAGATAACCACCAGGTTCACGTACTCGGCGAACAGGAAGATGCCCCACCGCATCCCGGAGTACTCGGTGAGGTAACCGGCCACCAGCTCCTGCTCGGCCTCCGCCAGGTCGAAGGGCGTCCGGTTGAGCTCGGCCAGGGTGGCGATGAAGAAGATAATGCCTCCCACCACCTGGGGGATGAAGAACCAGTGCCAGAAGTTGCCCGACTGCCGGTTGACCACGTCCACGAAGTTCAGGGAATGGGCCATGAGAACGACGCCCACCAGCGAGAAGCCCATGGCCAGCTCGTAGGAGATCATCTGGGCGCCGGCCCGCAGTCCGCCCAGCAGCGAGTACTTGCTGTTGGACGACCATCCGGCGAGGACCACCCCGTAGACAGAGATCGCCCCCAGGGCCAGGAACAACACCAATCCGGCGTCGAAGTTGGCGATCACGTAGTCGAAGCGGTGGCCGAAGAGGTTGGGCGGCCCCCCGACCGGCCCGAACGGCAGTAGGGCCATCACGAGGAAGGCAGGGATGAAGATGATGTACGGGGCCACGCGGAACACCGGTTTGTCCGCCTTCAGCGGGATCAGATCCTCTTTGGAGAGCAGCTTGAAGATGTCGCCGAAGGACTGGAACGAACCCCAAGGGCCCAGGTAGGTCGGCCCCACGCGTCCCTGGAAGAACCCCGCGAACTTGCGCTCGAAGAAGATGATGAACGCCACCATCATGACGATCAGCACCGGCATGAGGATCGCCTTGATGATGAGGAATATGAGCTGCGCTATCGGGTCGCTCATCGGTCCGTGTCTCCGAGGACGACGTCGATGCTCGCGAAGATGGCCACCAGGTCGGAGATCATCTCACCCTCGACCAGCGGCGGCACCGCCTGCGCGTGATAGAAGCTGGGAGTGGCGAAGTGCACGCGTTGCGGCTTGGGCCCGCCGTCCGAGCGGATATAGACGCCCATCTCGCCTTTCGGGGCCTCGGTCGCCACGTAGACCTCACCTTTGGGCACGCGCGGACCCCGGAACACCTGCTCAAAATCTTGGATCATGGCAGCGGAATCGCGCATGACGTCCTTTTTGAGAGGAAGCGTACGCATCGCGTCTTTGGCTACGAAGGGGCCATCGGGGATGTTGTCGAGGCATTGGCGGATGATCTTGCACGACTCCCGTATCTCTTTCATCCGCACCAGGAACCGGTCGTACACGTCCGCGTTGTACTCCACCGCCACCTCGAAGTCCACCTCGGGATAGGCGGCGTACGGCTCGTCCCTGCGCAGGTCGCGAGCGACCCCCGCTGACCGGAGAGTGGGGCCCGTCACCCGCCAGGCAAAGCAATCGTCAGACGTAAAGATCCCAACGCCTTTTGCGCGTTTGTAATAGATGCGGTTGTTCTTGACGATGCGTTCGTACTCGGCCACGCGCTTGGGGAGGAAGTCGATGACTTCGCGGCAGCGGTGGTCGAAGTCGTCGGGCAGATCTTTGGCCACCCCGCCGATGCGGGCGAAACTGTGGGTGAGACGCGCGCCCGTGAGCATTTCGAAAAGATCGAGAACGTACTCGCGGTCGCGGAAGCAGATGCAGAAGAAGGTCTGCGTGCCCAGGTCCATGATGTGGACGCCAAGCCAGAGGATATGGTTGGCCACGCGACACATCTCGCTGGCGAGGGTGCGGATGTATCGGGCTCGCGGTGGCACCTCGAGTCCCATGAGCTTCTCCACGGCTTCGCAATACCCGTGGTTCATAGCGAAGCCGGACAGGTAGTCGAGCCGGTCGGTGACCGGGATGATCTGGTGGTACGTGAGGTGCTCGGCGAGCTTCTCGACTCCCCGGTGGAGGTTGCCGATCTCGGGGCGCGCGGACACGATGACCTCGCCGTCCAACTCGAGCTCCGCGCGGTAGACGCCGTGCATCGAAGGGTGCTGCGGGCCCATGCTGATGGACATGGTCTCGCCTGCGTTCTCCACCCGCTGCCGGCTGCGCGCCTTCCGCTCTCTGAGCTCTTCCGGAGTCGGGCGACCGGCCGGCGCCGTCCCGGCGGCCGGCTCACCGTGAGCGCCACCGGAGTCCGCGCCGTGATCGAACTCACTGACAAGTCCGTGCGCCGCCAGCCGAATCATCGGCCTCGTCCGCGGGCCGCATGTTGAGCTGGCGCTCGATCTTTTCGGTGGCGTTGCTGAGCCAGTCTCTCATCGGCCGAGCCTAGATCTTCCCACGGAGGTCGGTGCGGATACGGCCACCGACGGTGCCCCGCAGCGGAAAGTCCTTCCGCTGGGGGAAGCCCTCGAAGTCGGGGACGGTCAGCAGGCGGCGGAGGTCGGGGTGCCCGGTGAAGACGATGCCGTACATCTCCCAGGTCTCGCGTTCGTCAAAGCCGGCCGACGGCCACAGGTGCGTGACCGTGGCCAGTGGCTGACCTTCCGCCAGACTCGTCTTGATGCGCAGCCGCCAACCCTTAGTGTGAGACACCAAATGAGCGGTCACCTCGAACGGTGCCGCGGCCCGCTCGGGCAGATGGTCGCCGACCAAGGAATCGAGCTGGTCGAACGCCAGTTCGGGTGTGTTCTTGCAGACTGTCAAGCACGCCGGCCCAGTCCTCCGCCGCCACCCGGTAGGTCAGTTCACCGCGAAAATGGGACTCGTCCGTCAGCTTGGGGCCCACGCGGGCCGAAAGCTCGGAGGCGAGGGTAAGAAGCTTCGGACTCAAGCTGTCGCTCACCGGCATCGGGCTCAGCCCTCGATCGCTTCCCGGGCGGGGATGCGCCGCAGACCGTCGTACGCGTGCCGGGACTGCTTGATGCGCACCCGGATCATCTCGAGACCCTGCCAGAGTGCCTCCGGCCGCGGAGGGCAACCGGGCACGTAGACGTCCACCGGCAGCAGGCTATCGACACCCTGCACGATGTTGTAGGTGTCCCAGATATTGCCGGAGATGGCGCACGAGCCCATGGCGAGCACCCATTTGGGATCGGGGATCTGCTCATAAAGCCGCACCACGCGGGGCGCCATGTTGATGCTGCACCAGCCGGCGACGATCATGCCGTCGGCCTGGCGCGGCGATGCCCGCATGGCCTCCATGCCGAATCGCGACATGTCGAAGCGGTCGCCACCCAGCGCCATCATCTCGATGGCGCAACACGAGAGGCCGAACAGCAGGGGCCAGAAAGAGAAGCTGCGGCCGAAGCCGAGGATGCGCTCGATCTGCACCGGCATCGCGAAGCCGCCGGGCCACCTGACGGGACCGCCCATGGGCTGCTCGCCGGCTGCCTCCTGGACTTCCTCGGCGATGGGTCTGCGCAATAGACGGTTGAGCGCGGCCCTCCGGTCGGTGCCCCCCGACGCCCCGGCCTTGTCCCCGGGACTGCCGGTCATTCCCATTCGAGCGCGCCTTTCTTCCAGGCGTAGAAGTAACCCACCAGAAGGATGGCGATAAACACGAACATGTCGACCAGAGCGACCGTGCCCAGACTCCGGAGGTTGATGGCCCACGGGTAGAGGAACACCGCTTCGAGGTCGAACAGCACGAAGAGGACGGCCACCAGATAGTAGTGGACGTTGAAGGGCGCCCGGGCGTCAGACGTGGGTTCAACGCCGCACTCGTACGCGACGCCCTTGTTGGGGTTCTTGCTGGTTGGAGACAGGAAATGCGAGATCGTGACGAACGCGACGGCCATCGCCGTACCGATGGCGAACATTATCGCGAACTGAATGACCAAGTCGATGGTCGGATTAACCACGTGTGCACCTCGCCGGCAAAGGGCGCGCCAAAGGAATTCGCGCTGGAAAACTGCATCTGAAGAAGCCACGGCGACGATAACAAATCGCCCAAGGGCTTACAAACTGTTTTCCACAGTGCTCCATCGCCGTTCTGGGGTATCCGTCCCACTCGGCCTCGCTCTACCCGACGATGTCGGAGCAGGACGTTCGACGTTCAGCTGACCCGCGGGCAGCGTCGGGCGTTGCAGCGCGAGACGGCAGGGGTGTTGCAGCGCGAGGTGTGAGTTATACTGTCTCGTGCGGCGGGCGCCGCCTGAGCTGCGGGGCCACGCGCCTCTGGATGAGCTGGTGGAGAGGCTGGGTTGTGATTGATCTTGATAGCCAAGTGGTTAGGCTAACGTAGGATGAGCACCAACCGCGAGAAATCGATGTCCCTCATGGGGCATCTTGGCGAGCTTCGCAAGCGCGTCACATACTGCGCTATCGCCGTGGCCGTGTGCTGCATCGGCACCTTCGTCGAGAAGAAATACGTATTCGACATACTCACGCGGCCCCTGAAGGGCACTCCCATCTCCGGTCAACACCTCGTTGCGCTCTCTGTCACCGAGCCGTTCATGGCCATCCTCAAGATCTCCATCTACGCCGGGCTGGTCATCTCCCTTCCCATCCTCCTGTGGCAATTCTGGGCGTTCATCATGCCCGCACTCTATGAGAACGAAAAACGGAACATCGTTCCCTATGTCGCTCTGACCACCGGCCTTTTCCTGGCCGGAGTCGTATTCTGCTACTATGCGGTCCTGCCTATCGGCGTGAGATGGCTCACCAATTTCGGCAAAGGCCAGTTCACCCTTCTGATACACGTGGATGCGTACGTCAACTTTGTTTCGCTGTTCCTATTGGCTTTTGGGGTTGTTTTTGAGCTGCCTCTGGTGATGATGCTTCTGGCCTGGTCCGGCATCGTCGACTACAAGAAGATGGCCAAGGTGCGCAAGTGGGCCATCCTGGGTGAGGCGGTCGTCGCCATGGTCATCACCCCAAGCCAGGACCCCATCAGTATGATGCTGATGCTCATCCCGCTCATGATCCTCTATGAGTTCGGCATCTGGCTTTCAAGGATCGTGTCGACTCGCAAGGCGAGGCGCAAAGAAATGGCCGCCCTTGCCGCCGCGGGCATCCCGGAGGACAGCACCCCCGCCATAGAGGTCTAGGCGCGCGTCTTCTGGTCGTGCCGCCCCGCGCCGCGCGGTCTTTGGCAGGTCGCCCCCGCTGGGGTTCCCGCTTATCCACCGCGCCACCGCTCAGTGAGGGCAATCCGCCAGGCGCCGCGCCAAGTCCGATAGCGCTTGTCTGGGCTCACGGCTACCTCGCTGGAATCGCTTGCGACCGATCGGTTATGGTGTTACCATCGGACCAAGACATACTTCCGGAAGGGAGCCGACGTGGACCACGCTGACCAGCCCCATCGCGCCTCCTCCAACTCTCCTCTACAACCAGCCTCCGAGACCGCCCACGCGCCCGGGCAACGCGGACTGCGACCTGTGGTTCCCCACTCGATCTCCGACCAGGTGGCGGCGCAGCTGCGCTACCTCATCTCATCGGGTGAGTTCAAGCCCGGCGAGAAGATACCCGCGGAGAGAGAATTGGCCTCGCGGTTGGGCGCAGGCCGGCCCGCGGTGCGCGAAGGTCTGCGCGAGCTCAAAGCGCAAGGTCTGCTCATCTCCGGACGCGGCGCGCAGGGGACCATCGTGGCGAGTCTGCCCAATCCCCACTTCGCCGAACCGCTATCGGCGTTGGTGGGCAGGGGAGCCGAGCGGATCGTCGAGCTCATGGAGATACGCAGCGCCGTGGAGATCGAAGCTGCAGGCTTGGCCGCGCGCCGGGCCACACTGGAAGACCTTCACGGCCTGTCCGATCTCCTGACTCCTCCCGGTGAGATCCTCTCTCCCGACGATGACGTGGCCTTCCATGCGGCGATCGCGGAGGCGACTCACAACCCGCTGTTCGAGCGGGTCATCCGCGAGCCTGTGAATCTTCTGCACGATCACATGGCGGCTATCCTCTCCGTCTTTTACGCGGAACCCGGCGGCGCGAGCGCGCTGCAGCAGCAGCACGACGCCATCAGGCTTGCGATCCGCAGCGGCAACGAAGAGAAGGCGCGGCAGGCCATGAGGCAGCACCTTGATTACGTGGCCCGCGGGTTGGCGCAACTCGTGGGCGCGGGCAGGGTCATCCGGCTGATCTTCATCGACTTGGACGGCACTCTTCTTTCCGGGCCTCGCCACGTATCCGAGAGGGCCAAGCGCACTATCGGCAACGTGCGGGAGGCAGGCGTGGAAGTGGTGCTGGTCTCTTCCCGGGCTGCCCGTTCCATGCGGCCCTTCCACCAGCAGCTGGGCCTGATGACTCCGCTCATCGCGTGCAACGGCGCCTTGCTGTGGGACCCGTTGGCCGGTGCCGGCCTGGAGCATCTTCCCCTCGATGCGGCACTCGCGGCCGAGATCGTGCAGGCGGGACGGGCGCTGGGGGCGATCGTCAATCTGGAGACCGATGACGACTGGTTCACCGACCGGGTAAGCGACCTGATGAGAGACAACATCCTCCACTATGGCCTCGTGGAGCCGGAAGGCGTCGGTACCATCGACGACGTCCTTGACGGCGACGAGATCATCGACAAGGTCTCGCTCGATCTCCGGGAACTGGAGGAGCGACCCCTGTTAGCCGCGCGGGCATCGGTCCGTCGGATGTTCGAGGATCGCGCGAACGTCAATGAGACCATGCCGGGGATCATCGACGTCGTCTCCAGAGATGCCTCGAAAGCCGCGATGGCGCAACGGCTCGCCCGGCGGATGCAGATACCGGCGGAGCAGACCATGGCTGTGGGCGACGGCGATGACGATACCTCTCTTCTGCTGTGGGCGGGAATCGGGGTGGCCATGGGCAATGCCACCCCAGCAGCCAAGGCTGCCGCGGACGTCATAACGTCGTCGAACCTGCGGGACGGGGTGGCCGAAGCTTTGGAGCAATGGGTGCTGGGCCAGAAATCGCTCGGCTCGACGCTCTCGGTACCCAACCCCGCCTTGGTCGCCAAATAGCGGCTTCGCCCATGGGCAGTTAGTTAGTAGGCCGGATGGCTGCAAACCTCGCTGCCCGGCTCTCGACCCCCCGGCGATACGTGAAAGTCCACGCGTGCTTGTCCAGAAGCTAGATGGTGAGCAGCGTCACCACGACGAACGCCGTGTAGAGCAGGCCTCCGAACAAGAGCGAGACAACGCCGAAGCCCTTGAAGAAGCGCAGGCGAACGTACAAAAGGATGCCGGAGGCTAGGGCGAGCCCGGCAGCCAGAAGCCCATGCCAGTCCCCACCGGCATCCAGCCGCCAGGTAGTGAACACCAGTCCAACGGACACCGGGAACGTGCTCTGAAAGACCATCGCGCCCGTGATGTTGCCTAACGCCAGGGTGTCCTTCTTCTGCCACATCCAAGCGACGCTGTTGAACTTCTCGGGGAGTTCGGTCGCCAAGGGGGTGAGCAGAAGAGAGATAACCAGAGCGGGAACGCCCAGCGACTGCGCCACGCTGGTAAGTTCCCGAACAAAGAGGTCCGCCCCAAGCACGATCGCCGCCAGCGCCACCAACACTTGCAACACCACCCGGCGCAGATCGGGCGAACCAGCCGCGTAATGGAAGTACAGCGACCGACTCTCGCCCTCGAGGTCTCCTTCGGCATTCAGCGTCCGTCTTACATAGATCACATAGGAGACGATGAGCCCCGCGGCCACTACGTAGCGGAACACGCCGATATTGACGATCCCGACAAACACGGCGACGGCGTAGGCCACGAGGAAGAACGAAAGGTCGCGCCGCATCACTCCCTGGTTGAACCTGATCTTCAGGTCGCGCTTCTTCATGAACGCGAAGATCACCACGGCAAGGCCGCACACGAAGCAGGCCAGCGTGGCCAGCATGAAGGGAGCGCCCAGAATAGCCCCGATCCCGATCTCCTTGCCTGCGTCACCGCGATGGATGAGGATGGCGATGAGGGGGATGACCGTCTCGGGGAGAGCGGTGCCCACGGCCGCAAGCACGCTGCCCACGGCGCCTTCGCCCAGATCGAGCTTGCGGCCGAACCACTCGATGCCGTTCACGAAGAGCTCGCAGCCCGCGAGGATCACGGCGAAGGCGATTATTAAAAGGAGGATCGTCACGGCTGGGATTCTAGCCGATGCCCCAGCATAAGACGACATGGGGAACCACAGTGGCTTACGTCGCCAACCCCAAGTAAGCGCTCAGCGCCAGGATCGCGAACACGAAGAAACTGATACCTGAGAAGAGCCATTGGCGGCGTCTGACATAGGCGAGAAACAGCGCCACCACGCGAGCGGCAGGGGTCGCCAGAAGCACAAGCAGGCCCAGTTGGAAGAAGCCACCGGGTTCCAATGCCCGCAGAGCCCTGGGTATGCCTTGGATGGAGGTCTTGCGAGGCACCGGCACGCCCGAGTGAACGAGGGTCAGCACAACGCCGACGACGAGCAGGAAGATGGCAGCGAGTAGACCTACGACAAGCACCCGCGAGATGGTGATATTGAGACGGGTCTCGCGCCGGTGATGCGCCTCCACTGTAGGATGGTTCATCGGACGCTGATCCCTGCCGCAGACAGGATCATCTGCACCGAAAACGCGAACAGCACGGCAGAGAGAAGGATGGCGAGCAGCGAGCTCCTTATCCGTAAGGCAAGACGCGAGCCGACATATGCTCCCAAGCTGACGCCCAGCACGACCGGCACCGTGACCACCGGGTCGACCATGCCCCGCGCGAAGTAGACCACCGAACCCGCACAGGCCGTCACTCCGATCATGAAGCTGCTGGTAGAGACAGCCGCCCGCACCGGGACCCCCATGAACAGTACCATCGCCGGAACGACCAGCGCTAGATAGATCACGTGGGACATGCCGGAAAGGCTATCACGGGGGTGCTGAGGAGGACTTGGCCCAGAGACATGCCGGGCATGGTCGTACGGTGGCCCGGAGTCGAAAGGAGGAGACCCGCGACATGGCCTCGTATCAAGGATATGGGAAAGTGGGCGCATTAGACGTCCACCCAATCCCTTCTCCTGAAGGCGGCTTCACGGACCCGGATGGTCTCGTCGACAGATCATGCCACCCGTGAAGAAGCCACCCATACGGAAGGGGCGTCCGTGAGGGCGCCCCTTCTGGTTATGCAAATCCACACGCGCAGTCCCCTTTCTCCCGGCGCGAAGCGCGGATCTGGTGCCGGAACACGAATCTCTTGGCGCGATCTCCAGACCCTCGTCAAGTCGGCAGCTCGTCGCGTAGAATGGTCGCCATGCAAGAGTTCCACTACAGCATCGCAAAGCCGGTGTTCGACAAATACCCGGGCTACGTCCGTGGAGTGGTAGTCGCTTATGAGCTGATGAACGGGGGCTCTCCTCCGGAACTCGTTCAACTCCTGCGCGGCGCGGAGGACTCCGTGCGGGCTCGGTTGCAACTCGAGCTCATCGCCGAAGAACCACGCATCAACGCTTGGCGCGAGGCCTACCGGGCGTTCGGCGCCAAGCCCAGCGAGTTCCGTGTCATCGGTGGAGGCCATGGCTCGTCGGGCGCTCAGAGGCGACCCGCTGCCTTCGATCAACGCCCTGGTGGACATCGGAAACGTGATCTCACTCAAATACCTCGTGCCCGCCGGGGGACATGCCATCGACTTGCTCACGAACGACATCGAGCTTCGCTTCGCCACCGGCCAGGAGACTTTCGTGCCTTTCGGTGCGCCGGACTCAGACGTGGAGCATCCTCTCGCCGGTGAAATAGTGTTCGTCGAGGGCGACGTGGTGCTCACCCGGCGCTGGACTTGGCGCCAGGCCAATCACACCCTGACTTTGCCGGAGACACGGGCCATAGAGTTCAACGTAGATGGGTTACCCCCGGTCACACGTGCCGAGATCCAGGGCGCCTGCGCCGAAGTCGCCGAGCTGGTCCGGCGTTTCTGTGGCGGCACCAGCCGCGTCGATATGCTGAGTGCGGACCACCCGCGCATCTCGCTCGCTCCGTAGCCAGCCGCCCGCCGAAGGTGCCCCGCGCGGCGCTCACACGTGGCCCGGCGGCGCCGGCGTCACCCGAAGCCTGGCCTAGTAGACACCGTATTCCTTTGTGAAGTCGATCATAGCCTTGACGTTCTCGGGCTTCACGTCCTCGGTCGAGCCGGAGGGGCCCATGATGAATCCGCCGTCGGACGCGACCGTGTCGATGAGATCCTTGCAGTACGCGCGCACCTGGTCCGCCGTACCCACCGTGAGCAGGGCCAGAGGCACGTTGCCGGCGATGCAGGCTATGCCACCCAGGGCTTCCTTAGCCTTGCCCATGTCCACGTGGTCGAACCAGTAGCACACCTTTCCAGGGGGCACATCGGCCATGATCTCCAGCCTGGAGGTCGATCCTCCCTCGACCAGCACGAACGGTTGAAGTCCCTCCGCGACCAGCCCGACCATCAATTCGCGGAAGGTCGGCCAAAAGAATCTCTTGTATTGCTCGTTCGACATAAAGCCTTCCGCGCTCCCGTGCAAAGCGATAAAAACGCGAGAATTACCCGACATCCTGGCGCCTCTCACGCCCATCTCCACCGCCATCGGAAGGAGTTTCTCGCATGCCTGGACGAGCTTTTCCGGCTCGCGGTACATGTCCAGCATGATGCCCTTTCGGCCCCGCAAAAAGTCACCAACGAGATCGTATGGCGCCTGAGAGCCGGCCAGCCACGACACCGGGAAACCGGCCGCCGCCAGTCTTTGCACGTGTCCGGCGGTCGCGAGCATGGATTTGAGCGCTCCCTCTCCGGCGGTCTTTAGAGCTTCCAACGCTTCCTGTCCCTCAGGAGTGCCGAAAGGCAAGAAGGCGAATGGAGCTGCGAAATAGCCCTGGGCTTCGCGAAGAGGAAAGAGGCTCGCGAACGCGGCCAATTTTCCATACGCTCGCGGCCAATACTTCCTGATGATGAAATCTGACGGATCGTAGATGAGCTCGTCGTACTCGTCCGGTTTCATGCATTCCAGCTCGACGAACTGCCACCCCGCATCCGGCGGAAGACCGTGCCCGCCCCAGCGCAATTGCCTGTAGTCGAGTGGGGCCAGGACGGGGCCCAATGCCGGCATCATCTCGACGAAGTCGCCCTCGAAGTACAGGGCCGCCTGAAAACTCGCTTCCAAATTCTTGTCGATGTCCATCATCTGGTCTTCGCGGGTCATGCCCAGACGCTGCGAGGGGAACAGTCCGGGTAGCCCGCCCCAGACGGGCACTCTGTCCGGCTTCTTCAGGGCGATAGCGTCCGATATCCGCTTCTCGCGCTCGAGGTAGAGCCGGGATGCCGCCGTAGCGCCGATTTCGTTCATGGGCCGAATGTAGCACGATCACGAAGCCGGCCCGGGCGGGCGACATTTGCTTCCACGTGACTCATACGGCACGGTTGGCGAGCGGTTCGCCGCGGCGGAGCCGCTCGAGGTTGGCCGCGACAGCATCGGCGATCTGGTCGTAGGACCTGTCCGTCACTCCCGCGATATGAGGCGTCGCGATCACGTTAGGCAGAAGCAGGAGCGGGTCCCGCGGCGAAAACGGTTCTTCCCAGAAGACATCCAGGCCGGCGCCTCCGAGATGACCGCTTTCAAGAGCAGCGCGCAACGCCTGATAGTCGACGAGCCCACCCCGCGCCGCATTGATGAGAACGGCACCCTCCGGCAGCGCGGCAAGCGCACCGCGGTCGATGATGCCCTCGGTTTCGCAGGTGAGCGGCACGCAAAGTATCAGCACGTCGGTCTGCGCCAGACATTCATCGCGGTCGGCGGGGGAATAACAGCCATCCAGACCCAGCGCGGCGACCTTGGCCGCGGCCGGGTCGCGAGCTATTCCCAAGACGCGCACGTCGAATGGTCGCAGCCGCCGGACCAGGGCGCGGGCCACGGCACCCAGACCGTAGAGACACACAGTGCAACCGGCAAGCGCGCGCCCAAGCGGGGCTCCCCACGCTCCAAACTGCAGGCTCGACTGGGCGACGGGCAGCTGGCGAAGCGTCGCGAGCGTAAGTAGAATGGCGTGCTCGGCTACGGAATCCGCATTCTTACCCGCGGAGGGGACGTTCGCCACCTGAATGCCCCGGCTCCGCGCCGCCTCGAGATCGACCCCTTCGAGCCCTGCCCCCCATTGATGGATCAGGCGGAAACCCCCAGCGTCCATGAGGGCCGAATCCACGCGATGCATCAGGGGAATCACCACGTCGGCATTGCTCACGTACTCCTCGAGCCCATCGGCCGATCCCACGGTCACCCGATAGTGGGCGGGATCAAGCCTCTGTTCCAGGCGGACGGGCGCTCCGGGGAAGGTGTCGCCGCAGAACAGTATCCGCAACACTCCCCCTCCTTTACCAAAGCTCGGGACGCTCAACCAACTCGACCAGATTACCCGAGTTGTCCCTGACAAAGGCCACGGTGAAGCCATCATGCGCTGTCACATCCCCAGGCTATCTGGCCACCAGAGCGCGCATCCGCACCGCGTATGCCATGTGCTTGATGCCGTGGGTGCGAAGGTCGCGGTCGGGAAAGCGGCGATCGTCGGGTAGGGGGGCAGCGCCCGGGATCTCGAAGAGTTCCAGGCGGAAATCGCCGTGGCTGAGAAGAGCCACCCGGCCGACGTCGTCGGGCACGTCGACCACCTTGTCCACAGAGAAGCCGAGCATCTCCCGGTACCACAGCACCGAAGCCTCGAGGTCCTTGACACTTATGCCGACGTGCTCGGGCTTGAGAGAAACCCGCCCTTCAGCGTGCAGACCCCGGCCCCCAGCGTCGACATCGCCGCGGACGCCGTCCCGCCCGCGCGCGTCGCTCACGGCGTGTACGCGCGAAGATCGCGCAAGAACTCGTCGTTGGGCCGCTCGAGGATGAAGGAACCGACGAGGTCCTCGTACGGCCGGACGAATGGAAACGTCTCGCACGTGGCCCATGGGGGTCTGGTGTACCGGGGTGGCTCGTCGATCACAGACCGCCGCCAGTCGCTGAAGTTCTCGTACCAGAGTTCGCTCACGCGGTCCCAACGATGCTTGACCGACCCGGCAGGCGGGGCGTCGCCCGGCCGCCATACTCCGGGCAGACCGATCTCGTCCTGGATCGCCTGATAGCTGAAGAACCGGTAAAGATCAGGCTGCCGAATGACTTCCGGCGCGTGCGTGCGAAGGAACCACTCCTCGCCGACCTCTCGAGACACGCCCGCCGGGTACCGGAAGAGGATTATCCAGCGCAAGCCCACCTTTTCCGCGGGGATGAACTCGGAACCAAGAAAGTCCTCGGTGGGCTGCGAGGGGACGAAGCACGACGCGACCGTAGGCCAAACCGGCGGCGGCGTGAAGCTGAGGCCGCCTCGCGGTCCGGGGAGAGGTGGTTCGCGCCACCAGGCTTCCGTCACTCGCCAATTGTAGAAGCCGTAGGCTCGCGCGTCGGACGGGGCGTCAAGGGGCAGGTAGCTCTCGTGACGCGTAAGCCACGGCCCATAACGACGGGCGATCTCCGCCGAATGGTCGCGGTGATACCAGCGCTCCATCGCGGGGACGGCATCGACGGGGATGTCATGCACCACGATGCTCTTGATCATGAGGAGACCTCCTGCCTGCCGACAAGCGGCGCATAGGTGCCGGGCGATCTCGGCTTTGTCGATGTGACGGGCACAGGCACCGGACACTCGGGCGCCGGGCTGCGCTCACCCAAGAATACCGCGACAATAGCACCCGCCACGAACAGACCGGCCGCCAGCGCATAGGAGGAAGCGAAAGACGAGGAGGCATCGGCCAACCGGCCCGCCACGACCGGACCGACGGCTTGTCCGATCCCCAAGAACAGTGTCACGAGCCCCAGAGAGGCCGAGGCAAGCTCTGCGCCGAACACGTCGCCGCAGGCCGCGCCGACGATGCCCGGGACGCTCAGCGCCGTCAGACCGAAAATGATCGCCGAGCTCACAAGCCCAGCCGTTGTGGGCACGAACGCGAAGAGGCATGCTGCGACAGCCTGGAACACGCAGACGACGGCGATGGCTTCCTTGCGCCCGAGGCGGTCGGACACGTACCCCCACAGCACGCCACTGGCGAGGCCGGCTATCCCCAGGATCAGGTACAGGGTGCCCGCGCGCTGACTGGAAAAGCCCAAGTCGTGGACGAGCCTCTTCTGAAAGAAGACGAAGTAGATCATGTAGGCGAAACCGAACAAGAAGTACACCGACCCGAGGTGCCAAGCGTACCTCGAGCGAACGACGCTCTTCCAGTTCGCGGACGACGCAGCCTTCTCCTGGCCACCGGCCTCGGTCGAAGCCAAGGCCTCGTATGGCCGGTCGCGCTGGACGACGAACATGAGGATCCCCACGCAGATGGTGACTGCCGCGAAGAGATACCAGGCCAGGCGCCAACCGCCCGCTCCTCCACTCGCAATGATCTTGGGCACCAAGGGACCCACGGCCACCAGGGCGAGAGCAGGTCCGGAAGCGACGATCGCCGAGGCGAAGCCTCGGTGCTTAGCATCGAACCACGTCGCCATCATCGCAACGGACGGGACGACCACGAGACCGCTCCCGATCCCCGTGAGCAAGCGGACCAGCGAAGCCGAGAAAAGACCGCCCGAGAGGCCGGTCAGAAGCATACCCAGGGCCGTGACGGCCAGCCCCGTCCCCACGACCTTCCGGGCGCCAAACCGCGAGGCGAGAAAGCCTCCGATCGCCGCCATGACGACGTATCCGCCCAGGTTCCAGCTGGCCAGCGACCCGGCCTCGGTGTTGTTGAGGCCCAGGCCCTTCTGCATGGACGGGAGAATGGCGCTATAGCCAAACCGGCCCAGCCCGATCGCCGCCAGGACGCCCAATGTGGCCATCGCGAGGATGATCCACTGATACTTGGGGCTGTGAGTCAGCCGCATGTGTCCTCCTCGTGAAAAGGACAGGGCCCTACGATGGGGGGCGCAGGGCCCTGTCTTAGGGAGAAGGTCAGGCGCCTGTTGCGCAGGTGGCCGGCTGAGAAGTGCCGAGTGCTGCTCCCAGAGCGAAAGCCTTCAGGTTTACATCGATCGTCTTGGGCGGGACCACCTTGCGGATGACCACCTCCCATGTCTCCGGGGCGAAGGGCAGGGCTGCCGACGCCGCCCCGAGCATCACCACATTGGCGGCTTTTACCGTCCCGGCCTCTGTCGGCGAGCGCGCTGGCGTCGACGCACGCGGACGTTGGGCCAGGCCGCGGCGATCCGCGCGTCGATGTCGGCCGGGTAGTCCGCCAGACCGGCCGCGACCGGCGCGGGTTGATCGCGCACCGTGTTGTAGACGAGCAGGCCGCCCGGCCTGAGCCAGTGCACGTAGCGCATCGCCTCGAGCGCCTCGAAGCAGAGCAGCATGTCGACGCGTGCCGGGAGTGACCAGCGGCGACCAGACCTTGTCCCCGAAGCGCAGGTGGCTGGTCACGCAGCCGCCCCGCTGAGCCATGCCGTGGACCTCGCTCTGCTTGACGTCGTAGCCTTCGGCCAGGGCGACCTGGCTGAGCACGTAGCTGGCCAGCACGACGCCTTGGCCGCCGACGCCGGAGATGAGCAGATTGGTTGAGACGTGGTTTCGCCGCCTGCTGACGGCGGATTCCGGAGCTCATGGTCGCTCCTTTCCACCGGCGGTCTTCGGGCCGGCGTCGCCGCCGGATTGCAGATGCCGCTGGAGCCAGGATGGCGCCCTGCTTACAGAGCTGGGCGCACACGCCGCAGCCGTTGCACGGCGTCGGGTCGATCTCCACCCGCCGGGCTCGCCGTCCTCGTCCTTGTACAGGTTGAGGGCCGTGCAGCCGGCCCGCAGGCAGACCTTGCAGCCGGTGCACAGGTCGGGGTCGACCGTGCCAGGCCTCGCCGCTTGATCCGGTACTGGAGCACGCACGGCGACTTGGCGATGACCACCGACGGCTCGTCGCGCCGCCAGCTCCTCGCGCAGAACACGCTCGGCCTGCGCCACGTCGAAGGGGTCGATCTCGGCACGCGCGGATGCCCAGCGCCCGGACGAGCGCCGGGATGTCCACCTGCCGGGCGCCCCTGCCCGGCAAGGTCTTGCCCGTGCCGGGGTTCTCCTGGCCGCCGGTCATGGCCGTGGTGCGGTTGTCCAGGATGATGGTGAGCGACGTCGCTGCTGTTGTAGGCGACGTCCATCAGGGAGGTGATGCCGGAGTGGAAGAAGGTGCTGTCGCCGATGATGGCGACGGGCCGGTTGCGGTTGCTCGGCTCGGCGCGCGTCGTCGCAGGACCTTGGCCATGCCGTGGGCCATGCTGATGCTGGCGCCCATGCAGGTGCTGCAGTGCATCGCCTCGAACGGCGGCAGGGCGCCGAGGCTGTAGCAGCCGATGTCGCCGCTCACGAAGACCCGAGCTTGCGCAGCACGACGAAGACGCCGCGATGCGAGCAGCCCGGGCAGAGCGTCGGCGGGCGGTCGGGCAGATCGTCGGACGCCGGCGTCGGGACTCGGCCAGCAGTTCCGGCGTCGACGCCCGGGCACGCCGGCCGTCGGCGAGCAGCGCGGGCGACGAGGCCCGGGTCGAGCTCGCCGCAGCAGCGGAGTGAGGTCCTTGCCGCCGTCGACCTTGATCCCCATGCAGCCGGATGTTCTCCTCGAGGAACGGGTCGAGTTCCTCGACCACGTACAGCTTGTTCGACCTTGGCGCGGAACTCGGCGATGAGCTTGCCGGGCAGCGGATAGGTCAGCCCCAGCTTGAGGAAGCTCGCTCTCGGGAACGCCTCCCGGGCGTAGCCGTAGGCCGCGCCCGAGGTGACGATGCCCACGCGGGGGTCGCCCATCTCGATGCGGTTGAGCGGGCTGGTCTCGGCGTACTCGGCCAGGTCGAGCAGCCGCTGCTCCACGAAGGGGTGCCGGCGATGGCGTTGTGCGGCATCATCAGCGTACTTGGTCCAGGTCGCGCTCGAGCTTTGTGATGCGGCTCAGGTCGGCGCCGCCGCTCGCCCAACTCGACCATGCTCTTGGAGTGCGAGGTGCGAGTGGTCATGCGGAAGAGCACGGGCGTGTCGAAGCGCTCGCGACAGCTCGTAGGCGGCGAGCATGAACGCCTTGGCCTCTTCGGCTGTCCGCGGGCTCGATGCAGCGGCACCTTGGCGAACTTGGCGTAGTTGCGGTTGTCCTGCTCGTCCTGCGAGCTGTGCATGCCCGGGTCGTCGGCGGAGACGACCACCAGGCCGCCCTCCACGCCGATATACGAGGCGGAGAAGAAGGGATCGGCGGCCACGTTGAGGCCCACGTGCTTCATGCAGACCAGAGCCCGGGCGCCGGCCATCGACGGCGCCGATGCGCCACCTCCATGGCCACCTTCTCGTTGGGCGACCACTCGGCAGTAGACGTCTTCGTAGTCGCGCGAGCGCCTCCAGGATCTCGGTGCTGGGCGTGCCCGGATAGGCGGAGGCCAAGCGCACGCCGGCCTCCCAGGCACCGCGGGCTATCGCCTCGTTGCCCGAGAGGATCTCGATCACGGGGCCGCTCGCCGCCGAGGACGTGGCGACTTTCTCCGCCAGTTCCTCAGCACTCATCTTTCCGTCCTCACGTGTGTCTCTGCCTGAAAGCGGCATACCAGGCCATCCTGTCCAGACGTCCGCGCCGCCGCCTGAGGCGACGAGAGGACGACCGGCGCATAACGCCCGCCGTTGTTGGAACAGCGAACCTCGGATGGGCATGTCCGGAACGTTGATGATGGGCTTGCCGGTGGACTCCATGAGTTCGGCCACTGCTGTGCAGAAGGCCGTCTCCCAGGGGCTGAAGCCCGCGAAGTCGCCGTCGGTGCTGGTGGGTCGAACTTCGTCCCGCCGGTGTTGGGCACCCCGAGGACCGACAGGACGATGATGGCGTCCACGGCATCGCACTCGGCGACGAGCTTCAGCACACGCGGCCCCACGTCGCCGCCCGGCGGAAGCGACCATGTCGAAGGGATTGCGCCTGCTCCAGAACGGCGGCAGGATGCCGTCCAGCGCCTCGAGCAGCTCCTGCGGGAATTCGGCGGGCACGAGCCCGTTTCGAGCAACCTCGTCCGCGGCCAGCACGCCGGCGCCGCCGCCGTTCGTGACGATGGCCACCCGCCGGCCCTTCGGCAGCGGCAGATAGGCGAAGCTGGCGCCGATATCGACCAGCCTCTTGCGTGGTGGTGCAGGTGACGACACCGGATTGCCTTGCGGCCGCCTGGAACACGGCGGCCGAACCGGCCATCGCGCCGGTGTGGGAGGCGGCAGCCTTGCCACCCAGCTCGGTGAGCCCGCCGCGAAGCACCGTCACCGGCTTCTTGAGCGTCGTCCGACGGGCGACGTCCAGGAAATGCCGCCCGTCGTCGATGCCTTCGAGATATAGCATGATGCTCTCTGTGCCGGGGTCGTCGCGGAGATAGTCGAGCACGTCGATGGCGCTCACCTGCGCCTCGTTGCCCACGCTGATGAACTTGTCGATGCCGATGCCGCGCCGTTCGCACGCATCGACGATCTGGGTGCCGATGTTGCCCGACTGAGAGGCGAAGCTGAGCTTCCCCTTGCGGGGATGAAGCACGATGAACCCCGTCGCGTGGAGTCGCCGCTCGTTCGAGATGAGGCCCATGCAGTTCGGCCCGATGAGAGTCACGCGCGAATCGTCGGCCACCCGGGCGAGGTCGCGCTCGAGCTCCGCGCCGCGCGCTCCTGTCTCAGAGAATCCCGCCGCTATGGCCACGGCGGCCGGGATGCCCCGGCGGCCGCACTGCTCGATGAGGCCACAGACCTGGTGACCGCCCACCGCCAGCAAGGCGAGGTCGGGCGCTGCCGGCACCTCGTCGAGGCTTGTATACGCCTGCACGCCGAAGAAGACGCCCCCTTTGGGGTTGATAGGGTAGATCTTGCCCGTGTATCCCCCATCCAGGATATTGCGCAGGACGGAGCCGCCCCACTTGGACACGTCCCCTGAAGCCCCGACGATCGCCACAGACTCGGGCGCAAGCACCGCCCGAAGATTCGGCCGGAAGGCGCGGACTGCCGGCTCGCAAGGCGCCTCTGGAGAAAGGATCACGAGGGCATCCGCGGCCACCGGACGGCCGCCATCGATCAGCAACGGGTTGACGTCGATCTCGGCAATCCGCGGAAAGTCGACCGCGATCTGGCCGATCGCCTGCAAGACCTGAGCGAGCGCCTTCCTGTCCACCTCGGGATACCCGCGGAACGCTCCCAACAACTTCTTCGCTCTGATCAGGTCGGGGAGCTCCTCGGCATCGTTCTCGTCCATGGGAACCAGCGCCAGCGCAACGTCCCCTAGGGCCTCGGTCAGTACGCCGCCCAAGCCGAATGCGACCACCGGCCCAAAGACCAGGTCGCGCTTCATGCCCACCATCAGCTCTCGATTGCTCGGCACCATCTTTTCCACCAGCACCGCTTCGAGCGTCCCACCGGCCCGCTGTTGGAGCAGATTGAATGTTTCCGAAGCCGCTTCCGGGCCGGCGACGCCAAGGACCACCAGTCCCGCTTCGGTCTTGTGGTGTATCTCGGAGCCGATGGCCTTCATGACCAGCCTGCCCCCGAGGCACACGGCTGCTTGAACGGCCTCGCCCTCAGTCCGTGCCAACTCGCCGTCGGGAACCGGGATGCCGTAGGCCGCGAACAATCTCTTGGACTCCCATTCGTCGAGAGCCGGCTTGCCGGCCGCGAGGGCGTCGGTGACTAACCCGCGAGCAGGGTCTTTGGTCTCGTTCGGCGCAAAAGTAGTCACTGGCTGTTCCCTGGTGATCGGGTGGTGGGACTCGGCCATGGGACGCGCCTCTAGCGCGATTCTGCTGGCTTGGTATATATAGTAGCTCTTTATACCTTAATGTCAAGCAGCGGCGCCGCGGCCACTCGGAGCCCTCGCCACAAGCAGGGGACGGCCCCCTCTTGCAGGGTCGTTTCCTGGACCCCGCGGCTGCGGTCTGACGGCTAAACGGTGCAGCGGAGGATATAGAGCCCTTGTTGCATGGTGTCCACGTAGATGTAGCCGCGATTGTCGACGATCACGTCCTCGGTGGTGGCGATATTCGGTCCTGGGAAGAGGTCGCCCGCTTCGTTGTTGAACGCCCATTTTTCCGGGTCCGGCGGTATGTAGTAGGCGATCTCCCGCGGCACGAAGGGGTCGCTGATGTCATAGATCCGGAGACCGGCGTGGAAGTAGGCGCAGTAGATGCGGTCGTTGCGGTCTTCGAGCGCCGGATGGTAGTGCGGCTCGTGCAAATTGTGCGGGCCGAAGGGAGGAGCACCCAATCCTGGGATCTCGTTGAAATTCTTGTATGGGTATCCGGCGGGAATCTCGGGATAGGGGAAGGTGGAGATGAGCGTAGGATCGGCCGGATCGGAGATGTCGACCATACCGATGAAGTTGAGAGGCTGGGCCTTGCCTGCGAGCTTTTCTTCGCTGAACACCTGGAACCGCTCTCCCTCGCTCGTCATGACGGCGTACGGCCGCTGGGAAAGGGGGATGACCGTGTGGCAGCGAGCGCCAGCCATGCCGCCGGCGAACGGGGGATGATGGCGCAACTGCCCGACCAACTTGGGCAGCGAGATGTCCGAGATATCGAGGATCACCATGCCCGCGCCGCCCCAGCTCACATACGCGAGGTCGCCCTTCGGGTACGCCGGGCCGTGCATCACGGGCCCATCGAGCAGAGCCTCGATGTTGACCGCCCGCGACTCCACGTAGCCGGCCGCCCACTGTTCGGGCGCCCACCATCTGCCGGCTTCCACGGGTTTGGTGGGGTCGGCGATATCGACGATCCGGTAGATGAATCCGGAGAAACCCTTGCAGGAGGCGGATAGGTGGACGTAACGGCCTCCGTTGTAGAAGAAGCGGTGAACGCCGAGCGGACCGCCCGTGGGCCAGTGCGACAACCACTTGGGATTCGCCGGATCTCTGACGTCCCAGATGTAGATCCCTTCCTCATAGGGATCATCCATCCCCGTGCCGTGCAGCATCGGCAACGATCCACCCAGAGCCGTGACCATGATGCCGTCGGCGACCTGTATCTTCGGCGTCGTCTGCCCTCTTAAATCGGGGCCGGGGACGAACTTGAGGTACTCCGGTTTCGTCGGATCGGTGACGTCCACGATCGCCCAGCCCGAGGCCTTGAAATGGGATGCGTAGAGGTAGTACCTCCCGGCGGCCTCCTGCATGGCCATCTGAAACCACGGTTTCCCATCGAGGTCAAGGTAGGCGAGGACTTCGACGTTCTTGGAAAAAGCTTCTTTGCCAGCCATGGAGTGCCTTACCTTCAGTCAAAGGTTGGATGAGCTGCCCGCGAGTCGTCTCGCATGACGATGCCGGTCTTTCCGCAACAAAGGCGTTGCGTCTCGCGCCGTCTTGGTATATACGGTAGCTGTTTATACCATGAAGTCAAGACAGCGGGTTCAGTCGCCTTTGCTATAGTGACCTGCGTATCTCGCTCGACTCGGAGTCTATATGTTCGCAGGCCCCATCAGCTCGGACAGCCACCGAGACATCACTCTGGTCTCAGAGACCGCCAGTGACGGTGCGGTCCATTATCTCAGGTCGCTCATCTTCACGGGTGAGCTCGGACCAGGGGATAGGCTTCCTCCAGAGCGAGAGCTGGCCGAACGCCTTGGGATCTCGCGCATCACTCTGCGGCTTGCTCTCAAGTCCCTCGAAAGCACCGGCTTCATCGTCACCACTCGCGGGGCTAGGGGTGGCTCGCGGGTGAACGACGCATCACTTCTGGTGCGCTGTTGGAACCAGTGGATGCTGCTTCACTCGGACGAGGTCGATGACATATTCGAGTTGAGGCTGACCGTGGAAAGCCGGATAGCCGCTCTTGCCGCGGAACGCAGGACTGAGGAAGAGCTCCAGGCGATCGAAGCAGCTTACGCCAAAGAATGGGAAAACCCTAACCGGACGTCTCTCTTCCGCGGGGACATGGAAATCCACCTAGCCATCGCGCGCGCGGCACACAGTGCGCGACTTCAACAAGTGATGACTGAAGCCCGCGGTGAATTGTTCATCCCCGTCGACCAAGCTATGACCGAGCACCGAGAGGAGGAGGCGCACTTGTCGCACGGCGCGATCCTCGAGGCCATCCGAAACAGGGATGCCGCGCGCGCAGCCGAGTGCATGAGCGAGCACATCAAGTATGTGCGGACCTTGGTGCAACGAGCTCTCGAGAGCTCACCGATCGCGCCCGCGCCTGGGCGCTAGCGGGCTCCCAGGGCTTCGACCGCTCATTAGCCGGTCCGGCGTCCCGAAGGGCGCCACGGTTTCAGCCGCTCGCGTAGAAGGCCGGCTCCTCGTGGATCGCATAGCGACGGAAGCTGCGACATTAAACCGGGTGGTGGGACTTGACACACAGCAGGACCTGCACCTCACCCTCGCGGGAAGAATGAGTCCGCTGCTACCTCTGGACGGAATCGACCATGGCCTTCACGTTCTCGAACTTGGCGTCGGGCGGGATGGCGCAACCCATGGCCATGATATATCCGTCGGGGCCGATCTCTGTGAGTAGCCGGTCGCAGTAGGCCCGCACCTCTTTGACGGTGCCGAGAGTAAGAAGCGCCGCGGGCACGTCGCCCAACAGGCACATGTGTCCCGCCAGGATCTTCTTCGCTCGGAAGATGTCGGTCTTACCGTCGAGGGCGAGCACGCATCTGCGCGGCGGCAGATCTTTCAGGCGCTCGATTTCCCGATCCCAGTTGGCGTCGTAGTGGAGCACCGGAGTGCCGCCCTCCTCGGCCACGATATCGACCAGTTCCTTCATGTACGGCCACACGAAGCGGTTCCAGAGCCGCGGAGAGAGGAATTCGGGCGCAGTGCGCCAACCGCCCACCCAGTAGCCGATGGGGCCCACCGCCTTGACCATGCCTCGTACCTGGTGGCGCTTCTCCGCCATGATCGCGTCCATGACCGCCTGCACCTTGTCGGGCATGTGGTAGAGGTCGAGGGTGAACTCCTTGACCGTCCGGCCTCCGCAGAGGTGCTCGTAGGGATGATCGACGGTCATGGGTGAGAAGATGACGTAGCCCCGCTTCATGTATTCGGGTATCCAGCGAGGGCCGGCCTCCTGCAAGGCCTGGCCGGCCGCGGCCGCTTCGCCCAGATACTTGCCCACGTACTGGCCGAACCAAGGCCCCCACCCCATCTCCAGGATGCGGTCGTAGTCCTCTGGTTGGATGCGCACCTGCTCGTCCATCTGCCACAGGCTGTCCTCGGGCAGGTCGCGGCCGGGCAACTTCATCGGCGCCAGCCACAGGAGACCGAGCACCGCCGGGGCGTAGGTGGCGAACTGGAGGGAGTCGACGTCGCCCAGCCTCTCCAGGGTGCTTAGCATCGTACGCGCCGCGAGGTCGACATCCGTGGCATAGTCCGAGAACTTCACGCCCATGGTCTTCGCAGCGAAGGTGTCCATCACCAGCGAGAGTGGCACCCGGTCGGGAGTACCGCAGGCGACCGCGGTCTTGAGACGGGCCATACGCTCGAGGAAAAGCGGGTTGGGCGCCATTCCTGTCATCTCTGCCATCTAGCTCACCCCCAGCACTTTCTTGGCGGCCAGGACTCCGTCTTGGGCGGTCTTGCAGTAGATGTCGGCACCTACATAATCGGCGGTAGCCTGGTCCACGGGGCCGCCGCCGATGAGGATGGTGACCTTATCTCGGAGGCCGGCGTCCGTGATGGCCTTTATGGCCTCTTTCATCTCGTCAAAGACGGTGGTTAAGAGGCAGGACATGCCGACGAGCGTGGCGTCGTTCGCCTTGATGCCCTCTACGAACTTCTGGTGCTCCACGTTCACCCCCAGGTCGATGACCTTGATGCCGTTACTGCTCATGACCGTGGCTACGATGTCCTTACCGAAGTCGTGGATGTCGTTCTTCACCGTGCCTAAGACGAGGGTGCCGAACGTCTTCTGCGCCGATCCCTTCAGTTCTTCCTGCAGAGGGGCCCCGGCTTTCTTGAAGATGTCGGCGGCGAAGATGAGCTCGGAGAGATAGTACTCGTCGCTCTCGAACCTCTCGCCTACAATGTTCATCCCGGCCTGGAGTTCTTCCAGGATGAAAAGAGCCGGTTCCCCTTTGGCCAGCTTGTCCTGCACGAGCAGGACGGCTTTGTCTTCTTCTAGGTCGCCCACCGCCTGGGCGAGGGGGGAAATATCGCTCATCTACTCGTCAGCCTCCTTCTTGATGTGCGGCAATGCTCGAGAACCTTTTCTGACGCAACCGCTTCCGTCACCCGCTGCCCGACGCGTTAGGTATCTTTGCGAAAGGCTCCTTACCAGCGATGCAAAAGCCAGCTTGACATGATTGCTCATCTCCTCCACTAACCGAGTTCCTCCAGTGCCGGCCGACGGCCTGGCTACCCGCCATACTCCTTGGTGAAGTCCACCATCGCGCGACGCGAAATACCCGTGGGCTTCGCGCAGAGGAAGGAGTTCGGCGAGGCCGGTCAGCTTGCCGTAGGCCCGGGGCCAGTACTTGCGGACGATGAAGTCCGAGGGGTCATAGAGGAACTCGTCGTACTCCTCCGGCTTCATGACCTCCTCATCGACGAACTGCCAGCCGGAGTCTGCCGGCAGACCGTGCCCTGCCCAGCGCAGGTGCCGAGAGGGACGAGGACGGAGCCGAGCGGAGGCATAAGCTCCACCATGTCCGACTGGTAGTAGAGGACGGCCTGGAAGTTGGCTTCCAGCGATCGCTCCGGGTCCATCATCTGCTCTTCGCGCGATATCCCCAACCGTTCCGCCGGATACGGCCCGGGGACGCTGTGCCAGACCGGCACCCGGTCCGGCCTCCGGAGAGCGAGGCATCGCTGATGCGTGTCTCGCGCTCTGTAGTAGAGCTTCTGGGTCTCCTCCGTCACGTCCTTCCCCAGTCGGTTGCGCAGTCATTGCGCGGCGCTCCGGAGACCGTCGCCGCTCATCGCGTGGTGATGTACCCCCGCCACTGCTGCAGGTGGTCCGAATCGGGCCGGTCAAGGATGAAGATCCCGACGAAGTCCTTGAACGGTTCGAGATAGGGGAACCTGGCCCCACGCGGCCCAGGGCGGCCTTGTGTAGCTGCCAGCCCCCTCTACCATTGCTTTGCGCCAGCCTTCGGAGTCGTCGAACCAGATCTCGGAGATCCGGTGGAACGCATTGATCCGGGGATCGTCGAGCTGCCGGCTGGAGATGAAGCGATTCACCTCGGGGTTCGCACACACCTGGGGAGCGAACACCTCTTTGAACCACGTGTCCCCTTCGTCAGTCCGGACACCTTCTGGGTACTTGAAGAGAAACAGCCAGCGGAAGTTCGGCCCCGCGTCGGTGAGCCGGCCGGCGCCCTTGAAGTCGTCCTCCCAGAACACGGGTGCAAACGAGAAGACCAGCGGATGGTAGCCGTCCCGGCTGCCCTGCCAGCCCGATTGCCTGAGCTCCTTGCTGGGCGGCTGGCAGGTCATCTCCATGAAGTCTTCGGGGAACTCCTCCCCGAAAGCGAGCCCCGTCGGCATGCCGGTGCCTTGGCTCTGGAAGATGTTGAAGAGCCAGTAGTGCTCGGTCATCATCCCGTTGTAGGTGCCGAAGTCAAGGGCGCCCTCGGGCAGCGGCAACGCATGGTACGTGCAGTACTTGGTGCAGTACGGCATGAACTGGGAGATACTCTCCGGCACGTGCTGCTTGTACAGCCAGCGCCAGATGGCCGGTCGATCGTTGTCCGAGCGGAAGTTCTGGAGGATGAAGCTCCGCATGGGACGGAATTCGGGGAAATAGGCCATGGTATCCCTTACCTTTCAGGCTTAGACGGCTGAATGAAGGCCCTGTATGCTCCTGCTCGACTCTTGTACCCGTGGGTTCCTTTGGCAGCAAAGGCACGTCGAACGGCCGACATCTTGACGTCGCCAGATCATCATTCGACCCTTGGCGAGATATTCGCGGCGTCTCCGGCTTCTCGCGAATGATGCCCGGCGTCGGCCGGAAGTCGGCTCTTCAGCAGTACATGCTCTGCCCGAGCTCGGCGTAGATCCGCGGAAGGAAGTCCCCCCAGCGCGTGTACTCCTTGACGTTGTGCCGGGCGAGTCCCTGCACGGCCTCCACCGGTACGCTTACTCCGGGCGGCAGGCACAGTTCCGGCTTGCCCTGCTCGGTAAAGCGATAGCCCATCCAGAAACGGGTGCGGTGGACCAGACCACCTGGCGCTTCGTAGAACGCGTGACACATGATGGCAGGGGCGGTTATGGACTCGTCGGTCTTCCCGACCGCGACCGCCCAGCCTATGCCGGCCGCGCAGGTGGCCACAACCGTGTCGAACCGCTCCATGTCGAAGCCCATGTCGGCGGGCGAGCGGAAGGCGATGTCGATGTTTTCGAAGCCGTTGTCCGTGTTCTCCGTGACGTTGTGGACCACGCCCCAGTTCTTCTCTCTGTTGGGGATCGAGGGATCGAGGATCCGCGCGCGGTCCATCGGACTGAGCATGATCCCCGCGTGCTGAGGCGGATACCAAATGCGATAGCGCAGGTCCTCCAGCGGGTGCCAGGCGAACCACCAGTCGACCATGGCCGCCGTGAAATCAGGATAGAAGATCTTGTTGGCAATGTAGCCGGCTCCGTTCGGAAGAATGCACCAGCCGATCTCTACCTCTTGGGTCTCCAGTCGCTCCACGTCGAGGAGGCGGTTGATCTCATCCGGGCCGAAGGCCCGAAGCGGATCGATCGGCCGGTCCATGGCTGCGTAGTGAGCGGGATCCGGGAGCGGGATATCCTCGTAGTAGTACTTGGCGAACGGACGAGCCTGCTCCTCAGGGGTGAGCGGCGCAAGCGTAGCCTTGATCTTGCTGTCGGTCAAGTTTTGCGAGTAGGTCTTCTGGGCCTTCCATTCCGGCGCGTCCTTACCCGGTACCTGCGGGTCTTGCCTGGTTGTGTCTGTCATGGCCCTCACTCCTTAGGCGAAGCATCGTCGATGATCCGCACCGGCTTCGTGTACAGGAAGAACGACTCCGACCAATCGGCGAACGCGGGCCCGCTCTCGATCATCGCGTCGAAGTATTGCCGGAAGGCGCCCGCCTGCTCCATACTGTCGAGGGTGATCGACACGACCAGGTCGTAAACTGGTGGGTCGACCATCCGGAAATGAGCCCGGGCAGCCGCATCGTTGTCGTTCACCCGGGACCGCTTGCTCATCACGACCTTGCGGAACATCTCCTCCGCGTAGGGGCTATTTGCCATGGCTTCATCGTGCGCCCGCCGCCACAGACGGTAGAAATCCTGCGGGAATACCTCGGGCCGCCGCATGATGTACTGCATGACCTTGACCCCACCGCGCCCGGGCTCCCCCAGCCCGGGATTGAACTTCGGCATCGGGTTGGCCACCGGCAGTTCCACTTCCTCCGCCATCACGATGATGTTTGTGGGCTCGTCGGCGAAAAAACGCCCGTCCTGGTTAGCCCGCGACTGGACGACTCCCTGCGGCTCGAGTGTCGCGAGCATGTCCCGGAACTCGTCGAAATACAGTTCGACCACGGCTTCGCGGTCGGTGGCCTTGTTCTTATGACTCGTGTCGGAAAGCACGCCGAACGCGCCGTCGATCACGTGGTTCTGGATATAGCGGTCGATCTCGAAGCGCTCGAGGCGGGCCACCGTGCCGTGGTAGTGCTCGATGTAGCGGAAATACTCGGCTCGAGTCAGCCCGGGACGGCGCCGTGAGGCGGCCATCAGTTTGATAGGCATCGCACGTCTCCTTCCGGTTCAGTCATCCATCGGCTCGTCGTCGCTCGGCGTAGATGCGCTGGGCCGCGTAGCGCCGCGCAGCGTCGCCGCGCCCACCCCTGCCACCTCCCGGTCCGGTCGAAGAGGTGTCAGGTAGTCCTTGTACTTGGCCACCTTGGCTGGCAACTCGTCCATGTTGGCCGGCGGTTTGAGCGAGACATCTGCGAGCTCCTGCAGGTGCTCGAACTTGCCCGAAAGCAGAAGGTGCGAGCGGGGGCGGTCCTCATCGCTGACGTCGAACCTCACTTTGCCGTCCAAAACCCTCACCGCCCCTCTCACCCCGCAGACGCCACAGATGCAGGGATAAGCGTCACCATCGTGCCGCACCTCGATGAGCTTCGAATGGCAGAGTGGGCAAAGTCCTGGCTCGCCGATGTACTCGGCTTCCTCCAAGGGCTTCTTGAGAGTCTCGGCCACGTGACGTCCGGAGCGGTGGGCGCGCCCCAACAGATCGTCCCGCAGGGCAATGACTCTCGGTAGCCCGATCCAGTTGACCAAGATTCTGTCCACTACCTCGATCTGCATAGTAAGCGTGAACATGCTCATGATCGGGAGCGCCAGAGTGTCCCACTCACTGCCGCCCACTGCGATGAGGGAAGCCGCGCGCGGTTTGAAGGCTCGTTCGTCTGGACCTGCGCCGGCGGTGATGCCCTTCTCCTCGCGGATCTTCTTGGCGATCATGCGGAAGCCCTGGTCATGAGAGGGGCCCATCCGGTCCTCCAAGCTCTTGAGTTGGCCGGTAGGCGACTTCTCGTAGATGGGGGAACCAAGGATCAGGCCGTCACATTCCATGATCTTGTCGTCGATGAAGGGGAAGTCGTCACCCTTGAGGGAGCACTTGCCCCCGCCGCTCCTCTCCATGAGATCGATCACGCAGGAATTGCAGCCGGTGCAGGGCTTGATGTAGAGGTCGTGAAGGCGGATGAACTCGACCTCCGCCCCGGCCTCTTCCGCCCCCATCAGGGCTTCCTTGACCATGATCTCGGTGTTGCTCATACGCCTGCCACACGAGATGCCCAGAACCTTCATTCCCTTGCTCCTGTCTTGTCTTTGTCGCCGTCTTGAGGGTCGCAGGTACAGCTACCGTCGAGCCGCGCTTATCAGGGCGGCGACGTTATCCACCTTTGCCGTGATGGGCACCTCGCATCCGGAGCCCAGGATGAAGCCTCCGTCCCGGCCCATGTAATCGATCAACTCTCGGCAGTAGGTCTCCACCTCTTCCTTCTCACCCAGGGACAGCATTGCCGCGCGCACATCCCCCTTGATGCAGAGATGATCGGCGAGTACTTCCCGCGCCTTGCGGATATTGCTGGCGCCGTCAAGCTCCACCACACAACCGGCCCGGGGCAACTCCCGGAACCGGGGCAGCATAAGGTCCCAGTTGCCGTCGCAGTGGAGAATGGAGACGATGCCTGCCGCATGGTAGGCCTCCACCATCCTCTTGATGAGGGGAACGAGATCTCATCGAAGAGCTTGGGCGAGAGGAAACTGGCGCTCGAGCGCATCGCAAAGATGGCCACCCGGTTACCCTTGGCCCGCCGGACATTGGCTATGCCCAGCTTGATCATCGCCTCGGTGCCCACGTCCACAGCCTTCTTGACCTTCTCCGGCATCTCGAAGAGGTCCCGGTAGAAGGGGCGCAATGAGCGGCTGAGCGAGAAGACGTCGAACGGCGGGGCGACCCCGGCGTGAAACATCACCGGCATGCCCGCGCTCTTTCCAGTGCCTGATGTTCTTGCCGGTGTTCCTGCCGGCCTTGATGAAGTTCCAGAGGACCTTCGCGGTGCCCACACGTCCGTGCCAGGGCGGCGACTGGATGGCCTTCATGAACGCGAAGTTCCAGGCGTTCCAGCCCTTCTCCAGGATCACGTCGTAATCGGAGACCTGCATGATCTCCTCCTCGACAAACTGAAAAGGCTCGTCGGGGCCCAGCTCCCGGCCCGGCAACTTGACCTTCATCGACTCGACGTATGCAGTGTCCCAGGGGTTGAACGGGAAGACGACATCCGGCTTTCCCACCCGCTCGAAGGTCTTGTCGCAGGCGGCCAGCCAGGCCTTGTTGCTGCTGAACAGCTTCGCCTGGGTGATGCCGGCACACCGGCCCGCGAAGGTGACGATGTGCGGATAGACGGGGATCTCCGGGGTGGGCTTGAGCGTGATGGCTCGATCAAGCTTCTCGAACGAGTCCATCTCAGGCTACCCCCACCGCTTCTTTGGCGAAAGTCACCGCGGCCATAGCATCGTCGCCGTAGGCGTCGGCCCCGGTGTAGCGGCGCACGGTGTCGTCCATCTGGCCGCCGCCGATGATGACCTTGAGGTCTTTCCTCAAGCCCGGCGGCTTCCACCTGCTCGATGGTGGACTTCATGGAGTCAAAGGCCACAGAGAGGAAGCCGGAGAGGGCGAGGACCTGGGGTTTGTGCTCGTAGACGGCTTTCACGAAGGCCTCTTCGGGCTGGTCGATGCCTAGGTCGTACACCTCGAATCCGTTCACTTCGAGCATGAAGCCCACGATGTCCTTGCCGATGTCGTGGATGTCGCCTCGCACCGTGCCCAAGACCACGGCGCCCAGCTTCTTGGTCTGGTCCTGCTGGGCGGCCAGGTGGGGTTTCAAGACCTCTCCGATCTTGCGAAGCATCTCGCCGCTCATGATGAGCTCGGGCAGGAAGTATGTGCCTTCCTGATAGCGCTCCCCCACCACCTGCATGGCTTCTGAAGAGAGATCGAGGATCTTGCTGGGGTCTTCGCCTCTTGCCAGCATGTCGTCGACGATCTGAAGGGCTTCCTTCTCCTTCATGTTCGCCATGGCTTCTACGAATTCGTGCATGGTGGTCTCCTTCTTCTGCTGCGGGATAGCTTCCGTTCAGGTGAAAACGCCATACTCCTCGGCGGCCTCCCGGAGGGCATGCACGTTCTCCGGCCGGGCTTCGTCCGGGATGCCCTGATTGCCATCGATCATCAGGGCACCAGTGTCGCCGAAGAGGTCGATGAGTTCCTTGACGTCGTCTTTCACCTGCTGCGGCGTCCCTGCGCATAGAAGCGACGCCGGGACATTGCCCCAGAAGCACATGACGTCCCCGCACGTCTCCTTGAACTTCTTGCGATCGATGTGATCGAAGTGCGCGGCTACCTTGCCGGGGGTAGCTCGGCCAGGTACTCTGAGGCGCGAGGTGTATCCGCCCTCGAAGAGCGGCATTGGGGTGAGCCCGGCCGCGATCAAGGCCTCGATGAGGTCCTTGAACGTAGGCCAGTAGAACTTCTTGAAGTGTTCCTCGCTCATGAACCCGTCCGCGCCGCGGTGCATGGGGATGAAGACCCGGGGATTGCCGGTCATCTGCGCGACGGCTATGGAAAGACCGACGCAGGACGGTTGCATCAGGTCGATCGCGGCAAGCAGCTTGGCCGGATTGCGATAGAGGTCGAGACTGCCCCCCCGAAGGCCCCTATAGAAGTCGGAGACCACGTCGAACGCGGGAGAGGTGACCGAAGCGTAGCCGTAGGGATAGCCCAGGGCCGCCATCTCTGCGACGTGCCCGCCGAGCGCGGCGTTATTCGTCTCGGCCACGTCGGCCAGATCGAGGAGAGCCCGCAGCGCCGTGCGGAAAGGAGGAGCCGCGATCACGCTCCCCGCCGCGGCGATCAGGTTGTACGAATTCGAGAACCAGTACACGGGGGGAAGGGGCACCTGGCCGAAACCCGCCAGCTTCTCGGCGACACGCGGGATTATCGCCCGCAGCGTGAAGCCGTTGGGGTCGGCGAGGAAGGCGTCGTACTCATCCTCGCGGAGATACTCGTCCTCGACGAACTGAAAGGGAGCGTCATCGGGCAGATCACCGCCAGGCCAGCGCACCTGCTTCACGCCCAGGGCATCGAAGCTCGCCGAGGGGAAGAGCCCGTTCGCCGCCGCGAAGTCCCAGCCGAACTCGAGGTTGGCTTCCTTCATGCAGCGGTACCTCAGGTCCAGGTCGTAGCCAGCATCACGGTTTGATACCCCCCTGATCTTGGTGGGGAAGTAGTGGGTGACGAGCGGGATGACCGGCACCCGATCCGGTTTTTTGAGCGCCACGATGTCCTTGAACCTCTGCTCGCGCTCGACGTACAGTCTGCTTGCCCGGTCCTCCATATTCTCCCTTCGCTATCTTTGCCGCATACAAGCTGCCGGGGCTGGCGTGCGGTCACCAGCCCCGGCGTCGATCGGTTAGGATCGGCCCTTCGGTGGGAAGGCACGGGGTGCCGATCCTAAGGAATCCGTCTAGTTGATGGTATTCACCAACTGGAACTGTCCGTTCTTCACTACCCACTCGACCATTTGCCCGTGTATCCCCTCCGAGGTGGCATCCGGCGTGAAGTTCATGAGGCCCTCGAGGGTCGGAAGGTCCTTGAGGTTGATGAGGGCTTGCTGCACTTTGGTCTTGTCCACGGCACCAGCCTGTTTCATGGCAGCGACCAGGACGGTGACCATGTCGGCTCCGTCGGCAGCGAAGAAGTCTGGAGGCGACTTGTACTGGGCCTGGTAGCGCTGGGCGAAGTCGAGTTGCAGGGGCTTGGTCGGCCAGCTATCCGGCAGCGCCTGTGGGTTGACGTTGCCACCGGAGTCCATGACCAACGCACCCTCGACCGCCTGGGGGCCCATCGAGAAGATGGCCGGGTGAGCGCAGGCCGTGCCGGCCAGGATCGGCACAGTCACCTTCAGCCCGCGCAGACCCTTGTAGAGCGGTGGGAACCCGAGCGGGTTTACGTACAGGACGATGGCGTCCGGCTTCAGCTTGTTGTACTGGTCCATTATCTTGTTGAGGATCGGCTGGAAGTCGGTCGTGGTCAGATCGAAGGTATCCGCCATCTTGGTGAAGGTGTAGCCACCGGTGGAAGCAGCCTTGACGACCAAGCTGAGGGTCTCCTGATCGATGGTAAGAACGTCGGCGAGCCCCAGGACGTTCTTCCACCCATTGGCCTTGATTATCTTGTCGACGGCATCCGCCTGAGGCGGTGGGGCCGCGGCCGTCATGACGCTCCACTGATACTGCTTGCCCGCGAGCTGGGCCAGCGTGGCCGGCCCATCACCGACCATAGGGGTCTGGGTTTGCTCGGCGATCTGCCGAGCTGGTTCCTGCATAAACTGCGCGAACGGACCGATGGTCGCGAAGACCTGGTCCTGCTGGATCAACTTGTTGATATTGGCGATCGCCGTGGGCACGTCCGACTTGTCGTCGTACTCGATGAGCTGCAGCGGACGGCCATCTATACCCCCGTTGGCGTTCACATAGTCGATCTGCAGCTTGACGCCCTTTTCGATCGACGCCCCCGGTGCCGCGGACGGGCCGGTCAGGCTGTTGGAGAACCCGATCTTGATCGGCTGTCCCGTCGCCGGCCCTGCCGCCGCCGTTGTCGTCGTGCCCGCAGGGGCAGCGCTCGTCGTCGTGCTCGCAGCGGCAGCGCTCGTCGTCGTGCTCGGAGCCGCTGTGGTCTCCGTGCTCGGTGTGCCGGTGGTCGTTGTAGTCGTGCCGCCGCAAGCGACCGCCACAAGGGCGACCGCCAACAGGAGCACAAGGACACCGACGAACAGGTAACGCTTCCTCATCTGCTCTTCCCTCTCTTTCTGCGTGGATGCATTTGGAACCCTGTCAGTCCTGCTTACCTGAAAGCGTGTGTCAGCCCCGGGCCGCCCCCAAATAGCTCGCCCGCACGCGATCATCCGATTTGAGTACGTCCGCCAGACCAGCCGCGACCACCGAGCCCGTCTGCAGGACGACGCCGCGATGGGCGAGCGCGAGGGCCATCTCCGCGCTCTGCTCCACCATCAGCATGGTGAGACCTTCTTTGTTGAGCTTGGCCAACGCGGCGTAGATCCGTTCCACCATGAGCGGAGCAAGTCCCATGGAAGGCTCATCAAGAAGCAGCAACTGCGGTTTGCCGATAAGCGCGCGCCCGATGGCGAGCATCTGCTGCTCGCCTCCGGACAGCGTACCGGCCGGCTGCTTGCGGCGCCCGCCCAGTAACGGGAAGAGCTCATAGACGTAGGCGATGTCGTCCCCGAGCGAGCCCTTCCAGTCCTTCCGCCCCGAACTTCCGACCACCAGGTTGTCCTGTACCGACAGCTCGCGGAACAACCGGCGTCCCTCGGGCACTTGGCACAGTCCCCGGGCAGTGATCTTCTCCGGGGCAAGGTGGGTGATATCCCTGGCCTCGTAGACGACCGAACCGGCCTTGGGCCGAAGCAGGCCGGAGATGGTGTGCAGAAGCGTGCTCTTGCCGGCACCGTTGGCGCCAAGCACCGCGACGACCTCGCCCTTGGGAACACTGAACGAGACGCCGTGCAGCGCCTCGATAGAGCCGTAAGAAGTGGTAAGGTTTTCCACGACCAGGAGATCCTCGGGTTCCGGGCAGGCGCCGGTGGTGAGGTCCCGGGTCTGGCAGAGGTCACGCCCGTGTTCCTGCCTGGGTCCAAGATAGGCTTCGATGACCGCAGGGTCGTTCTGAACCGTCTCGGGTCGCCCTTCGGCGATGCGCCGCCCGTAGTCTAGGACATAGACCCGCTCCGAGATGCCCATGACCAGCTCTATATCGTGCTCGACAAGGAGCACGGTGATCCCCGAATCGCGGATGCTCCGGATCCGCCGGACCAGGTCCGCTCGTTCCGACGCGTTCATGCCGGCAGCCGGTTCGTCCAACAGGAGAAGCCGGGGCTCGGAGGCGAGTGCCCGCGCTATCTCGACCAGCCGCTGCGATCCGTAGGGAAGGCTGGCGGCGGGCAGATACGCCTTGTCTTCCAGCCCCACCGCAGCGAGAGCCTGCGTGGCGCGTTCACGGGATCGCTTTTCTTCCCTGCGCTGATGGGGGAACCCCAGGCCGCCGGCCCACAGACCCGAGTGCTCGTGTTTGTGACAGCCGACCAGAACGTTCTCGAGGACGGTCATGTTCACGTAGATGCGCAGGTTCTGGAAGGTACGGGCCATGCCCAGACGGGCCGTGTCGGCCGTGGACATCTTGGTCACGTCCTCGCCCATGAAGCGAACCTCACCGCCGGCCAGTTTCTGCAGGCGGCTGATGGCGTTGAACAGCGTCGTCTTGCCTGCTCCGTTGGGTCCGATGAGGGCCACGATCTCGCCTTCGCCCACCTGCAGCGACACCTCATCAACCGCTTTCAGGCCGCCGAAGTGGACAGACAGGGCCTCGACCTCGAGCAAAGGAGTCCCGGCAGCCCCGTCGAGGGACGGACGGCTGGCCGGGCCGCTGGCCGAGGCAAGGGCAAGGGATGACACTGCTCCGGCTGGGGTGGTATCCAGGGAAACCGGCGCACCGATGCCGGGAGCGTTCGCCAGGGGGAGTCCGATGGAGGTCTCGCACTGTCCGCTCGGCCGGTCCTCCTCGGCGGCCACGAGACACTCTGCGGGCTCCTGCAACCTCTGCCGCTGGAAGAAGGCCTTGAGCCGGGCGCGTTGGTGGGGCTGGAGGGCAAGCCCCGCGGGAAGGAAGATGAGGAGCAGGATCATGATGACCGAGTAGATCACCCCGCTGTACTGCTCAACGGCTGTGAACCCGTTGATGACCCAGGTCATCAGGATCGCTCCGATAACCGCGCCCCATACCGACCCGCCTCCGATGAGCATCATGACGATGGGGAGGATCGCGGCCGTGAAGGTGAAGGAGTTCGGAGTGATCGCCATGCTGACGAAGGCGAAGAGACCACCGGCCAACCCGCAGATGACCGCGCTAGTGACGAACGCGAGGAGTTTCCAGTTGGCGGTCCGCACGCCGAGGGTCGAGGAGGCGATCTCGCTGGTCGCCAAGCCACGGAGCGCCCGTCCCACGCGGTACTTGACGGCACGGTCGATGAATAGGATGACGACGACCGCCACGACCCAGATGAGATAGTACTGACGCAGGTTGCTGTTGAAGTTGAAGCCGAAGATGGAGAGGGTCGGGATCGGAGCCAGTCCTGTAGTCGAGCCGGTGATCGTGCGGAGCTGAGTCACCAGGACCAGGAAGATCTGCCCCAGGCCTATCGTGGCCAGGGCCAGGTAGAAGTAACGAAGTTTGAGCACCGGCCTGCCCACGATTAGGGCGATAACGCCCGGGACGAGCGCCCCGACGATAAGGGCCGGGAACGAGGGCAACGAGACCTTGATGACGAGCAACGCGGCCGTGTAGGCACCTATCCCGTAGAAGGCCGAGTGCCCGAACGAGAGTTGGCCGGCCTGTCCCAGGATGACGACCACTGCAATCGTGATGATCGCCCACAGGCCGCCCGTGGTCATGATCCGCATGGTGTAGGCGCTTTGGTAGAGAAGCGGCCAGACAAGCAGGATGACGACTAGGAGCGCCTTGAAAAAGAGGCCTCTGTTCCGACTCCAGGACATGCGACGGGATGGGGCGGCGGCCGCTCGTGATGGCCCCATCACGCCTCCCCTTCGCTCGAGGGAACGCCGAGCAGACCGCTGGGCCTGAAGTAAAGGAGGAGGATAAGGAGGGCGTAGGCGACCGCATCCTGGTAGCCGGTCGGCAGGACACCGGTGACGAGTGACTCGATGATGCCGAGCGCGAGACCGCCCACGACCGCCCCGGAACTCGATCCCCAACCGCCCAGGATGGCGGCCACGAAACCGCTCAAGGCGTAGATACCCCCCGACAGGTAGTTGGTCGAGTTGATGGGGGTAATGGCGATACCCCCAAGGGCTCCGATCGCCGCCGAGATGGCAAACGCCAGAATGATCATCCGCCCGGTACTCACCCCGGAGAGGCTCGCCGCTCCTGGATCGTTGGCAGTGGCGGTCATCTGCTTGCCGACCCGGGTGCGATTGGTCAGCGCATACAAGCCGACGAGTACCAGGACCATCAGACCGATCACCCACAGGCTCTGGGGAAAGACCGCGACCTTCCCGAAGAAGAGCGCCTTGTCACCCGTGAAGGCCGGGACGCTCTTCCCGTAACCCCCCCCAGCGGAGGAGCGAGACGTTCTCGAACAGTATGCTCAGCGCCATGGTGGCGAGGATGATCGATACCAGGGAGATCTTGATGAGAGGTCGGAGCACCAGCAGGTACATCACCACCGCGATTATCACGACGACAACGATGCCGAAGATCGCGGACAGCCAATAGGGAAGACCGATCTCGCTCAAGAACGAATAGGTGAAGAAAGCTCCGAACATGACGAACGCGCCCTGGGACATGTTCACGATGCGAGAAGTCCGGTAGATGGTGACGTAGCCGAGAGCGATCAGCGAGTAGATGCTGCCCAGGGTGACGCCGGTCACAAGCAGCTGGATCCACTTGACCACTGATTCCCCCTTGCGGACAGCTCTAGGCCCCGGCGGTGGGCGGGGACAGTATCGGCCATGCTATAAGACTGTGACCATTCTTGTCAACGACCTTTGTTGTTATAGTAAGTTGTGAAGAGCGGCTGATCTCGAGCTGGAACAACCCGCAGACTGGTCAAGCAGGCTGCCCTTCTGCAGACCATGATGTGCGGGGCCAGCCCGGAAGAATCCGAGACCCGCGGAGGGAACGACCATCGCCGAAGCGCTGACAATATCCACGCTTGAGAAGGAGACGGGAGTCTCTCGCAGCACCGTCCACTTCTACGTCCGAGAAGGTCTGCTCCCCGCACCCCAAAAGACTGCGGCCGGCCGCTCCCTGTACACAGAAGACCATGTGCGGCTTCTGAAGCGGACTGCGAAACTCAAGAAGGCCGGCCGCTCCCTGGCGGAGATCAAGGCCGAGTTGGCGCCGGACTTGGCCAGGGCAAGCACGAACGACGTGGATCTCGCCGGTCAGGAAAACGAGCGGATGCGCCGAGCCATACTGCGGGTCGCCACCGAAGAGTTCGCCGCCAAGGGGTACAAGGAGACCCACATCGCGACGATAATCCGGAGGCTCGGTATTACCTCGCAGGTCTTCTACAGCCACTTTCCGAGCAAGCTGCAACTATTCGTGGAGTCCTTCGAGACGTTCCTTTCGTGGAACCTTGCCTTTGTGGAACCCAAGTTGACCGAGACCGAGGACCTGGGTGAGAGGCTATTGTGGCGTCTCTTGGCCGACCATCGAGCTAACGAATTCGGCTCGCAGGTCTTGGCGCAGATCGATTCCGACCATTCGCTGAGCGAGGCTGAAAAGCACAGACTCTCGGAGCAGGCGTGGGAAGACGTCGTCGCCCGGATCAAGATAGAATTTGAAAGCGTCAGGCCGCCTGGGTCTCCCCCTCCTCCTATTTCTCTCGACCTTTTGTGCTACAGCTTGATCGGGGCGCACCACGCCGCCAGCATGAGAGCATCCTGGGATGAGCGAATCACCAGGGCAGACACGGTGAGACTTCATCTGTGGCTATGGTTGGCCGCGCTGGCAGCCATGAGTGGAGAGGTCGATATCGACTCCCGAATCGCCCCATATGAGGAACTGATCCAGGAAGTGGCGACGCGCAAGCCGGAGACTCCTCCGGCGCTAGACGAGTAGAGGCCAAGGCAGATACCAGCCCAGACTGTCAGGTGAGCCCCGCGCACGCGGCATCATGAGCGCACATGCCGGGTCCGCGTCTTTGCCGGTTGCTCAGCCGGGCGCTTGAGCTTCTGGGGCACATGGAGATACCTCGGGTGAAATGAAGTGACCACCGGCTTCTCCGCCTCCGAGGTCGGCGAAATGCCACGCGCTGCCACACTAGCCTGCGTACCCGATCGGTTGGGAGAAGGTCACCAACTGGGTCGGCCTCAGCCGCATGGCCCGCGAAAGCCCCGGACGATCGAATAGGGCGCGCACTATCGTCGCTAGGCCGGCACTCGCGCAGTACAGATAGACGTTCTCGGAAATGAACGAGGTGTCGGCCCACGGAAAGACGCTCTTGTCCCACTCAGAGGCGTCCTCCATTCGAGCCAGGTCGGCCACATAGATGAGGTCGAGGGGAGCGTCCAGCACGAAGGGTTGAACCGCGTGAGCGGTGAAAGGCCTGATGTCGGCCGCGAGGACTGGTCGGAGAAGGTGCGGTTCTGGCTCGTACAGATAAAGCCCGTCGCGGATGGCGACATAGATGTCGATCTCCTGCCAGTTGTGCGCCACCGGGGCGGTGTGGCTGCCAGGCGCTTGGATCCCGCGCCCCTGGTCGGGCCGGCTCAGACCGAATGCCGCCCACAGCAGGTTGGCAAGCTCTTGGAGTGGCACGTCCGTCGTGCCGAACTTCCTCGAGGACCTACGAGTGCGGAGCGCGTCCAGTAGCGGCATGCCGCCGGAAGTCGTCGGCCCGGGCAGGACAATAATAGGCAGATCGTCGTCGTCAATAACGTTCATGTGCTCGTTTCCCGCGTTGACTCCCGCGGTCTCGCTCGCAGACATGGCCTCACACTCCATTCCAAGTTCTCGGTGCATTAAGGGAACAACACAAGAATTAGTCAGCATTGATTAACTCATAGCTGGGAAGGGGAACACCGTCAAGCTTGAGCCTGAGCCACGGCTCGCACGGATGAAGGTCGCTCGGCCGGGCGGTATGATGGACCACGTCTCTGAGCAAGGAGCCTGATGGGACTTAGCTGGATCGAGAACTTCGCCATCCTGGATGGACTCGAGGAGTTCGTGACCGACCCGACGACATCCTATAGCTGATACCAAGAAAGGGAGGACCGATGAAGGGATACATCACCGACCCTGCAGTGCCCGGCGGGTTGCGCCTTGCCGACGACCTGCCCGAACCCAAGCCGGCGGCGAACGAACTGCTGGTGGAGGTGCGGGCGTACTCGATCAATCGCGGCGAGCTGTTCCTTCTGAAGATGCGGCCGGACGGCTGGAGGCCGGGTCAAGATCTGGCAGGCGTCGTCGTCCGTGGCGCGGAAGACGGCACCGGGCCGGCTGTCGGAACCCGTGTGGTTGGCGTGGTGGATTGGGAATGCTGGGCGGAACGGGTGGCGGTGCCGTCACATCTTGCGGTCGCCTTGCCGGAGAACGTGTCTTTCGAGGAGGCAGCCTCATTGCCCATCGCCGGGATCACGGCGGTGCGGGCCATCCGCCTGGGCGAGTCACTCCTGGGCAAGCGGGTGCTCGTGACCGGCGCAACCGGCGGGGTGGGCCAGTTCGCGATGCAGCTCGCCGCGGCGGCCGGCGCGCACGTCACGGCTCTGGTGGTAGGGCCGGAGAGGGAGGCGGAAGCCCGAGCATATGGCGCACACAAAGTAGCCACCTCGCTCGATGACGTGGGCTGGGCAAGTTCGACCTGATCCTCGACGGGATCGGCGGCCAGGTGCTCGCCGACTCGGTGCATCATCTGAATCCGGGAGGCACGGCGGTCACCTACGGCACGCTGGGCGGATCGGCGCCGTTGGGGCTGCTGGATTTCCCGCGAGGACCCTCCTGCAAGGTCGTCCCGCTCTTCCATGGTTATCCGGAGGAGACCCGCGGGGAGGACCTGGCTGTTCTGGTGGACTTGGTGGCCGACGGTCGGGTCAAGCCGCTGCTAGGCCTGGTACGCAATTGGAAGGACACGCTCGAGGTCCTCGACGCGTTGCGCGAGCGCCGGGTGCGCGGCAAAGCCGTGCTCACTCGGTCGTGATGGTCATCTGACGGAGCCATACGAACGACGCGCCCGGAAGCGGCACGTTCGGCGATGGTCGGTCGGCTGCCGTCGATGACCGGTCGGCCGCGTAGCTGGTGGCGCTGAGTCGGCTGCCAAAGCTTCATTTTGAAACGAACCGTAAGGGGCGACGTTATCAAATGCGCGGTTCATTGGCGTTGTCTCCTTGGTGGGCATCTGCTCAGCGGCACTTCCGGCACGATCACTGCACCGCGTCGACCATGGAGCGGACATTCTCGAGCTTGGCGTCGGGCGGGATGGCGCAGCCCTGGGCGAGGAGGGCGCCGGCGCCGACCTCGTTGATAAGCCGCTTGAAGTAGGCATGGACCTCATCCGGCGTGCCCCCTTCTTCGGCAACGATCTCCACGAGTTCCTTTAGATACGGCCAGACGAAGCGGTCCCAGAATTTAGGAGCAAGGAATTCCGGCGCCGTACGCCAGCCTCCCACCCAGTAGCCCGTGGGTCCGACAGCGCGCACAAGTTGACGCGCTTGCTCTCGCTTCTCGACCATGATCGCGCCCAGGGCGGCTTGCACTCCCAAAACGGCCGGCTGATAAGTGGCAAATTGGATGGAGTCGACGTCGCCCAGCAGCTCCATCGCGTCCAGCATGGCCTAGCCGGCTACATCCATGTCGTTCACGAAATCGGACAGCTTCACGCCCGTGACGCGAGCAGCGAACGCGTCCATGACAAGGGAGAGCGGAACCCGGTCCGGCGTGCCCAGGTGCACGGCCGTCTGGAGTCGGCGCATACGTTCCTGGTAGAGCTCTTCAGCCGTCTTGGTCATCGACGCCCCTTTCCGCTGTCGTCATCGTTCGGCTCCGACGCGCCCCAGCCCGGTCGGTCGGCTGCCGGTCGCCTGCCTCTTGGTCGGCGGCCTCGAACCACCGACTTCGGGTCGCCCGCCTCCGGGCGGCTCGGCTACCGGCTACCGGCTTCTCCTTTCAGTTCCGCCCACCGGAAGCAATCGACGGTATGGTCGTTCACCATGCCTGTCGCCTGCATGTGCGCGTAGCAGATCGTGGGCCCCACGAAGCGGAAGCCCCGCCGCTTGAGATCCCGGCTCATGGCCTCGGCCTCAGGCGTCTTCGCGGGGATCTGCTCCATCGTCCGCCATTCGTTGTGGATGGTCCGGCCTCCCACGAACTGCCAGCTGTATGCATCGAAGCTGCCGAACTCCTCTTGCACTAAGAGCAGGGCGCGAGCGTTGGATACCGCCGACTCCACCTTGAGCCGGTTACGGATGATGCCCGGATCCGCGAGCAGACGTTCGACATCGTGCGCACCGAACGCGGCGACCCGCTCCGGCTCGAACCCAGCGAAGGCCTTCCTGTAACCCTCGCGTTTGCGCAGGATCGTCAGCCAACTCAAGCCGGCCTGCGCTCCTTCCAGCACAAGGAACTCGAAGAGCAGGCGGTCGTCGTGGACCGGCACGCCCCACTCGGTGTCGTGGTAATCGACATACAAGGGTTCGTCCCCCGCCCACGCGCAGCGGGTCATTACAGCTCCACCTCGTCGGGCGCTTCCCGCGCGTCCGCGAACCAGTCGGAGCTGAAGCCGCCTTCGACGATGCGGTCGATGGGCAGTCGGAGGTACTTGCCGTGAGCTTCAACGGCAACGGTGCCGTCTTCGAGGACGATCTCCCCGGTTCCCTTCGAACATCCGACCCGAATCTTTAGTGATGCGGGCAATGACGCGGATGTCCTGGTCCAGCGGTACAGGTTTCCGGTACTTCACCGAGAGCTGTAACGTGACTCCCCAGGCGTCCCGGTCCTCGAGGTTAACGGCTCTTCCCATTGTCTCGTCCAGCACCATCGAGGCTACGCCGCCATGCAACCGGCCGGGATAGCCCTGGTGTTCCACCTGGGGAGTGAAGATGCCGAGCAGCTCGTCGCCTTCGAGCTCGTAGAAACGGCCCTTGAGACCAGCCGCGTTCTCGACGCCGCAGACGATGCACATGCGGCTCACATTCTGCGCGCCGATCACTTTTCGATTCACCACCGACCCCCTGGATCCGCTATCGAACCCCTGTCCCTGGCCGTCATCCGCCGGAAGTCTCCGGGACCTGCGCGACCACGACTGCCATCGTCTCCTCGGCGATCAATTGCTCTTCGTCCGTGGGCACGACCAGCACACGCACTTTCGAGCCAGGGGCGCCTATATCGCCCTCCACCCCGATCACCGCGGTATTGGCGGCGATGTCGATCTCGATGCCCAGAAACGACAAAGCCTCGCAGGCCGCGGCCCGGATCTGCGCCCCGTTCTCTCCGACGCCGGCCGTGAAGATCAGAGCGTCGAGCCCTCCCATGGCGGCGGCGAAGGCCCCGATGTATTTCTTCAGACGGTAACCGTAGACGTCCAGAGCAAGCCGGCAGTGCTCATCGCCGGCCGCGGCGCCGCGCAGCACGTCGCGCATGTCGTTGCTCACCCCGGAAAGGCCACGGAGGCCGCTCTCCCGGTTGAGGACCCGGTCCACGTCGCTCGCCGAGAAGCCGAGTTGCTGCATCATGTAAAGCACGATGCCAGGGTCGACATCGCCCGAGCGCGTGCCCATTACCAGTCCTTCGAGCGGGGTCATGCCCATGCTGGTGTCGACGGAGTGCCCGCCGTCGACGGCAGTGATGCTGGCGCCGTTGCCGAGATGGGCGATGATCATCTTCATCTCGGAGCAGAGGCCGGCCGAGCAAGACCTCCGCCCGACGGCTCACGTATTCGAAGGAGCTGCCGTGAAAGCCGTAGCGACGCACGCCGTATTCGCCCCGGTACGCAACTGGCAGGGCGTACGTGTAGGCCCGGGGCGGCATGTTGGCGTGGAAGGCCGTGTCGAAGACCGCGACCTGGGGGGTGTTCGGGCAGTATCCGCATGGCCTCGCGGATCCCCACCAGGATGGGCGGATTGTGCAAGGGGGCCAATGGCACACACTCTTGGATCTTGTCGATGACGTCTGAAGTGATGAGAGCCGGGCTGCTGAAGAAGCTACCGCCATGCACGACGCGGTGACCCACCGCAGAGACCTCCGAAACGTCCGTCAGTACTCCGGTCCCCGGGCCCACCAGCGCCTCCAGGATGAGCTCGAGTCCGCGCCCATGGTCCGGCACGACCACCTCTCGGCTGGACGACGCCCCCCTGGCTTCGAAGTCCATCCGCCCGCTCTTCTCGCCGATGCGGCTGACGATGCCCCGCGCCAGCACCACGCGCGCGGCGGCGTCATTGAGCTGATACTTGATGGAGGAGCTGCCGCAGTTCAGAACAAGGACTTTCACTTCCCTTTTTCTCTCCCACCAGCCTCAGCTTTCAGGCCTTGAGCGCGAGCGGCGGCCATGGTAACCGCGCCCAGGATGTCGGCCACCGACGAGCCTCGGGAGAGATCGCTCGCCGTCTTGGCGAACCCCTGCAGGAGCGGACCGAAGGCATCGGCCTTGGCGAACCGCTGCACGCATTTGTAGGCGATGTTGCCGGAGTTGAGGTCGGGAAAGATGAGGACGTTCGCGCGGCCGGCCACAGCACTGCCCTCAGGGACCTTGCGCGCCGCCACCGCCGGGACGATGGCCGCGTCCACCTGTAGCTCCCCGTCGATGACCAGGTCGGGTTCGCGCTCCCGGACCATCTTGAGGGCTTCGAGCACTCGATCCACCGACTCGTGGTCTCCGCTGCCTTTGGTAGAGAAGGAAAGCATCGCTACCCGGGGCTCCCAGCCCAGCAAGGCCCGCACAGTATGGGCCGTGGCTATGGCGATGTCGGCAAGCTCGGCCGCATCCGGAGCCACCGCCACCGCGCAATCGGCGAAGACGATGAGCTCGCCCTCTGGGCCCTCGTAGCCGGGGACCCGCATGAGGAACAGGCTCGACGGCACCGAGATGCCCTCTTCCATGCCGATGAAGGTCATGCTCGCGAGGATCACGTCCTGAGTGGCGTGCTGCAACCCCACGACCAACGCATCGGCCCGGCCGGCGGCGACCAGCATCGCCGCTGCGTTCAGCGGGGTGCGCATCTTCCGCTCCGCCCCCTTTGCGGAGATCTCAGGATGCAAAGCCGTGCACTGCTCGGCAAGCTCGGCCAGCGCAACGGGGTCCCCCAGATTGATGATCTCCATCCCGTCGAGGGTGAGACCGAACTCCGCCGCTCGAGCCGCGAGCTGCTCCGGGTCGCCCAGAAGGATGGGCAGCGCCAGCCCATCATCCACGGCCAGGCGAGCAGCCTTCAGGATGTTCTCTTCCTCGGACTCCGGCAAGACGACCTTTTGGACGTTGGCACGGGCCCTTTTCTCGAGCATAGCCATGAAATCACCCGTCATCATCGACCCCCTCGGTCAAGGCGGCGACCGCCATTGCGTATTCAGTATCGTACGAGAGTGACAGAAGCACCCGCTTCACGCGGCGGGATTCCGCCACTGTGGCCAGGGAGCCGCGGATGCCCACCTCCGGCTGGCCGTGCTCACCGTCGACGATCTCGATGTCCAGCCAGGACTCGAGAGAGTCCGCCGGCATCCCGAAGCACTTGAAGACCGCCTCCTTGCCGGCGAACAGCTTGGCGTAGTAGGCGCCCGGGTCAGGCCGTGATCTCGCCAGGTGTATCTCAGTTTCGGTGAAGGTCGCTTTCATGAAGGGCTCTGAGTCGAGGCAGGAGCGGATCCGTTCCACCCGTATAATATCGGCTCCTACCCCTAGGAGCATGGCCATTCGCGACTCCTCCCCCCATGACACTAGGACCGGCCGGCCAAAGTCTGGCAGCCCTCACGCGCTTTTCGGGCCAAGCCGTCTCCCAGGCGGCTTGGCCCGGCATATTCGAAGCTTCCCGCGCCTACCGGTAGATGTAGTCCCCGGCCCGATACTTGGGCGGAACGGTCGGGATCTGCAGATACGAGTCGTACTGGCCGCCGGTGTGGACCACGTGATTGCCCTTGTTGTCCGTGTCCCAGGAGAACGGCTCGAACCAGCCCTCGCGGATGTAGTGGCCGGCGATCTGGAGGCGTAGCTGCTGGCCCTTGTGCCAGATCCTGCCCAGGGGATAGAAGGGAACTTCAACGAGGACGACCTCGCCGGGCCTCAACTTCTCGGATACGCGGTGCGACTGCACCGGTTGGTAGTCGGTGGACTGGTCGGGGTCGAGTTGCCGGTGGGATACACGCAGCCTGCCCCAGGCACCGGGGTGAGGTTCGCCCAACACGATGGTGGGCAGCCATTCTCCGTTCTCATCAAGCTTCATCACGGTAAGGAACAGGTCCATCTCGTCGTGGCCCTCGGCCTCCACCCACAGATGGGCCTTCATGAAGCCGGTGAGCTCGATGTCCTCCTGGAACGTGATGTCGAAGGTAGTGAGTCCTTCGTTTGCATCGTAGGCGGCTTTGGCGACGGTGGCGACCGGCTCGGCTGTTAGAGCCCCCCGGCTGGCGTCCAGGTAGAGCTTCTCATATACGGTGCGGGCCAGAGGAAACTCCTTCTCGGGGCGATTCACCTGGAGGTCGTACTCATAGGCGTCCATGATCTCCAGGCGCACCCGCGGAGTGAGCTCCCACCCGTTGCGCACCCCTTTCAGATAGCGGTCGAAGAAACGCTTGAGGTCTTCCTGGTTCCACCAGGCGTAGGTGTCCGGCCATTCGAAGTCGCGGTGGATGCGCAGCCATTTCTTCGGGGAACGGATCTTGCGGAAGCCGGTCACGGCGCCGCGCAGATGCAGATGGCTCCAGCTCCCTGTCACGTAAGCCGGGATGCGGATCTTCTCAAAACGGGGGATCTTAGACTCCCAATAGGCGTTCCACTCCGGGTGCTTCGCCAGCATCTCGACGAAGTCCTCGATGTAGGCGGGCCCGCTCTGGTTGCCCATGACGAAATTGACGAAGCCCGGACAGGGAATGCCGTTCTCGGTCAAGAACTCGCGATAGAGGTCGGCCGTGCCTTCCCAAGGCGCGATGCAGGCCAGATGCGAGGGCTGCTCCGCCGCGATCCACCACTGGCACATGGCCAGCCCCGAGTTGCCGAACATGCCCACCTTGCCGTTGGACCAGACCTGGCTGCCGATCCAGTCTATCGTATCCGCTCCATCCCGCCCGTCTTGCTCACCCCAGACCACAAGATTGCCCTCCGAGTGGCCCGCGCCGCGAGAGTCCGCGTTTACGACAGCATAGCCCTGGCGGCACCAATAGGCTGGGTCCGGGCCTTCGAAGCGGGCCATGCGCGAGACGGTGTCCGGGGGCACGCCGAAGGCCTGCCAGGTCTTGGGGCTGTCACCCGGGCGTTTGCCGAAGAAGCACCACGCGAGGATGGTGGGAAGGTTGGTCAATCCCTCCGGGCCGTCGGGGCGGTAGATATCGACATAGATAGTGACGCCGTCGCGCAGTTTCACCGGGACATCTTGGTCGACGCGGATGCCGTCTTCAATGTAGGTGCGCTGGTTCAGTGGCGGGTGGAAGCCCAGCCCGTCCAGGTTCTGGTTCATCGGATCCACCGGCGGTGGCGAAGGTCTGTAAATGACCTCGATCTCCTCGTCTCCGAACTTCTCTCTGATCTTGATCCGTCCATCGTCAGTCATGAGCGTTCCCCTTATGTGCCTTTCGTCGGCCAGAGTTAGGATTCGTGCAACTGGACAATGTAGTCGATCGCTTCGCCGATGGTCTTCTTGCGACGAAACTCCATGAATGGGATCTCGAGCTCGAACTCGTCCTCGAGAGCGCTGATGATCCTGACGAAGTTGACCGACTTCGCGCCCAAATCGGCAATGATCTCGGTGCTGTCGCTCAACTCCGCCACCGGCTTGTTCATGGTGGCCGAGATCGCTGCGTACATCGTCGAACTGACATTATCTCTGAGACTAGCCATCAGGTCTCCCTTCGTGCGATTGCTAGTTAGCGTACACTAACCAAAAACGGGAGTCAACCCTCGAACCGCCGGGCCCACCCAGACCGGCGCCCAGCCGACCGCCGGGTCTGCTCCGGGTGGCCCGTACCCTAGACCACTTGCGTGACGGAGTCAATCGCATTCGGCGACGCTTTGCGCCGGGCTCCCTCGGCGAAGGAACAACGCCGACAAGGCCGCCGCGACGAACAGTCCGGCAGAGAGCAGGTAGGACGGTCCCAGAGAGGAAAAGGCGTCCTCCATCCTCCCACCCACGTACGGGCCTACGCCCTGGCCCACGCCGATGAAGATCGTCACGAAACCGAGCGACGCAGTGGCAAGCATAGCTCCAAACTCATCCCCACAGGCCGCCCCCACCAAGCCCGGTATGCCGAAGGCGCTCACGCCGAAGATCGCCGAGGCGATGACCAACACGGGCAGGCTGGGCCAGAAGGTGAGCAGGAAGGCGGCGAGAGCATCGAGCAGGCAGGCCACGGCGATCGCACGCCCCCGGCCGATGCGGTCGGAGAACATGCCCACGATCATCTCCGCCGGCAAGACCCGCGTCACTCGGCTGCCCGGGCGGAGAGCCCAACGCCGCGCCACCCGCGCGAAGCTCCGGCATCTGGCGACCCCACCCGGTCTCGCAGCGACAGATGGCACCAAAGCCGGAATTCGACCCTCTCGTGGCGGCGCACCCCGGGGCGAGGTCGGGCTCGAGGTCGAGGGCGCCTGGCCAGTCCCGCACCTTACTCCCTTGGAGGCTCGCCGATGTATTTTCCGCTCGGGTCGAGGAAGATCTCTCCAGGCTTGCCCGGCAGCTTGGCGAACCAATCGGGGCAACTCCTGGGAAACAGCAGTCGGGCCTGCCACTGCACGCCGAAGTCTTCGGCCTTCATCCCCGGATAGTGCCGCTCCATGCCCGCTACCAGTTCTTCACCGGTCTTGGCTTTGGAGAGCACGTCCTCGTACACATCGAGGTACTTGAGCGAGAAGTCGATGCACCCCGTGCCTTCCAGGTGCAAAGTCTCGGGGCTGCAGTGGCCGGGGACGACGACTCGGGCGCCGAAATCGCCCAGCTTGCGGATGGATTCCCTCCACTTCACGCGCCGGGTGGCGTCGCTTTCGGCGGTCCACAGATGGCAGTCGATGAAGGCGACGTCGGTGGCACAGGCGACGCCCAACGAAGGCACCCATACCACGCTGTTGTTCGCGCTGTCTCCCTCCCAATTGTCGGAGAACTGCAGCTCGTGGCCTTCCAGCTCGAGGCGGGCATCGACGAGCGGCATGGGGAAGACCACCTTATCGGGCTCGTTCTTGCCGAAGAAGCCGCCCCACATGAAGATCTTGTCGTTGGTGGTGAAGACGATGTCCTTGACCACGCTGGGCAAGGCGACGATCCGGGCGTTGGGGTACGCGTACTGCAACACTCCCAGGCCGAAGTGATGGTCGGGGTGGAAATGCGAGACGTAGATATGGGTGAGATTCTTACCCGTGAGCAGCAGCTCGGCGGCCAGCCGATGGGCGTCGCTCAGGAGCTGGCACGCGTCGATGAGGACGGCATCCTTCTCCCCGTAGAACAGGGTGGAGGTGCTGTTGAAGCCGGAATGGCTGTGCAGAAAGACTTTGTAGCTGAGCGGCATGATGGGTCCCTCCTCGTGGAAACGACGCGTTCATGGTAACAGAGGGGGCGCGGGCGACCCGCTCAAACACCAGGCGAAATTCTGGTCCGCGTTTATGGCGCGGCGGCCGCGCGCCGCGCCGGGGCTCGCCACGGTCAGCGAGCCGAGTCAGCTGACAAAGCTGCCGCCTGCTTCTTGAGAGCCACGGCCGTGCCATAGGCGCCGAAGTAACTTCGCCAAGTCTCCTCCGAGGAGCCGTATCGGTTCTCTCCCACGAAATAGTCCAAGAGGACCTCGCGCAACCGCGTCAGTTCCTTCAGACGGCAGCGATGCTTGGGGTCCGCAATAGTCAGATCCAGCAGTTCGAGCCCGCGCTCAAGGGCCATGGTGCTGTATTTGGGGTTGCCCTTCGAAGCCCAGCTAAGCGCCCGTTCCGCCTCGCTGCCCACATTCGCCAATTGCTCGGAAAGCGAAAAGGACTGCCACCGGCCGGCAGCCAATTCTGGATGGTGGCAACTCACGGACCGATCAGCCCATCCACCACGCGGATGATGATGTCCCGGACGACGGGATCATCGACCCCCCGCGAGCGATTGCCCTGGGAAGGTCGGATGTTGATCATGGAATCAAACTCGATCCGTTCGCCCTTTGGTAGGCCGGGGTAGATGTTGATCCCCCACAGATGCCGCTGCTCGGAACCGTGCTCGAGGAGAAGTGCCTCTTCGTCGGCGTGAAGCTCGCCGTCGACTGCCATAATGCCCCGTTCGATGTCCACGACAGCCTTGACCAGGTTCCCGAACCCACTCTCGGCCATGCGTTCCAGTTCCTCTAGAGAAAAGGGCCTGTCGATGATCTTCATTGACGGAATGTAACACAGGTTCCGCCGGACACGGCATCGGCGCCGGAAGAGACAACGGTAGCGCCTTTCGGCGCCTCCAGAAAGGACAAGGATTTGCCCAAAGCCTTCGCGTGGTTCACGCCGCGCTCGGGCACGGCCTAGAGCTCGTTTCAGAATGACAGGATCAGTCTATCCTGCGAGGCTCGGAGCCTGCTTGATCCGCTTGGCCAGGAATGCCGCCGATCATTCTGAGCCAGCCCGCACGGCCGCCAGCAGCTCTGGCGGATCGGATACCGGAAGCAGCGAGCGTGAGAAGTCCTTGCCGTTGTGGGTGACTATGGCGGCCGCGCCAGCCGCGCACGCCGCCTCGTGCAAGGCGGCGTCTTCGTAGTCGGGAAAGCCTGTGTCGAGGGCACCAGGCAAGACTTCCCGGTCGACGCCCGCCACGTCGAATATCGCCAGGAGCACGCGCACGTGGTCCGCAGCCGCCGCGGTACCTACCGCTTTTGAGGCGAGGTAGTGGATCGTAGTGACGGTCGTCGCACTGATCGACCTCCGGCCACCCGCTAGATGCGCCTGTTAGGCGTCGAAAGGCCGGCCATGCGACCTATCCCCATCCCGTGGATTAGCTCTGGGCTGTGGACTTGTTCAGAGCCACGGCGGCGCGAACGAGAATCTTCAACGCCTCCTCGTCTATCTTCTCGCCCTCGTGGAAGTCGATGGCACGCCTCGTGTTCCCGTCAAGACTGGAGTTGAAGAGGCCCGAAGGATCCTTCAGAGCCGCCCCTTTGGCGAAGGTCATCTTCACGACGTTCTTGTATGTCTCGCCTGTGCAGACCAATCCGTCGTGATACCACGCCGGAACCCCTCTCCACTTCCACTCCTCGACGAATTCCGGATCGGCTTCCTTGACTAAGGCACGGAGCCGGCTGAGCATATTGCCCCGCCAGTCGCCTAACTCCTCGATTCTCGCGTCTATCAGCTGAGAAGGAGACTTGCTTTCCTGCGACCCGCTCTTCTCCATGTCCGTTTCTCTTCCTTAGTCACGAGGCTTTGATAAGTGGGGGTCACCGCCACCGTGCCGATTCTGCCTGGAGCTGCGATTGACCAAGAGCGCTTTCGTGCGTTCTACCCCAAAGCAGGCGCCGCGAGTCCTCTCGGACCGTGGTAGAGACGAGAGCTAGTTCGCTACGGCCCGTGTCCGGACCTCAAGGTCCAAGCGTTCCCCGAGCGCGTCCGCCGCCACGTCGAGATCGTAGTCCGCCTGGAGCCCAAGCCAGAACTGCGGCTTAGTGTCGAAATAGCGCCCGAGCCGAAGCGCAGTGTCGGCCGTCACACGACGCTTGCCCAGAACGATCTCGTTGATGCGACGCGGGGGTACGCCGATGCTGATCGCGAGCCGGTTCTGGCTGAGCTCGAACGGTTTGAGGAACTCCTCCAAGAGCACTTCGCCCGGGTGGACCGGCGCGAGTTTGTTTGTGGCCATGATCACCATGCTTTCAGTGGTAGTCGACGATCTCGACGTCGTATGCGTCGCCGTCGCGCCACGCGAAACATACCCGCCATTGGTCGTTGATACGGATGCTGTAGTGGCCTTCGCGCCGTCAGCTCAACTTCTCAAGCCGGTTGGCAGGAGGACTGCGAAGGTCGTTGACCGTCTGCGCGCTGTTCAACATTCGCAGCTTGCGCAATGCGATCGATTGGATGTCGCCCGCTAGCCTCTGCGAGAACTCCCGCCGGAACACCTTTTCGGTCTCGGCGTCGGCGACCGACTTGATCACGCAGTGATCCTATAACGTGTAGCGTTATACGTCAAGCGTTATGGTGGAAGGGATGGGGCTTGGCCGATTCTCGCGGAAGCGCGTTCGGACGAGATGCGGCTTCGGCTGGAGACTGGCGACCAAGATGGCCCCCGTCTTTGCGTGGATCCGCACGCGACTCCCGCAGAGGTGAGTCCCCGCTAAGCCGAGAGTTCGATCTTGAGTCGCTTGCCCACCGCTGTTGCTGCGCGCTCCAGAGTAGAGAGCGTAACCGACGGATTCGTGGGGTCAAGAAGACGATCAAGGGCTGGTCTGCTAGTTCGCATCCGGTGGGCCATCTCCGACTTGCTGAGATTGCACCGCTCCATTTCTTGCGAGATCTGGAAGGCGATCACGCGCTTGGCGGCAACTGCCTCCGCGTCGTCAAGAAGGCCCTCGTCACTCAAGAAGTCGTCGAAGTCGCCTCCGATGCGTGCTTTCTTCATCCCAATCACTCCTCTCGCAGGCCAGCGAGCCTTTGCCGGGCCGTCTTCAGCTCGACCGCTGGCATCTTCTGCGATTTCTTTGTGAATCCGTGCAACAGAACTAACGTTCCACCCTCGACCGTGAATAACACCCGCGGGATCCCGCTTGCCAAATCAGACCGAACCTCCCACAACCCGGGCTCGATCTTGCGGACGAGCGGCATTCCGAGAGGCCACCCGTACTGGGCCGTCTGCTCATGGGCGAGGTGTATCATAATTGATGCACCTCGGAGTTGGCGGATCAAGATGGGGAGGGGGCGCCTTTCGGCGCCCCCAGAAGAAACAACACAAGATCTTGTCCAAAGCGTTTCCAGGTTTTGTCGGGCGCTTCGCGCCCCTCAGGTCTGGTTCGGCCGTCTCGCTACAGCTCGTCCGGCAGCTCCCCCAGCTCGGCCAGCGAGAACACCGGCCCGTCCACACAGACGTACTTCGGCCCGACGTTGCAGCGGCCGCAGATGCCGATGCCGCATTTCATGCGTTTCTCCAGCGTCGTGTAGGTCTGCTCGTCGCGTGAAGCCCAGCTTCCTGAAGCTCGCCAGCGCGAACTTGATCATGATCGGCGGACCGCAGGTGATGGCGATGGTGTTGTCGGGATTCGGGTTCATGCGCTCGAGCACGTGCGGCACCAGGCCCACGTCGCACTGCCAGCCGTCGCACTCGCGGTCGATGGTGAGCGTGAGGTCGATGTCGCTGCGCTTCTGCCACTCGTCGATGTCGTACTGGTAGGTGAAGTTATCCGGCGCCGTCGCGCCGTAGAGGATGGAGATGCCCGCGTAGTCGGCGCGATGCTCCAGCGTGTACTCGATGGTGGCCTTGAGGGCCGCCGAGCCGATGCCGCCCATGACGTAGAGGATCTTCTTGCCCTTCCACGCCTCCACCGGGAAGCCGCAGCCCATGGGGGCGCGGATGCCCACCTTGTCGCCCTCGGAGAGGTTGTGGATGGCGGAGGTGACCTCGCCGGCCTTCATCACCGAGAACTGGATGAACTCCTTCTCTGACGGTTTGGAGGTGATGGCGAAGGTCGCCTCGCCCACGCCGAAGACGCCGAACTGCCCCACCTGCCCGGGCAGGAAGGTGAAGCTCTCCTGCACCTGGGGATCGGCGAAGCGCATGCGGAAGGTCTTGATGTTGGGCGTCTCCTGGATGATCCGGACGACCGTGGCCACTTCGGGCAGGTACGGGTTGCCGCCGAGCTTGCCGGCCCGCGCGGTGCTCGCGCCCGGCGACGACGTCGGCGGAGGTGAGACGGGTCTTGCCGTTGTCAGCCATCTACGCCTCCTTCCCTTCCGCGGTCTGAGGCACGGCCGCGTCCGTGGAGCGGCCGCTCGGGCCGCGCGCCGGCGAGCCCATCACCCGGAGCACCTCACGGATGTCGATCCGCGTGGGGCAATGAGAGACGCAGCGTCCGCAGCCGGAGCACAGCAGGCTGTCGTATTTGTCCGGGTAGTACCAGAACTTGTGGCTGAAGCGGTTGCGGAAGCGGTTGGACTTGGCCATCCGCGGGTTGTGGCCGGAGGTCTCCTCGGTGTAGAGCGGATTGAAGCAGTTGTCCCACACCCGGTAGCGCTCGCCCCGGCTCTCGACCAGCTCGTCGTTGACGCTGAAGCAGTAGCAGTTGGGGCAGACATACGTGCAGGTGCCGCAGGAGATGCAACGCATGCACAGGTCGTGCCAGCCTTGGCCCTCGAAGTTGGCCTTGAGGTTGTCGCGGATGCCGGCGAGGGTGAACGGCATGTCCATCCGGGCCAGCGCCGACTCCTTGACCTTCGCGTCCTCCGCTTCCTGCGCGTCGGACGCGCTTGTGAAGCCCGGATAGGCCAGGACTTCCTCGCCTTTGGGCGTCAGTGCCTCGGCGGTGAAACCGCCTTCCACCTGGGTGAACAGCGCGTCCACGCCTTCGGTGCCGGCCGGGCTGCCGCCGATGGCCGTGCAGAAGCAGGTAGAGCGCGGGTCGCGGCACGTCACGGCGAGCAGCGTCGTGGCCTCGCGCTTGGCGTTGTACAGCGGATCGAAGTAGAACCCTCCGTAACCCCCGAACACGTTGTCCATCTGGACGAAGCCGCGGGCGTCGCACGGCCGCAGGCCGAAGATCACCTGGTCCACCGCTTCGACGACGGGCTCTACATCCACCGTCTCGTAGGGGATTGCCGGCTCGGCCGTCGCGGGTACCAGCCGTCGCGCCCTCGGTGCCGGTCGTCACGCCTTCGGCGCCGGCGGCCTCGCTCACCGCCGGCTGGCCGGTCCCGGAGCCTCCATGTGATAGTCGAACTTGAGGTAGGTCTCGGTCTGCCGGAACACGAACTCCTTGGGCGACTGCTTTGCCAGCAGCACGTCCAATTCCACATCCATACCCGGCGTCCACGGCGTGAACGCCACGACGCCCTGCTCCTTGACCGGCACCACGACGCGAGCCTTCTCGGCCAGATAGCCCAGGAAGGCCGCCAGCTGATCTTGCTCCAAGAATTTGATCGCCATCGTCCCTCCTCCCTAGTCGCCGAAATGGTCTTCGATCTTGAACACCTGGAACACGGGCTTCTCGTCGAGCTTGGTGCCGGGCTCGAAGCCGAACATCTCGTAGATCTCCTTGTTCATCTTGCGATGGAGCATGGCCAGCGGTATCTCCACCGGACAGGCCCGGTCGCACGCACCGCACGACGGGCAACGGCCGGCGACGTGGAACATGTGCACCATCTGGAACATGAGGTTCTCTTTGGCGCCCACCTTCTGCGTGACCAGTTCCGGCTGCCGCGCGCGGTTCACGCACTGGTCCCAGCAGTAGCACACCGGGCATACGTTGATGCACGCGAAGCAGCGGATGCACGTGGCGTAGATCTTCTCGAGCAAAGCCTGGCGCTCGTCGTCGGAGAGGGCCTCGTAGTCGGCGATGTCGCTCCAGTCGGGCACGCTGTGCTTGTAGTCGGGCTCGGCGACCTTGTCGCCGGCCATGTCGTCCGCGTACACCGGGTTGGGGTAGCGGCACGTCTTGCAGACGTCGAGCAGGACGGATTCTTTCGCTAAATCCTTGCTCTCGCCTTTCCGGGTGGTGAGCTTCACCGTGCCGTCGCGAGAAGACCGCGTCCACGATCTCGTCCGCGAACTCCTTCTCCAGCTTGCGCCGGTCGACGATGCCGTCGCAGGGCACGCCGATCACGTACAGCTTGCTTTTGTCCACCAGCTCTTCCTGGAGCAGAGCCACCAGCGTGCGGCTATCGCAGCCCTTCACGCAGATGCCGATCTTGGCATCCGGCGGGTCGGGCATCTTGCGCTTGAGGAAGGTGGTGAGGTTGTGGGCGCAGAGCGGGTTCCAGAGCAGTTGGTCCGACCTCCGCCGGGTCCTTGACGAACGCCGGCACCACCTCGAAGTTGTTGAAGCCGCTCTTCCAGCCGATCACGTAGTCCACCCGGCCCGTCGGCGAGGGCGGCCTTCGCCAGCTCCTGGATATGGTCTTGCCGGCTCACAGGGCCCTCCCTTCGCGGGGACCGAGCGCCTGCACGCCGTTCACGAATTCGGTGACCACTTTTTGCCAGCGCTGGCCCTCGGAAGCCGAGACCCAGGTCCACTTGAAGCGCTCTTTGGGGATGCCCAGGTAGTGGACCATCCGCTCGAGCAGCTCGAACTTGCGCCGGGCGTAGTAGTTGCCTTCGGAGTAGTGGCAGTCGCCGGGGTGGCAGCCGCTGATGAGCACGCCGTCCGCACCCTTCTCGAACGCCTTGAGGGCGAAGAGCGGGTCGATGCGCCCGGTGCATGGAACCCGCAGCAGGCGCAGATTGACCGGTTGGCGGAACCGCCCCACGCCGGCTGTGTCGGCACCGGCGTAGCTGCACCAGTTGCAGACTATGCCGATGATCTTGACTTCGCGGGCGGCGGCCGGCTCGGCCGCGGCAGCTCGGGCGGTCGCCTGGGGCGGCGCTCGAGCCGGCGCCAGGGGCGGTGCCGGTCGCTAGTTTGATGTCGTTGCTTCGGCCATCTTCACCGCCTTTCTATGATTGGAGGACTTCTTCCATCTGGTCGAGGAGGGCGTCGGTAGTGAAGCCCTTCAGCGAGATGCAGTTGACCGGGCAGGTAGCCACGCAGACGCCGCAGCCCTGGCACACGGTCTCGATGACGTGGCTCTTCGTGTCACCGTTGCGCAGCTCTTGCCGCTCGGGTGCGCTGAACGGGCAGACGTCGATGCACTTCCAACAGGACACGCAGTTCTTCTGAGTCACCACCGCGATCATGGGACTGGTCTTGAGCTTGTCCTTCGCCAGCAGACCGATGACCTTGGACGCGGTGCCGGAGGCCTGCGCCACCGTGGCCGGGATGTCCTTGGGAGCCTGGCACGCGCCGGCCAGGAACACGCCGGCGGTGTTGGTCTCTACCGGGCGCAGCTTCGGATGGCCTTCCTTGAAGAAGCCGAACTCGTCGTAGGAGATGTTCAGCATCTGGGCCAGCTCGACCGCGCCGGCGGAGCCGGTGATGCCGCTCGCGAGAACCACCAGGTCGGCGGCGATCTCCACCTGCTGGCCCAGCAGGGTGTCGGAGCCCCGCACCATGACCTTGCCGTTCTCCTCGTACGATCTTGCGAGACGCGGCCCCGGACGTACTTGACGCCGAACTCGGTCTGCACGCGCTTGATGAACTCCTCGTAGCCCTTGCCCGTGGCGCGGATGTCGATATAGAAGACGTAGACCTCGGTGTCCATGCCGCAGTGGTCTTTGGTAGCAGCGCCTGCTTCGCCGTGTACATGCAGCACACGCTGGAGCAGTACGGCCGGCCGACGGACTCGTCGCGGGAGCCCACGCACTGGATGAAGACCACCGTCTTGGGATCCTCGCCGTTGGAGAGCCGGTGCACGTGGCCGCCGTAGGGGCCGGAGGCATTGAGCATCCGCTCGTACTGCAGCCCGGAGATGACGTCCTTGATCTTGCCGGAACCGTACTCGTGATAGCGCTCTTCCCAGGCGAAGACGTCGAGCCCGGTGGCGACCACCACGGCGCCGAACTCCTTCTGGACGATCTCTTCCTTCTGCTCGTAGTCGATGGCGTCGGCGGGGCAGACCCGCTCGCACACCCGGCACTTGCCCTGGGTGAACCAGCGGCAGTAGTCGACCTGGATGGCAGCCCGCTTGGGCACCGCCTGCGGGAACGGGATGTAGATGGCCTTGGTCGGCTCCAGCCCCACGTTGAACTCGTCGGGGGCTTTGGCCGGGCATTTCTGCACGCAGATCTCGCAGCCGATGCACTTGGTCCAGTCGACCATGGAGGCCTTCTTGCGGATGTCCACGGTGAAGTTGCCCACGTAGCCCTGGACCTTGTCCACCTCGCAGTAGGCCATGAGCTCGATGTTCTCGTGCTGGGCGCAGTCGACCATGCGCGGCGTGAGGATGCACGCGGAGCAGTCGATAGTGGGGAAAGTCTTGTCGAGCTTGGCCATGTCCCCACCGATGGTGGTCTGCTTCTCGACGATGGTCGACCTTGAGGCCGGCGTCGGCCAGGTCGAGTGCGGCCTGGATGCCGGCGACGCCTCCGCCGATGACCAGCACGCTCTTGTTGACCTCCACCTCGTTGGCGTAGAGCGGCTCGAGCTGGCGGGCCTTGGCCACGGCCATCTTGATGATGTCCCAGGCCTTGTCGGTGGCCGACGGCGATGTCGGTGTGGATCCAGGAGCAGTGCTCGCGGATGTTGGCCATCTCGAACAGGTAGGGGTTGAGGCCGCGCCTTGTCCACGCAGCGCGCGGAAGGTCACCTCGTGCATGTGCGGCGAGCATGCCGCCACGACCACGCGGTCGAGCTTCTTGTCCCTGATGGCCTGCTGGATGGCGGCCTGGCCGGGTTCCGCACACGTGTACATGATGTCTTCCGCGTGGACGACATCCTTCAACTCCAGCGCCTTCTTGGCGATGGGTTCCACATCCACGGTGGCCGCGATGTTGCTGCCGCAGTGGCAGACGAAGACTCCTATCCTCATGACACGGCCTCCGCGGTCTCTTCTTCCTTGGCGCCGGCTGCGGCGCCGCGGCCTTGCGCGCTCCTTGGCCGCGTGCCTTGGCCGCCTTGTCGGCCGCCTTCTGCTCTTCCTCGGCCTTGACCCGCACGCCCTCAGCGATCGCCTTCTTCACCAAAGGCTCAGGATCGACCACGTTCTTGTTCAGCATCACGTCGTCTGGCGCTAAGGCCGAAGGCGAGACCCAGCACCTGGGACAGGTACAGGATGGGCACTTCGTAGTCGGTGCCGCAGTAGCTGTTGATCTGGGCTTGCTTGAGGTCCAGGTTGACGTGGCACAGCGGGCAGCACACCACCATCGCGTCGGCGCCGGCGGCGAGGGCCTGCTGCGAGCACCTTGCCGGACAGCTGGCGCTGGATCTCCAGCTTGGGCATGCCCACACTGGCGCCGCAGCACTCGGTCTTGTAGTTCCACCACTTGACGTCCGCGCCGGCGGCCTGCAGGAGCAGGTCCATCATCATGGGCTGCTCGTTGTCGCATCTCGCCGGTGAGCTCGCTCGGCCGGCCCAACAGGCACCCGTAGTAGGGCACCACCTTGAGCTGGGACAGGTCGGTCTTGACGAGCGGCGGCGACTTTCTCTTCGCCCACGAACTTGATCAGGTATTCAGGAAGCGAAAAGACCTTAACGTCCGCTTCATAGGGTTTGTCCAAGACCTCGTTCACCTCGGCCCGGAAGGCGTCGCTCTTGTGGATCTCGACCTCGGCGTTCTTCTCCCGCTGGTAGCAGGACGGACAGGGAGCGAGCATCTCGTTGCCGACAAGCGCCGCCTGGCGCAGGTTGCGCGCCGCCAGCGACTGCGCGAGCAGGTGGTCCATCATGTGCGCCGGCGTAGACCCGCAGCAGGTCCATTCGGGAACCTCTGTGAACTGCACTCCGAGGACCTCGAGCACCTTGCGGGTGGAGACGTCGAACTCCGCGGAAGAGTGGCGCAGGGAGCAGCCGGGAAAGTACGTGAGGGTCATTTCGCCACCCCGCTCTTGGCCGCCTTGGCCTCAGCTTTCCCCCGGGCGCGAGCTTTGGTCCATGGTCTTCTTGTAGATGCGCCCTACCTCGTCGGCGCCCTTGGCCTTGTGCGGGATGAACTTCATCTTCCCTTTGATGACCATCGGGATGGCCAGCCCGGCATCGCCCATCGCCATGGTGGGCTTGCGGGTGCCCATGAAGAACATGCCCATCATGTAGAACTCGGGCAGTTGGCCGTACCTGGCGACGCTGCCCATAAAGGCCTCGTTGAAAGTCTTCGCGTATTCGGGCACGTCGAGTTCCTGTGCCGTGGCGACGGTCTTCAGATCTTCGAAGATGCCGGCGATATCGACGTCGCGCGGGCACCGGGCCGTGCAGGTGAGGCACTGGACGCACAGTTGGACCGCCTTGGACTTGAGCACCTCATCCACAAGCCCGATTTGGAGCATCCGCATCACCTGATTGGGAGTGTAGTCGAAGGTGAAAGCGGCCGGGCAGCCCGCAGAGCAGTTGCCGCATTGGTAACAGTCTCGGACGTCTGTCTGGACCCTCTCGCTCAACTTCTCCCGATAGAACGCTGCCTTTTCTGCGTCATATCGGATCAAACCAATCCTCCTCTTGGGACAAGAGCGACTCGTCGGCGCGGTGGAAGCCGGCGGCTCCAAGTCATCGGTGAGATGTAGGTGGACGGCCGTATAGGCGCACCAGCGAGCGAGTATAGCACCTAGAGAAAGCTGTCACAAGCAGAATTCGGCCTGTGAAAACTGGCATTATATGGTGTTTTGCAGGCGCTTTCCGCGGCTGACCCGGCCACGCTAGAGGCGTCCGGAGTCCCTGTTGCGGGCGCCGGACGCGTTAGCGAATGCTCAGGCTAACCGCGATTTTGATCAATTCTTGTCTCGTGTCGTTTTTCGCGAAGCCGCCTCCGGCGACGAACACCGAAGGCTTGCCGGCTTCCACGACGGTGGCCACACGGACCATGGTGGGCTCCTCCTGGACCTTCAGAGCCCGGCCGAGCGCCGTTTCCTTGAGAGGAGTCCCAGTCCCCCTCGTTCAGATCGTCATCCGAGTTCACCACGACCACCGCGTACGCGGTACCGTCGGTGTACGTCACGCTGTAGCCGGCCGGCCAGACGTTGGGATTGGGGAAGGCGTTTCCGCTTCCGTCACCATAGTAGGGAGCGGCCAACGAGAACCCGGCGGGGAGATAGTCCGGAAGAACGATCTGCTCGCCCGTGGCGTGATCCTTGCGTATCGCGGCGATGATCTGGTCGGTGGTAGCCCCGGTGGGGTGCATGGGCACGGTGAGTGGACTCGGGTGCTCCAGGTAGTAGGCCTGCATGACCGCGCTGAGCGTCGTGGAGGTCGACCGAGCGCTCGAAGCTTGAGAACCACACCCGGCGGTCGCCGCGGCGACCGCGAGCACTGTCAGGAGAGCAAACGTCCAGAGTACACGGCGCCGCGCGACCGCGCGGCCGGTGGCGAAGGTGCGCTTTGCCGTCAAGTCTCGGGCGACCGTCCGCGCCCCCACCGCCCCATCATCCCGCTCGGCCCCGGGCGTATGTTCGGCAACCGGCTCCCGAACCTGCTCTATCACTTGCAAATGCCTCCCTTCAGACATACATTCAAGCACGGTCGGAAGCTGCCGACCACTACGGAGCCTCTGTCCAGCCAAAGCCAAAGGACCGCGCCGACCATGACGTTCGACCTCATGCCGCTTGCCCGGCGGATGATCGCCATAGACTCGCGCTCCCAGCGCTCCAATCTGGAATTGCTGGCGTTCCTCATCCCCTTGTGCCTGGAGGCCGGCCTTCAGACCAGTCTCCAAGAGGAAGACCGCGACGGAGTCAAACAGTTCAACCTCATCGCAAGCCGCGGGCCGCTCGACGGGGAAACGCTCCTGCTGGCCACCCACTCCGACACCGTGCCCCCGGGCGACGCGTCCCTGTGGACGGCCACCGGCGGCGATCCGTTCGCGCTCACCGAGAAGGATGGCGCGCTCTACGGACTCGGGGTGGCGGACGTGAAGCTCGACCTTCTGTGCAAACTCCTGGCACTCGACTCACTGAAAGGGGTGCCGCTGGGGCGCAACGTCGCACTCGGTTGCCACCTACGGCGAGGAGACCGGCCGCTACGGAGCCAAACTGCTGGTGAAAGAGCTGACGGCCGCCGGCTCGGAGAGACCGCCGAGACGCATCATCGTCGGCGAGCCCACTCGTCTGCGGCCGTGCGCCGCCCATAAAGGTTATCTGGAGTTCCGCACCACCGCGGTGGACCCCGCACCCCGGTCCGCACCGGACCTGCCTTACTGGAAGCTGGTCTTCAGCGGGGTGGCGGCCCACTCGTCACAACCGCAGCATGGCACCTCAGCGAACTCGGCGTGCCTTGCCGGACTGTCGTACCTCGGCGTGGGCGCCGCTCGCGCGGAGCGCCACCCACGGGGCACGCGCCGCCGGCGAAACCGCCCGGGGCCAGATCGCTCTGATCTCGGTCAACGGCGGCGAAGTGGTCAACAAAGTCTCCGCACGCTGCGAAGCGGTAGTCGCGGCAGCGGAGCCGCCAGATGTGGCTAACCTGCTGAAGTCTGGCGCCTTGGCAAGGGGAGCGGACTGCCTCATGACGCCGGTCGAGCGCCCGGCAGACGGGCTGTGGTCACCGGAGCTGGCCGACCGGCTGCTCGCCCTCGATGAACTCACGCAACGGCTGCAACGAAAGTCGTCGCCCTACCAGGTGCCGGGCTTCGACCCGCCGTACACCACCGTCAACGACGGCATCGTCCGCCTGAGTGGAGGCCACCTCTCCTATGCCGTAGACATCCGGTGCGTACCCGGAGATGCACTTGCCACGATCCTGGACCAGCACGAGGCCGCGCTGCGGGCGATGGAAGGAGTGGGCGCCCCTCACGCGGAAGGGATCCGCATGCAGAGCGAGCGCGTGCTGGACAGCGCGCCGTTCGTGGCAAAGAGAGACTCCGAGCTGCTAGCGGCGCTCGAAACCGTTCTTCGCGAAAAGGGCCTGCCCGTTGAGCGGGAGATAAAGAGTGGCACGACGGAAGCCGGCGGTCTACTCCGAGGCCGGCATGGACGCCATCATCTTCGGCCCCGGGCCCGCCTCCGGGAATATCCACAAGCCCAACGAGCATGTACCGGTCGCCGACTTGATGGCAGCGATCGAGATATACCGGGAACTGATCCTCCTCCTGTGCAGTAGCCGCTAGGCAGAACGAACACGGGGCCCCGGGCCGTCTCAAGCGGCCCGGGGCCCCGATTGTGATCCAGCGGCTCACTCGCCCAAGAGGGCTAGAGCAGTGCCTCCAGTAGATCGCAGGTCAACCCTTGAGAAGACGCGACGCCGGAGCAGGTCAGATGACCGTGCCAGACGTTCACGCCCAGCCTAAGGGAATCGTCTTCCTGGATGGCTTTCGTCACGCCTTTGTTGGCAAGCGCCAGCACGTACGGCAGGGTCACGTTGGTCAGGGCCATCGTGGAGGTCTGCGGGTAGGCACCAGGCATGTTGGCCACCGCATAGTGCAGAACGCCTTCTTCGCTGTAAACGGGATCCTGATGGGTGGTTGCTCGGGTCGTTTCGAAACAGCCCCCTTGGTCCACGGCCACGTCCACCGCCACCGCACGGGGCTTCATAAGGTGGAGCATGTCGCGGGTCACCAGTTTCGGAGCCACCGTCCCGGCCACCAGAACCGCCCCCACCACGAGATCCGCCGAAGCCAGATACCGCTCGACGGCACTGCGGTCGGAGTGCACGGTGACGCAGTTGGGAGGCAGGACATCATCCAGATACTTCATGCGGTCGGCGTCGAGGTCGAGGATGGTGACGCGCGCGCCCATACCCGCGGCCATCTTCGCGGCATTGATGCCGACTATGCCGCCCCCGATGATCAGCACCTCGGCCGGGGCCACTCCGGGTACTCCGCCGATCAGCCGTCCCAGCCCGCCATGCGGATAGCCCAGGTAGTAGGAACCCACCGTGATGGCCATCCTGCCCGCCACCTCGCTCATGGGAATCAGCAGCGGCAGACTGCCGTCTTCGAGCTGCACGGTCTCATAGGCTATGCCCACTATCCCGCTCGTAAGAAGCGCCTTTGTGAGCTCAGGAACCGGAGCCAGGTGCAGGTAGGTGAAGAGCGTGAGGTCGTCACGGAAGTACTGGTACTCAGAGGGGAGAGGCTCCTTGACCTTCACCACCAACTGGGACCGCGCCCAGACATCCGCGGCCTCGTCCACCAGCTTAGCGCCGCGAGTCACGTACTCCTCGTCCGGAAACCCGCTTCCCACACCCGCGGACTTCTCGATGAGGCACTCGTGGCCCGCTTGCGTCAATGCCCAAACCCCCGCGGGAGTGATGCCCACACGGCTCTCGTTGTTCTTGATCTCTTTGGGACAACCTACGATCACTGCCCGCCTCCGTTTCTGTCTTCAGCGCCCCGCGCGGCGCCCCGTCACCTAAGCTCTCCTCACGCGTGAGCCCGAACGCGACTCCCCTTTCGACTTACGCCGGTCTTGTCGGCGGGTACTCCGGGTGGGAAAAGATGTACACCATGGTCATATCTTGGTCGCTGTCGTTGACCACGCCATGCGGCACGCCAGCCGGGATGAGAAGCCCCTGGCCGGCCCGATAGGAGACGAAATCGGCGCCGACGGAAAGCTTGCCTTGTCCGGAGACGATAAAGGCGAGCTCGTCGGTCTCGTGGATCATCTGCGACGTTGCAGCGCCGGGTTTCCAAGTGGAGAAGCCCATGGTGGTCGCTTCGGCGCCGTTCAGAGGCCCCGAAACGAGCTCGCAGACCCAACTTCCATCCGAAAGATCGGTGCGCTTACCTTCGCTCAGGTCTACGACCCTGACTTGCTTGTCCATGCCGTCGGCGGCCATCAGAAGGCCATCTGACCGTCTTTGATGAGCACGCGGCCGTTCGCTTCCACGGTGACATTCCGCAGGTTGCCGTCCAAGTGGAGACTACTGTGGCTGCAGCCGCCCGGATAGCAATGCGAGTTGTCTCCGAGGGCGAAGTGAACGGTCCCGAGCAGCCCTTTCTCCGAGGCGGAACCCATCGGAGACTTCGTGCTCGTGCCCATGGCAAACTCGGCCACGACATTGGCGTTCGCATCCGAACCCGCCACCACGTTACGCAGTTTCTCGGCGTCCGGGCCACCGGTGATGCTCACGGCCCTGCCGTCCTTGATCTCCCAGGTTATGGGCTCTTTCAATGACCCGTAGACGCCCACGCCCAGCATGATGCCATCCACCACGATGATGCCTTCGGTCTTGTCCTCCACCGCGGCGTAGGCCACTTCGCCCCACAGTGGTACCGGCCCCATCATCTCGCCGGCGCCCTTGATGGGGACGACCTTCAGCGGCGGGCGGCCCTTGATGCACACACGGACGTCGGTGCCCGCGGGGTTGGTCACCCGCACCCACTCCACCCCTTCCAAGGCAGCCATGAGCTTCTCGGCTCTGCCGACAGTCTCATTGATGTCTTCCAGCGTGAGGTCCCAATCGGCCATGCCTTCTTCCACCGAGCCGATCTTGGCCCCGAGGTTGACGCTCTCCGCCACTGGGTTGACGTGCGCGAACCGATTGGCCCACTCCAACTGAGTGGTGATGATGATGACGTCGGAGGCCTTCATGGCGGCCGCCAGGTTCTTGGCCGGCTCCATGGAGACCTTCATCGAAGCCAGGCCCGCCGCCACGTGATGGGAAATATCCGCGATGACCGGGTAGGCCCCGAGCGACACGGCCACGCCCGCCATGGCGGTGGCTTCGCGCATGTGATCTTCGTCGGCGATGATGAGGACGGCATCGCCCTTCTTCACAGCAAAGCAGGTCTCAACGACCAGCCGGGCTCCCTTGATCAGTGATGTGTATGACTTCATACCAAGCCTCCTTAGTTCAGCCGGTCTCTAACGATGCCAAGGCGCGCTCGGCCACCGGGACATTGCGCGCTCCGATCTCGCGCCGCGTGGCCCGCATGATCCGCAAGCCATACCGAGGTGTCCGGCGGTCACTTTCAAGCAAAAGATCCTGACGTCAGTCCTCTTCGAGAGCCGCGCCGGCCCGGGTCATTTCCATGGGCACTTCCTTCATGTGGATGGCATCTTTCGGGCACAGGAAGTAGCACACCCCGCAGGAATAGCATTCTCTCGGCGCGACCATGACGGCCTTCTTGTCTACGATCTCGATGCACTCGCAGTGGCCGGGCGCAGCGCAGAGGCCGCAGCCGTTGCATTTTTCCAGGTCGAAGTCCGGCAGCATCGGGATGTAGTCGACCTCTTTGGGGGTCACGATGTACTTCAGCGCGATCCCGCGCATGTCGGCCAGAGTGGCGTAGCCGTGCTCATCCATGAACTTGTGCATGCCCGGCTCGATCTTGGCGAAGGCCTTGTAGCCCTTGAGGTAAAGCAGCGAGCAGTAGGTGAGGACGGTGGCGCCGTACATGATCATCTCCACCGAGTGGCGCCAGTTCATGAGCCCACCGCCGCCGGCTATAGGAAGATCCGGGCAGACGGTGCGCATCTGCGCTACGTGCCGGTAGGCCAGCGGGCGGATCCACGGGCCGCAAAGACCCGCGAAGGACTGGTTCCCCGTGGACGGGTAGAACGGCTTGCCCCCGTGATCGATATCCAGCGGCGGAAGAGACTGCGGGCAGTTGATCGCGGAACAGGCGGAGGCGCCGTTCTTCTCGACCGACTTGGCCACCATCATGGTATTGGCTTCCGGCGTCATCTTCGGCATCACCGGGATCTTCACCGCGTCGGTGACGGCCTTCGTCACTTTGCCGGCCATGGTCGGGTCTTTGCCTAGGGTGGCGCCAAGTTCCGGCTCCTCGTCCACGCCTAACTGCTTGGCCATCAGACCGAGGTTCGGGCACGACATGTTCAGCTCGAGCATGTCCGCTCCGGCTTCCTCCAGCATGCGGGCGAGCTTCGCCCAACCTTCCAGGTCCTCGCCGGGGCCCATCATGTTGGCGATGATCTTGAGGTCGGTCTGCTCCTTGCATTCCTGGATGAGCTTCTGAGTCTTGTCCACCCGCATGCGCTCACCAGACGGCGAGTAGAACGCGCCCTCTTTCTCGATGATGTGATACGGCCGGGCGTACAGAGGGATCTGGAGGAAGGTCAGCTTCAGGCTGACCGCTGCTGCGCCGTGCTCTTCGGCGATCTTGATCTTCTCCACCTTGTTCGTCAGCTCCGACGAAGCGATGATGAACGGGTTCTTGAGCTTAAGACCCGCGAAGTCGACGGAAATGTCAGCCATCAAACTCTCCTTAACTAGCCCGATTCGGTAGCGCCCGCCGGCCGAGTGCGGCGGAGGCCACGCCTACAATCCTCGCTGCCTACATATCCTCTTTGCCTAAAGATCCTCTCTATGCTGCTGCAGCCGCACGCCGGTATCCAGGTACTCGCCCCTGATAGCCTTGGCTGCGTCTTCTCGTTCCTCGTCGGTCCAATGGCCCAGCTCGTAGCCGAACCACGGCTTCTTGAGAGTCAGCGCGGGCAGCCCTTCCGCCTTCCAACGCTCGATGGCGCTTCTCCATGAACTCCTTGGCCGGCAGCGAAGTGGGCGGATAGCCCCACTTGCGCGTGGCGTCGATCAGCAGCCCCGAGGTCCCCACCGGGGGCGGGAAGCGTTGGACGTCCACCGAGGCTTCCGGAGGCGCCGAAGACGGGTCGAGGATCGAGGCTTTGTGGGTCACCACGCGGGAATCCGTGTGCGGCTGCATGCGGAAGGCGAGCGCCCAGTTGACGGCGTCCGGATCGGCGGGATCGATGTCGTCGTCCACCGCCACGATCACCTTGCCGATGGTGGGGTCGAAACCCACCGCCGCGTTCAGCGCCTGCCAGGCCTGCGCAGGGTGAGTCTTCTTGAGCTGGATGACCATGAGACCGTAGCTGCCGGTGGCCTCGTGGAGCTGCACGTCGAGGACCCCGGGGATGTTGCAGTCGTGCTGCAGGAACTTCAGATAAGCCGCGTCGTAGCCAAGCTTGCGGAGGAGGCTGCTCTCCGAGGGCGGGAACTGGCTGAGGAACGCCTGGTACACGGGTCTCTTGCGGTGGGTGATGGCGGTCACGTTGAAGACCGGGTTTATCACCCGTCCGCCCATGTAGCCGGTGTACTCGCCGAAAGGCGCTTCCTTCTCGCGGAAGGTGGTGTCCACCCAGCCTTCGATTACGATCTCCGCGGTCGCCGGCACTTCGAGGTCCACGGTCTCGCACTTCACCAGCTCGATCGGCTCGCCCGCGATCCCGCCGGCCACGGCGTACTCGTCCACCGAATACGGCACCTTGGAGACGCTGCAAAGTCCCACTGCGGGCGTGCAGCCGATAACGACCGCGGCCTCCAGCCAGTTCTTGCCCATCCGCTGGATCTTCTGAAAGTGGATGCCGATGTGCTGCGACTGGTGAGCCATCACGCCCGTGCGGGCGGGACCCTTCACCATGGCCCGGTAGGTGCCCACGTTGCGCTCCCCGGTCTCCGGGTCCTTGGTCACCCAGTAAGGCGATGTGAAGTAGGGCGCCGGGTCGAAGCCCGGGGTGGAGATGGGATGCGGGAACTCGAGGATGCCGTCGTGCTCAAGAAGATTGTCGCCGACGTGGATCTCCTCTTTGCAGGGGCCGTCGCTCACCATCTTGGGCTCGATGTAGTTCTGGTGCACCTCGGCCCAGCGTTTGGTGATGTCGGCCGGCTCGCACCCCAAAGCGGCGGCGTAGATCTGCCGGCTGCCGCCCAGCACGCAGACGGCAAGTGAGCCGTTGTACTGCTTGCCGAGCACATCGTGGATGTTGTCGAAGACGAATGCCGTGCGCTGCTCGATGGGAAGCCCGCGGAACTGCAGGCGCACCAGCGGCATGAGCTCGGTGTCCTTGTTGATGGGAGTGGAGATGTGGCGCACCAAGCCCATCGAATCGAGTTTGGCGATGTACTCCCTAAAATCGCGGTAGTAGGCCACTGCTCTCCTTCCTATTTCACCAGGCCGGCGACGATGGGGTCTTCGAGCACCCACTCCATGCTCACCTTGGCCAGCTTTTCTCTGGTGGGCATCGACGTCACCGGGTCCAGTTCGGAAATCTGATAGAACTCTGAACGCATGAGGTCCCAATCCACGGTGTGTCCCGCCGTGACCCCTTCCGGGACGCTCTCCGTGATCATCCGCGGTGGAATCGCGTCGCCTTCCGCGCGCAGTCCCTCACGAACGTTGAGCACCCGCTCGAGCATGCTGATCCTTTCACCGGCCAGGATCATCTCCGGGGCGGTCATGGGGTTGCCACTCGCGGCGGCTATCATGCCCGCAAGCACGGCGTCGTCCATGCCGACGGTCAGGAACGCGCAGGTGCCGCCGGAATCGGCGGCCGCGGCGCGACGGTTGCGGGTGAAGGTCACGATGGGCACCTTGCCCGAGTCCGCATAGCGGTCCATGGCTGGGTTCGTGAGTTCCGCCGTGACGGTGTAGCCACCGGCATGGTGGCAGCCCCCGCGGGGTCCGCAACCGTAGACCAGCGCCATGCCCTTGGCGCCGCGTGGGTCGTAACCCCCCACCTCAACGCCTTTGGTATGCATGGCGAAGACTTCGGAGCCGTGTCCTATCTCCGCCGCCAGCGCCCGGCTGCCGATGGCGATCTTCTCGCCAAAGCCTTGCCGGAAAGCAGCGTCGTGTACCAGTTGCACCATCGCTTCAGCGTTGCCGAAGCGGAGGTCGATGCCGCCGGTGTCTTCCTTGGTCAGCAGGCCCTTCTCGTAGCACTCCATGGCGAAGGCGATGGTGCCACCCACGGACATCGTGTCGATCCCGTAGAGGTCGCACAGCATGTCGGCGTGGATTATCACGCCGAGGTCGAAGATGCCGCAAGCGGTACCGACTGCGTAGACCGTCTCGTACTCCGGCCCCTCCGTGAAGGAGCCCGCATAGGGACCCTCCCTGACCACAGTGAGCTTGGAGCACTTCGAGGTGCAGGGATCCCCGCTCGCTACATCCTTGAGAAGGTATTTCTCCCGAAGGACGTTGCCGAACAGCTGCTTGCCCAACTCCACCGGCGTCGAGCGCTGCCAGTTGTCCGCGGGCATGATGGAGCTGTTCACTGTCACGGCCACCGTGCTCACCGAGCCGAACGAAGAAAGAGGCCCGGACGTGAAGGGGTGCTTGCGGCACTGAGCCGTCGCGCTGCGCGATGCCTCCCGGAAAGCCTGGGGATCGGCGAGTGGCGGCGAGCTGGGGCCCTTCTTGACCACCAATGCCTTCATATTCTTCGAGCCCATGACGGCACCGGCGCCGCCCCGGCCGAGGGCGCGGCGCTCATTTATCAGACAGGCATACGGCACCAGTCTCTCGCCGCCCTGCCCGATGCAGGTAATGGCGATGTCGTCGTTCCGCCGCTCTTCCTTGATCATCTGCTGAGCTACCTGCGTGTCCAGCCCCCACAGGTGCGCCGCATCCCGGATGCGCGCGCCGTTGGGTCCTACTTCCAAATACACCGGGTTTTCCGCTTTGCCGGTGATGATGATCACGTCATAGCCGCACTTCTTCAGTGCCGGACCCAGATCGCCGCCGGTGACGGCGAACGTGTACAGGCCGCTCTGAGGCGATTTGGTGACCACGGCTGCGCGGGCCGAGCCAGGGCAGGAAGTGCCAGAGAGTGGGCCGCTCGCGAAGATCAGCGGGTTCTCGGGGCTCAGTGGATCGGTGCCTGCTTTCAGATGCTTGAACAGATAGAAGGCTCCGAGACCGCGCCCGCCGACGAAGTCGCGGGCCGCGTCGCGATCGAGTGCTTCCTCGCGAGTCTCTCCGGTCCCAACATCGACAAACAAGACTTTGCCCCACCAGGCTCCGCCGGGTTGTGCCTCCATAAATTACTCCTTTCCCAGCGCCTTCATATACAGCGACGTGAGATCGGCTGGGGAGGCGAACCTCAGGTTCAGCCGGTAGTTGACGACTTTCGTGCATTGCTCCACCAGCACGGGGAGGTCTTCTTCTTTGACTACCGTGGGATCGAGGGAAGTCGGTAGGCCCACCTCGTCCATCATGTCCCAAAGTCTGCCCAGCAAGCTCTCCGCCAGCTCCCGGTCGCTGCCGCTCTCACCGAGCAGACGGGCGATGGGGGCCAGCTTCTGCGAAGCTACGGGCAGGTTGAACTCCATGGTGTACGGGAGCATGATCCCGGTGGCCAAGCCATGGGCCATGTGATAGCCGGCCCAGGGGCTGAGACAGGACGTGAGCCAGACCCGGCAGCGACGTGCCCGTGGCGATGTTCGCTATCGAGCTGGCCTCGAGCATGGTCTGCTTGGCCGCCAGGTCGCCGGTAAGCGCGGCCTTCGGCAGCGCCTCGAAGATGGTCGCCGCCGAGGTGATGGCAAGACCATCTGACATCTGGGTGGCGCCCACGGACCAGACGGCATCGAGGGCATGGGCCAGAGCGTCGATCCCGGCCACGAGCGCGGGCCATGCGGGCAGCTTTTCCATCAGCTCGCCGTCGAGGAGCGCGATCTTCGGGAAGGTGCGCTCATCGAGAAATGACATCTTGAAGTTGCGCGCCTCGTCCGTGAGGATGTTGACCTTGGAGACTTCGGTGCCCGACCCCGCCGTGGTGGGAATGGCGATCACCGGGTACGGCGGTTTGGCAGCCTTGTTGAATCCCTCGTAGTCGGTAAGCGTGCCCCCGTTGGCAGCCACCAGCGCGATGCCCTTGCCCGCGCACATCGGGCTTCCGCCACCGAGGGCGACCATCACGTCGCACTTCTCCGCGAGGAAAAGCTCGACTCCGGTGGCCACGACGGCTACACCGGGATCCTCAGGGACATCGTCGAAGACCACGTACGGCACGCCACCCGCATCAAGAATGCCGGTGACCCGCTCGGTGACCCCGGCGCCGGTGAGACCTTTGTCGGTGCATACGAAAGCTTTCGTACCACCGAGAGCTTTGACATGGCCGGCCAGCCCAGAGATAGCGCCAAGACCATGTACGAGCCTGGTTCCCAGGAAAAAGGACTTTGCGTTCGCGGCCATCTGCTACTCCTCAGGTATGGGCGATTTAGACAGAAGCTTGGGTGACATAACGCTCAGAGACCTACTTGTATTAACTTTAATATAAATATAGTACACAGGTAGTGAAGTCAACACCCCTACAGGTACACTGATCGCCTACGGGGTCAGGACGATCTTCGTGGCTTCGCGTGCCTCGAACATCCTGTAGGCTTCGGGAGCGTCGTTCAGAGACATGCGGTGCGAGACCGTCGGAACTGGGTCTATCCGGCCCAGCCGGATGAGGTCGAGGACCTTCTCCCTGTCGTCCGTGGGGGCGCCGATGGAGAAGACCAGGTTGGTCTCCTTCGCGAACATAGCCCCGGCATCCAGCGGGAAATCGGGCTCGAAATGAGCGCCGATAACGCTCACTGTGCCTCTCACCCGCGCCATCTGCATCGCTGATGTGAGCGCGGGGACGCCGCCGGCGCATTCCATGACCACCTCAGCCCCGCGGCCTCCGGTCAGCTCCATCACCGCGGCGACGGCGTCTTGGGATGACGCGTCTACTGGGATGGCGCCCATGGCCTTGGCCTGCTCCAGACGTGCCGGGACGGTGTCCACCGCGATCACCTGGCCGGCCGTGAGCCGCGCGGTGAGGATCGACATGAGGCCTACCGGTCCACAGCCGACCACCACCACGGAGTCGCCCAGCTTCACGTCGGCACGCTGCACGCCGCGATAAGCGGTTGAGAGGATGTCGGCCACAAAGACGCCGGCTTCGTCGGATATCTCTGCCGGCAGTATCCAAAGGTCCCGGTCCGCGTTCGGGATGAGCACCAGCTCCGCTTGCCCGCCGTCCAGGCGCGGATATGCGCCCGAAAAGCCGAACAAAGCCCTCTTCTCGCATTGCGGCTGCATCCCGTGGCGGCACGCCCAGCACACGCCGCACGCGGTCATCGACGAGCAGACCACCCGGTCTCCCGGCTTGACGAGGCTGACGCCGGGACCGGTCTCCTTGATCACGCCCACGAACTCGTGACCCATCGTGGTGCCCCATTCCCATCCGGGCACGTAGCCCCAATAGGGTATGAGATCGGCGCCGCAGATGGCGGTCTTGGTCACTTGAAGGACCGCGCTCTTGGCATCCGTGATCTTGGGCTCGGGCACCTCGTCTATTTTCAGCTCACGGGGACCCATCAAACGTAGTGCGCGCATCCAAACCTCCTCATCCGTCGATGATCGATCTTGAAGTTGACCGCCGGCGCTGACGCCTCCAACACGTGCGGCAGAACCGGCTTATCAATGCGTCTCCGGGACGATCCTCTCTACCGGAGTCCACCCAAAGGCATCCTCTCCCCGGCGGCGGCGGAGATAGCCGTGATGGTTGTAGCGGTCGGAACGGTAGAAGACACTGGCGTTGTTCACGACCTGTCCCTTGACCGTGTACGCGGTAAGGTTCATCTTCAGGATGGGAGCCATGGGGTCGATCTCCAGGAGCCCGGCAAGCTCCGCGTCCGCGGAAATGGCCTGGAAGACCTGGGTAGCCCAGTCGATGGGTATCCCCGTGTACTCCTCGATGAGACTCATGAGCGGTTCATCCTCGACGCGCACCAGCGGGATGCGCATGCCAACGTCGTACGGTAGATAGTTCTCCACCACCGAGAAGGGCCGCCCTTCCACAGTCCGCAAGCGTTTGACGTAGAAGAGCTCGGTGCCCTCGTCGGCATGAAAAACAGTGGCGAGGTCCGGCGTGGCCTTTACGATGCCGAACTGCAGCACTTTCGCCTTGGTCGAAAGACCCACCCGCAAGAAGTCCTCGATATAGCCGGAGAGGACGGGCACTTCCTCCGCCGTCGCATCCTTGTTGACGAAAGTTCCCCTTCCCTTGAGCCTGTCGATAAGGCCTTCGTCCTCAAGGATCTGAAGCGCCTGGCGAACCACCACCCGGCTCACCTTGAACATCTCGGTGAGCTCCAATTCCGATGGGAGCCGCTCTTCGGGCGCGAACCGACCGGCGACGATATCCTCTTTCAATGACCGCATCACCTGATAGTAAAGAGGTATGCCCCTGCTACGCGCCTGTCTGATCATCCCCGACTCCTCGCCATCCGCTCACTTGCCCCTCATCCGCCGCCCAAAGGGACGATCACGCGTATCTCGTCTCCCTCGGCCACCGCGCTGGCCAACTCGACCCGTCGACCGTTCACCGTCACGTACGTGCGCCCCCCCTCCGGGACGCCCAGGTGATCGAGCACCTGCTCCAGAGTGGCCGGCTCCCGCAGCTCAACAGAAGTCCGGCCCCCCTCACTGCCAGGGGGGAGCAGCTTCGCGTAAGGCCCGAACAAAGTGACCCCCAGCCGCATGCTGCTCCCCGTCTTGCGCAGATCCGCCTAAAGCCCGAGCCTGGCCAGCAAGGCCGGGGTCGGCGCACCGTTCTCGTCGTACTCACGCTCCGCGTAGTACTCGTCCATCACCGCGAGCACGTCGATGGTGTGGCCGTCTGGGTCTGAAGGGGCCGCCTCCTTGGCGAAGCGCGGGGGAAGGTTGTCGTCTGCCCGGCCCATGCCCTCGTTCATGTTGAAAAGGCGCTCCACGGTGTTGATGCGCTCACCCACGGTGTACACGTCTTCCTCCGTGAACTTCATGCCGGTCGGCAGCGACGCGCACTTCGCGTACAGGTCGATGCCGATGCCCAAGTCCACGGTGAACATGCACATGATGAGCGAATCGATGATGGCGGTGCTGTCCTGCATGCTCTTGACCAGATGCGGCTTGCCCTCCATCGAGTAGCGGTCGTAATTGCCGAGCACGCCCAGGAACTCGGCGGCGACAGTGAACGCCTTATTGTGGTCGGCGCCGCGGCTTGTGGTGGCGAAGCTAAGGCCCATCCCGGTGAATGCCCGCACGGCGTAGGCCGACATCTCCAGGCCTTTCACCTGCATGGCGTATTCTTCGCCTTTACCCACCTTGCGCGCTGCCCCGCGGCTGCCCAGCGCCAGAGTGTCGCCGAAGCCCTCGCGCGCCGCCATCTTCTTGATTGCCGGAGCAAGCACGTCCGCGTTGCCGAAGCTGAAGTCGAGACCGTCGGTCTCTTCTTTGGTGAGCAGACCGCGTTGCGTCATCTCCATGGCCCAGGAGATCGCGCCGCCGGTGCTCATCGTGTCCAGCCCCAAGTAGTCGCAGAGCATGTTGGCTTCCATGATGGCCGGCAGGTCGACGGTGCCGCAGTTGGGCCCCAAAGCCCAGGTGGACTCGTGGTCAAGCCTCTCAGTGCGATAGTGCTGGCCGTTGCGGTCGAACTCGACCACTGCGCCACAGAACACATTGCACCCCGCGCAGGACTCGATCTTGTTCACGTACTGATAGATGGTCTCGTTGTGGATGGGTTGCACGTCCGGCACCTGGTCGTCCTGGTGGTTCATGTACGGCAGCCCGATGATGCTGTTGACCACCGGGAGCATTCCCGTGGTGCCGGCAAACCGGAATGCCGGGCGCACTGGGTTGGCCATGATGATGTCGTGCATCTCCCGGCAGCCCTGTATGAACTCAGCGACAGGCGTGCCAACAGTGATACCGCCCGTGCCGCGCACCGCCACCGCTTTCAGGTTCTTGGATCCGAAAACCGCGCCTATGCCGCCCCTGCCGGCCGCGCGCTGCACGTGCATGAACGTGCTGATCGGCGAGAGATTCTCGCCCGCCGGTCCGATGGAACCGAGCTCGAAGCCTTCGCCCAATTCTTCACGAAGGATGTCCTGGGACTCCTTGGTCTCTTTGCCCCACAGATTGGAAGCGTCGCGCAGGCTCACCTTGGCGTCGTCGATGACCAGGGTGACCGGCTTGGGAGAGACGCCAGTGATGATAATGCCGTCGTAACCGGCGTATTTGAGGGTGCCACCGAAATGGCCCCCCATGTAGCTGGCCGAGATCGTGTTGGTGAGCGGGCTCTTCGCGCCGACCGCTATCCGGCCCGCGGTGGGGACGAGCGTGCCTGTGGCCGGGCCTGTGGCGAAGACGATGATGTTGTCGGGGCCCAGCGGATCGATCTTCGGCGCCAACCGATCGTAGAGGATCTTCGCGATGAAGCCCCGGCCGCCAAGGTACTCCTCGGCCATCTCGTCCGGGGTGTCCCACGTGCCGAACGTCCCGGTGGACAGGTCGACAGTGAGGAACTTGCCGGTATATCCACCGTATTTCATGCCTGCGCCTCCCACGTCAGGGCGCCTTCCGGACACCATTTCACGCACATGGGATCGCCGTCGCAGAGATCGCAGATCATTATGCGGCCCGATTTGGCGTCATGGCCCACATTGGGACACTCGTCCATGCAGGCCAGACACTCGGTGCAAAGGTCCGCGTCGAACCGCACCACGTCGAGGTCGGCGTCGTACGTGAGCGCCTCCACCGGGCAGGCCTCCACGCAGGCGCGATCGTGGGTCATGTCACACACCCGGCACGACATGTCCCCGTAGTAGATCGAGCGGTCCCTATCTATCTGTATGCACGAGCTCGCCGGCGTGACGCTGCCAAGTTTGTTCATCGAACAGATCTGGGAGCACATCCGGCAATCCGTGCACAACTCCTTGTGAAACACCACGTGGCTCAAATCAAACCTCCTCCAATGCACCCTGGACTAAGCTTCCTCTCCCTACGCGTTGCCCTTGCTGATCACCTCCAGCGCAGCCTCAAGCCCGGCGCCGATATCCACTTTCACGCCCAGGTCGCGCAGGCTCTGGCCAAGGGCCGACAGACCGGCCACCGGATACATCGACCGGGCGGTCACTCCCATGTGGCCAATGCGGACCAGGTTGCCGGCATTCTGCCCGGCCGAGATCATCACGCCGTAATGCTGGCGAACGTGGTTGCGCACCTGGATGTCGGTGAGCCCGTCCGGAACCGCGATGGCGGTGGTGCAGGTGGACATGATCGCTTCGCTCTTCGGCCACAGCTTCAGACCCATGGCCTTGATGCCGGCGCGGCAGGCCGCGGCCGCCAGGCTGTGCTGGGCGATGCACGCGTCCAACCCTTGCTCCAACACCCAGTCGAGCGAGGCCTCGAGGCCGAAGACGTCGGACACAGACGGCGTGAACGGGAAGCGCCCGCCCTTGAGGTAGATCTCCCGCCAGTCGAGCAGAGCCACGAACGACCACCGTAGCGCGTCCGGGTTCTTGTCGACGAGGGCCCACGCGTCTTTGCTCACGGTCATGGGGGTGATCCCTGGAGGACCGGAGAGGCACTTCTGCGCCCCGGCCACGCAGATGTCCAGTTGCCAGTCGTCCGGCAGGAAGGGCATCCCCGCGAGCGAGGACACGCAGTCCACCAGCGTAACCGCGCCGTGCGCCTTGCAGAGCGGCCCTATCTCCTTCACCGGGTTCAGAGTGCCCGAGGGGGTCTCCGAATGGACCACGGTGACAAGTTCCACGTCCGGATGCTCTTTGAGAGCCTTCTCCACTTGCCCCGCATCGATGGCCTCGTCGAACGGCACGGTGATCTCATAGACGGTGGCGCCCCACTGGCGGAGCCAGTCGCCCATCCCCTTGCCGAAGACGCCCGACACCAGATTCAGGACCGGCATTCCCGGTCTTACACAGGCTCGGCCTGCAGCTTCGAGGCCCACCACTGCTTCACCCTGCATGAGGATGACGTCTTCCTTGGTTTGAAAGACCTGAGCCGCCTTCTCGCAGGTCCGCTTGAACGTCTCCAGGAACGACGGGTCGTAGTGATAGATGATCGGCCGCCCCATGGCGGCCATGACCTCGGCCGAAACGGTCGTGGGACCGGCACTCAGCGTGAAATCTGCAGGTTTCATCTCTTTAGACTCCTCTCAGGGCCTATTTCAAGGACAGCTCCGAGGCGGTCCGCGAAAACCGGAAACGTCCAGCCTGATTAATGACCCTCTCTTTTGTATGGGATAGCCAACGCCGCCGGGAGAACGGACCGGCGAGCAAGCAAGATCAGCGCCGCCATGACGATCAGGAAGGGCAGCATGTTGATGAAGTCTGTGGAGATAGTCACGCCCACGATCTGAAGAGCGGTGCCCACAGAGACCGTCAGGCCGAAGATGAACGCACCCACCACCACTAAGCCGGGCTTCCCTCGGCCGAGCATCGCGACGACTATCGAGATGAAACCGGCACCCTTGGTCATGAAGGGGACGAAGATACCGGCCCCGATGATGGCCATATAGGCGCCGGCCAGGCCGCCGAGAGCTCCCGTGAGCAGTGCGGCTATGGACCTGACTTTCAAGACGCTGACCCCGGAAACATCGAGAGCCTTCGGCTTTTCACCCGCAGCCCGCAGGCTCAGCCCCGCGTTGGTGTGCTTGAGCACCCACCAGATCACGACCACCAGGATGAAGCTCAGATATACGACGAGCGGCTGACTGAACAGGCTGGCTCCCACCGCGGGAATCCTGTCGAGGAGCGGGATCTTCACCTCCGGGACGTTTCCCAAACGGGGATAGGTGGTGCCGAATTGCGCTCGCTGCGCGACACTCGTCAGTCCTTCGAAAAGGAACAAGATACCGATACCCACCACGATCTGATCCAGACCCCAGTGAACGCACAGGAACATCATGATCAAAGATCCTGCTACTCCCGCTACCAGACCCGCCAGGAGCCCGGCCGCGGAGGAATGTGAGTACAGGGCCGCGACAAACCCTACGTAACCACCGAATAACATGTAGCCTTCCAGGCCGATGGTCAGAAGGCCCGCCCGTTCTGCGATGGTCTCGCCTAGGCCGCCAAGCAGCAGCGGCATGCCGGCCAGAATGGCGCCGGATACGAGGGCGGTCCAGAAAGTAGCTGAGGAAAACTCACTCATCGATAGCCTCCAGCGTCCCCGTCGTCGTCACCGCGACGATCTCTTTTGGCTTGCGACCGAACAAGCGGCCCGTCAGCAGGTCGGTGACGGCCATGAACAGAAGGATGAGAGCCACGAACAGCAGTATGAAGTTGTCGGGCACGTTGACGTTTTGAGCCGCCATGTGACCGCCCAACTGCACGACTGCCAGGAAGCCAACGATGGGAATGGTGGCCAGCATGTTAAGCCGGGCGAGGAACACGATAGCGAACATCATGAAGCCCCAGCCCGGGTTCCAGTCGGCCCGGACGTACCCCCACACGCCAAGGATCTCCGTGCCTCCCGCCAAGCCGATGAAGGCGCCGCTCAGGAAGAAGCCGATCATGGTCATCTTGAACACGGATATCCCGGAGTGGACGGCCGCTCTCGGATTCGCCCCCAGTATTCTCAGTCTCAGGCCGAACCCCGTCCGGGTCAGCGCCCAGTGAACGACTACGGCAACCACAAGGGCAAGGATGATCCCTATGTGGATAGTCGTGCCGGGAATATTCGGAAGCAGCTTCTGAAACGGGATCACGTTCGTCTGGGGTACCGTGTTCAGATGGGTTCGGAAGGGCCCTTTGATGAGCATGTCGGCCAGATCGATACCGATGAAAGCCATCATCAATGAGGTGATGATCTCGTTCAGCGCATACCGGGCCTTTAGGAACGCAGGCACCACGGTCCACGCTCCACCTACAACAAAAGAAACGATCAGCAGGATGATCAGACCGAGAGCCCTCGGGACGACCCCCATCAGCCATGGGCCCAAGCCACAAACGATCGCTACTGCCATGAGGAACTGACCGTCACCTCCGATGTTCCAGATGCCCGCGGTGAAGGCCACGATCAGACCGGCCGCCATCAGCAGCAAAGGAGCCATCCTGATTATGGTCTGTTCAAATCCTTGCGTGTTGAACAGAGCGGATGAAAACATCTGGTCGTAGAACGTCAAGCGGGTTACGGCCCATGATGGCCAGGATTATCCCGTTGACGATCATGGCAAGGATGATCGGGATCAATGCCTGGCCGAAGACGACGCCCGCTCTGCGCGCCCGCGCCCCAAACCCGCGTTTCGCGCTGGGTTCGCTTTGCGCGACCCCAGGCTTGCTTTTGTCCAAGACTTCAGCCACTATTCGCCTCCGCCGATCATTAGACGCCCGATATCCTCTGCTGCGCCCGGCTGGTTTTCGACGATCCCGGTGATCCTGCCTCTGAAGAGCACCGCGATCCGGTCGCACACATCAAGTAGCTCCTCGAGGTCGGTGGAGATAAGAAGAGCTGCTACCTGATCTTTCTCGGCCAGCTTGCGGATGCGTTCGCGGACTGCCAAGGTGGTCTTGACGTCGAGACCGTATGTGGGCTTGTTGTACACGACGAACTTCGGATCGAAAGACAGCTCTCTGGCCAGCACTACCTTCTGGAGGTTGCCTCCGGAGAGGGTGCCGCAGTCGGTTGTCACCGAAGGCGTCCGGATATCGAACTCCTCCACCAACTCCCTGGCGGTCTGGTGTATCACCGGCGTGCAGACCCTGCCTGCGGAACGCCAGAACGGCGGTTGGCCGATTCTCTTCAGCACCAGGTTGGTAGCCACGTCGATGGAGGAGACGATCCCCTCCCCCAAGCGGTCGTCGGTCACATACCGCAACCCCATTTGCTGACGCTTGGCCACGCTGAGGTGTGTTATCGGGTGCCCGAGGAACTTGATGTGGCCTGAGTGAACATGCCGCTGACCGGCGATGGCTTCCGCCAGCTCCCTCTGCCCGTTGCCGTCGACACCGGCGACCCCCATGATCTCTCCCGCCCTGACCGTGAGCGAGATGTTGTGAGCGCCTACTTCGCCTCGCCGTGGTTCCACGCTCATGTCCTCAATCTCCAGGATGGGTGCCGTGGTGATCTGTCGCCCATGCCTGCCGGAGATATCGTCGCGGATCTCAGCCACGTCCGCGAGTTGGGCTTTTTCCTGGCCGAACATCAAGCTGATGATCTTTGCCTGAGTCTCTTCTCGAGAAGCGCCATGGAGCTCGGCGGGCTCGAGCCCGGCGATCATGCGGCCGCGGCGCAGGATCGAGATGCGGTCACCTACGTCGAGCGCTTCGCGCAGCTTGTGGGTGATGAAGACAATCGCCAACCCTTGGTCCGTCAGCCGCCGTATCAGCTTCTCCAATTCGGCGATGCCCTGGGGAGTGAGCATCGACGTAGGCTCATCGAGGATGAGGAACTGAGAACCTTGCCACAGGGCCTTGATTATCTCGATCTGCTGTTGCTGTCCCAGAGAAAGGCGGCCGGTCACCGCGTACGGGTCCACCTCGATGTCCAGGCTGCTGGCCAGTTCCTTGAGAGCGGTCAACGAGGCCTTAACGGGAAGCTGGACCCCTTTTCCCATCCCCAACATGAGGTTCTCCAGCACGGTCAACACCGGAATCAAGGTGCTGTGCTGATAGACCGTCCCGATCCCCAGCTCCAGCGCCTTCTTTGGTGAATCGATCTCTACTGCCTTGCCGTCGAGCAATATCTCGCCCGAATCGGCGTGATACATGCCCGATAGGATGTTCATAAGTGTCGACTTGCCCGCCCCGTTCTCACCCAGGAGGCAATGGACCTCTCCGCAGGTGAGCTTGAGACTCACGTCGTCGTTCGCGACCACCCCGGGAAATCGTTTGGTGATTCCGATCAATTCGATTGCCGATGGCGCCACAGACTTTACGTCGGGCGCCGCGGCATTATCCACCACACCTAAAGGTGCCATTTTCACCGCCCAATCGTTGTCGCCCGGGGTGGTCACGAACCCCGGTTAGTCGAGAGTTATTGGCCGTTGACTAACTTCGTTACCTGAGATTTGTCCGTGATGACCGGAACCGAGATCTTGCCGGAGATGATGTCGGCTTTGGCCTGCTGGATGGTGGCCCACAGATCATCGGGAATGTACGGGGTCTTCAGGAGGCCGATGCCGTTGTTCTCAAGGTTGATGTAGAGGACCTTGGTACCGAAGGTCCCGCTGTTCAGAGCGTCAGCGGCGGCCTGGAAGGCTGGGGTGTAGTCCCAGATCTGAGACGACAGGAGGACATGCTTGGTATCGATGCTGGTCTTGTCGCCGATCACGTCGATGAACCAGACTTTTGTCGCGCCGGCGGGTGGGGTCGCAGTCTCGACGGCCTGCATCTCGCCGAAGCTGGCGCCGTCGCCCATACCGAAGATGATGTCGGCTCCGCCCGCTATCACGCTCTGCGTGGTCCGTTTGGCTGCCGCGGCATCAGCGTAGGCGGCTTGACCTACCTGAGCCATGAGCATCTTGACGCTGGGGTCGGTGGCACGGACACCGGTGGCGAAACCAGCCGCCATCTTGGTCCAGTTCTCGTCGTCTGCGGAGATGACGATACCGACAGTCTTGCTCTTCGTGGTCTTGGCCGCGAGTACGCCGGCCAGGTAGGCACCGTCCTGCGCGTTGGTCTCGATGTCCTGGACCAGGCCGGGCACGTCGCCCTGCCTCATTGGCACCGATCACGAGCGTCGGGATCTTTAGCTCCTGGGCCACCGTCGGACCAACGGTGTTGTAGCCGCTCGCAAAGGCAATCATGAAGTCCGCTCCGGATTGATGCAGCTGACGCAGGATGGGAGAGATGTCGCCGTAGCCGGCGCCGTCATTGACGACGATCGGAACGCCAAGGGCGGTGGCCACGTTCTTGGCGGATTGGACGCCCTGCTGGTTCCAACCGTAGTCCTTGGCGACCTCAGGCGTGATGATACCGATCTTGTGGATCTTCGTGTTCGGGACCGCGGCGACGGTCGTCGTCGTTTGCGCGGCCGTGGTGGTCGGCCCAGAGGCCGTGGTCGTCGGCCCGGAGGCCGTGGTGGTGGTCCCAGGCGCGACGGTGGTGGCAGTCGTTACCGCGGTGGTGGTCGTGGTGGACGAGCCGCAGCCCGCCATGATGCCCCCCACGATCGCGAGCACTGCTACCAAAGCAAGAACCAGTAGCAAACCGTGTTTTCTTGTCATCCTCACGATGCCCTTCCCCTTTCTTTCGTTACGGAGCAAGGGGGCATACTCTCGCCTCCCCCCAAGGCTTCCTATCTCCTTGTTCTCACCCCCTTGTGCCTCTTTTCCCTTTGATGACACGGCGAGAGCGCGCCAACCCACGCGGCCGCAAAGCAGCCTCGCGATGGTCTCTCAACAGCACGCAACGCCGAAGAGCTGCTCGGCGTTCGTTCGCAAAACCCTCTCGACGAGGTCGTCGGAAAGTCCACTCAGCCTCACCTTGAGCATCTCCACATCTGGATGGTGGAAAGGCGCGTCCGACCCGTAAAGGACTCGATCGGGCCCGACGCGCTCCACGGCTTCGCGTATCTTCGTGTGCATCGGCATCCCGGAAGTCTCCAGATACACGTTCGGCCGGCGCAGTGCGATGTCGATGGAGGCATTGATGTAGACCACGTTGCTGTGGCCCATGTGCCCCATGATGATCTTGATCTCGGGGAAAGCCACCGCCAGTTCTTCGATGCTCCACGGTAGCGAAAAGATGGGGTGACCGCTGTGAATGAGTACCGACAGACCCCGCTCCCCCAGAAGTCTCATGATGGGATGTATCGCTGGGTCGGCGGGCAGATAGCCGTCCATCAACGGGTGCAGTTTGACACCGAGGAACTTCGGGTGGTCCAGGTACCGTGCCGCGTCTTCAACGTAGCCTGGTTGGCGCGGATTGACCCACACCATGCCGTACACGTCCGGATCGCTGTCGACGATACGGAGCGTTTCGGCGTTGTCAGGGCTGAAGATGACGCCTTTGCCGATGCCGCTGGCACGCATGGTCGAGGCGAGGCCGGCTTGGTCGAGCGAGACGCCAAAGAGAGGGAAATCGCCAATATGCATATGGGCGTCGAAGACCAACGGCCGCCGCGAAACATCAGGCGTCGGGACGCTACCCGGCAAGGAATCACCCACGCTCGAAGTCAACTTGGAGTCCCCCAACTGCTGCAGTGACTTTGGCCCGGAAGGCCCGGCCTCTTGCCCTGCCGGACCAAATCAGCAATGATTGTGCTTCCTAAATGTCCTTATATCAAGTCAGGTAGTTAATGGCAACTCAATACTCACATCTGGCAGTCAGACTAGCTCCGGCTCAGTAGTCGCCGATATGACCACACGGCCATGAAATAGCCATTTCGATGCTCCACAGCGGGAGGTGCGCGGATGAAGGCATCAAGGGTCTTCTTGTTGGATGGAGGAACTTTGGAGATGGACGGGTTCCACATCTTCTGGAATCGCGGTCCCGGCGGCCCGGTACGGATCCCGTGCTACTCAGTCCTGATAGACCATCCAGAGGGCAAGATCTTGTTCGATACGGGGTTCGGGCTCGAGCACACTCAGAGAGTCCTGCCTTTCGAGAAGCCTGAGCAGAGCCCAGAGCAGAGCGTGCCTGGGCAACTCGCTCTAGCCGGATACCGGGTGGACGAAGTCACCCACGTCGTCAACTCACACTTCCATTTCGACCACTGCGGCGCCAACAATCTGATGCACAACGCCTCCTTCTTGTGCCACCGGCTGGAATATGAGGCTGCCGAGCATCCCCAGAGCTTTGAGGCCCTCGGCTATTCCGACCTGAGCTTCGCCCCCCAGATCGAAAGGATTCCGGTTGGTGGAAGACCGGACGCGGAGGCACAGGGCGCGGGCACTTTCCGGCCCCGGTTCGAACTGCTGTCCGGCGACACGGAGATCCTGGATGGAGTGCGGCTGATCGAGACTCCCGGGCACTCGGCCGGCCATTGCAGCCTTCTGGTCGAGCTGGACTCGGGACGCAAGATGCTGTTCACGGCGGACGCAGCGTACGGCAGCCGCAGTCTCGAGACCGGGTGCATCGCGAGCTTCCACTTCGACCCCGTGGCCTCCGTCAAGTCGATGGAGCGGCTCGCTTCGCTCGCCACAGAGGAAGGATGCGAGCTCTTCTTCTCTCACGAGGCCGAGAGCTTCGCACAATACACAAGGGCGCCTGGTTTCTACTCCTGACCTCGGGCGCGCTGCCGGCAGCAGCTGAGCCGCGCCGAGTCCGGCGGAGCCGGAGCGGCCCAAGGCGGCCGCCGCGGCGACGACGCCAGAGTCAGTCGAACACGCGCACGACAGAGTAGTCCGTCCGCCGCTGCACCGGCGTGTAACCGGCGCGCCGGATGGCGTGGACCAAGTCCTCGCGGTTCGCGCTCACCCGCAACCCGGTGGCCGCCACCACGTTCTCCTCGATCATCGTGCTCCCGAGATCGTTCGCGCCGAACCGGAGGGCCACCTGACCCATCTTCAGTCCCTGCGTGACCCAGGACGCCTGGATATTGCGGACGTTGTCAAGATAGAGGCGCGAGACCGCCAACATGGTCAGATACTCCACGCCCGTCGCCTGCTCGGTGAGGCCCTCCAGCCCCGTGTGCCCGGACTGGAAGGTCCAGGGAATGAACGCCCGAAAGCCGCCGGTCTCGTCTTGCAGATCGCGGATAGCACGCAGGTGCGCCACGCTCTCTTCGAGAGTCTCGACGCTGCCGAACATCATGGTCGCGGTGCCGGGGATGCCCAGGCGGTGCGCTTCCCGCATCACCTCCAGCCACACCTTGGCGCTCGCTTTGCCGGGGGCCACCTCTTGCCGCACACGATCCACGAGGATCTCCGCGCCGCCGCCCGGTAGCGAATCCAGTCCCGCGGCCTGCAGCCGTTCGAGCGTGTCGCGTATGGAAAGGTCGCTGATCCTGGAGATGTGGGCGATCTCAGGGGGTGAGAGCGAGTGGATGGTGATGTCGAACCGCTCCTTGATGGCGCGGAAGAGCTCCTCGAAATACGTCACGTCCAGGTCGGGGTGCAGCCCCCCTGCAGCATGATCGCTGTGCCGCCCAGATCCATCGTCTCCTGGATCTTCGTGAAGATGGCCTCGCGAGACAGGAGGTATGCTTCCGGGGAGCCCGGCTTGCAGTAGAAGGCGCAGAACGCGCAGCCCGAGACGCAGACGTTGGTGTAGTTGATGTTGCGGTCCACGATGAACGTGACTTGACCGCCGGGGATCTTGCGCCTGCGCATCTCGTCCGCCCGGCGCCCCAGCTCCAGCAGGTCGCGGGACGCAGGAGCGAGAGAGCCTCCTCATCGGTCATGCGCCCGGCCATGGGACTCGCGTCGGCCGATGCCGTCCGAAACGTCCAAGGTCAGCGGTCTTCTGCTCGTCCGGCGGGAGGAGACGCGGCCGTCGAAGCCTGCGCACCTGCGCCTCCGGCCGCCGGCTCGGCCCCCGACCGTGATGACCCTCCGCGACCGGCCGCCAAGCGGGATGGCCCTCCGCGAAGGTCCGGAAGGTCGTCGAGAAAACGGAACGGCGGGACTTCAGGCAATTCTCCTGCCTCGCAGGCCAGCTCGAAGAAGCGGTGGAGGCCCCGCTGGTATTCCTCTGGGAAGTCGTACAACAGCACCTGAAAGTACCGCGTGAGACAGTCCTCGCCGAAGCGGAAGCGTCCGGCGGCCGAGGCTACGACCTGGGGCAGATGTTCCCGGCCGAAGTCCATCGACCGCACGAGCTCTTCTTCGACCGCGGCCAATCCGGTGCTTTCCTCGGTCGCGAATTCGTCGCGAGTGGCCCACACCGCATACACCATGGGCAGGCCGGTCCAGGCCTGCCACATCTCGCCCAGGTCGTAGCAGGTGGTACCGGCCGCCGGGAAATAGAGGGCCGTGAGCCCTTCGTCGCCGATCACCAGGGCCGCATCGTACTGCTTCAGGGCTGCCGCGGGCGACCCCTCCAAGGGACCATATTCGATCTCCTGGCCGAAGCGCAGCTTGAGCATCGTCTTGAGCAAGGCGACCGACGTGGCGCTCTGCGACGTGAGGGCCACGCGTCCGCACCTCGCTCAGGGGCCGTCGGGTGACGAGCTGGATACTGTCGACCGCGCCGAAGGACGAGATGCTCAAACGACGGGAAAGGACCAGACTGCCGGTGATCTCGAGCGTAGGCGATAGAGCTGATGGGCCCGAAATCGATCGGATCCGTCCAGCAGCATGCGGTTGAGATCGGTGGGCACGCCCCGCACGAATTCGATCTCCCGCCGGTCCAGGGTGCCGCGCTGCTGCAGCCCGTAATACAGCGGGTAGCAGTTCAGGAACTCGATGTGGCCCACCCTGACCGTCATGCCGGCCTTCTCCCCGCCTCGACCGCTTCAGGCGCGTGTCGCGCCTCGAGCCGAAACGCTCGACGACGTTGTACAGGGCGTCGCGTTCAACCGGCACGCGGCCCGCGTCTTGGATCACCCGGACCAGTTCGCTTTTGGGAACCACCTGGCCGTGGTCCGCCCCAGACATCAGGGAGATGACCTCCTCCACCACGGTCCCGTCCAGATCGTCGGCGCCGAAGAACAGGCCCACCTGGGCGAGCTTCAGGCCGGTCATCACCCAGTACGTTTTGATATGGGCGATGTTGTCGAGCAGCAGGCGGGCGACCGCGAGCACCTTGAGATCATCCGTGCCGGTGGGGCCGGGCAGGTGCGAGAGACGCGTGTTCTTAGGCTGAAAAGCGAGCGGGATGAAAGCCAGGAACCCCCCGGTCTGGTCCTGGGCGGCCGCAGCCTGAGCAGGTGGTCGACCCGTTGCGCCGACCGTCTCCACGTGGCCGTAGAGCATGGTGGCCGTGGTCTTGAGCCCCACCCGATGCGCCATCTGATGCACCTCGAGCCACTGTTCGCCCGAGATCTTTGTTGGGCACACCGCTTCGCGCACTTCCGCGGCGAATATCTCGGCTCCGCCCCCGGCAGGCTGCGACTCCCGCGGTCTTGAGGTCGCGGAGCAACTCTCTCGCACAGAGACCCTTTCTCGGCTGCGCGAAATGGGCGATCTCCGACGCAGTGAAAGCCTTTGATGTGGACCTCTGGGGCTACCCGGTGGATCCCCGTGATCATCGCCCGAACGGCAGCGTACGGCATGGTCGGGATGCTCTCCGCCCACGATGTGGATCTCCGTCGCTCCCTGGCGGCAGCCTCGCGCGCCTTGTCAACCACCTCGTCCACGGTCAACGTGTAGGCACCAGCTTCGTCCTGCGTCGCGCGAGAAAGCGCAGAACCGGCAGTGGTTGCGGCACATGTTGGTGTAGTTGATGTGGCGGTTCACCACGAAGTAGGCTTCGTCGCCCACCTTCGCCCGCCGGCGCCCCGTCCGCGAGCCGGCCGACCCGCATCAGGTCGTCGGACTCGAAGAGCGTTATGCCGTCGCGAAGATCCAGGCGTTCGCCGCGAGCGACCTTTTCTTCAACGAGGGCGAGGGGTTCGAGAGCCATTGCAGCAGACATGCAGCGGAGTCTAGCACCTGGGCCCACTGCGCCACACGCATGGCGTCGCAACAAGCACCCCACCGGAGCGGCCGCGACGGGCCCCGCGCGCAGGATGTCCCGATTCATGCCTGACGACGGCGCCGCGACCCCAACGGTGGTCTATCCGCCGCCGCGCCTACACGGTCGCGTGGTGCAGGGCGATGATGCCCCCCGCCAAGATCTCGTAGCGCACGTTCCTCAGCCCGGCTTGTTCCATCAGACCCCGCAGGGTATCGGGATCGGGGAAGCGCCGAACCGAGGCCGGTAGATAGCTGTACGCGGACGCATCGTGCGCCGCCAGCCGCCCCAGCCACGGCACAGTGTGAGTGAACCACATGCTGTAGAACTGCTTGAACACCGGGATCTGCGGCTGGGTTATCTCCAGGCAGACCACCCTGCCTCCAGGGCGGCACACCCGGCGCATCTCGCCGAAGGCCCGCACTATCTCAGACACATTCCGAATGCCAAAACCGACCGTGCAGGCGTCGAATTCGCCGTCCGCGAAGGGCAGTTCCAACACATCGGCCGTCCGGAAGTCGACGTATAGTTGGTTCCGTCCGCTCTTTTCGCGCGCGACGCTCAACATCCGCTCCGACACGTCTACGCCGACCACCCGACCCTCCGGCCCGATCACCTTGCGCGCGGCGAACGCGAAGTCGCCAGTGCCGCAACACACGTCGAGGACGGAGGAGCCCGGCCCCACTTGCGTGAGCATTACTCCTAACTCCCTCCAGCGATGGTGCAGCCCCGCCGTCATCAGGTCGTTGAGACGATCGTACGACGTAGCGATCTCGTCGAACATCTGCCGTATCTTGCGTGGTTCAGGAGTCGCGTCGACCGGGGTCATCGCACGAAAAGGGCCATCGTCGTGAACGCCAGGAATACGACGCTCAAGAGGCCGTTCATGGTCATGAAGGCGACACCCACCTTAGTCAGGTCTACCTTTCTCATGAGCCAGTTCTCGTAGAACAGGAGGATGGCGCAGATCGCAACACCGGCGTAGTAGAGCGGGCCGGCACTCTGGATGTAGCCCACCCAGGCCAACAGGAGCACCGCTGCGGCGTGGAAGCCGCGAGTGCTCCACAAGCCGGCCTTGTGGCCGAGATCGGCCGGGATGGAGTGCAGGCCCTGAGACCGGTCCACAGTGATGTCCATAAATGCATAGATCACGTCGAAGCCGGCTATCCACAGCGCAACAGCGGCACCCAAGACGAAGGGCTCCCAGGTGACCTTCCCCGTCACGGCCACCCAGGCTCCAACTGGTCCGAGACCGTCCGCTGCCCCAAGCAGTAGGTGGCACAGCCATGTCCAGCGCTTCGTGAACGGATAGATCAACATCGGGATGACTACGATCGGCCACAGGTACCGCGTGATCACGGGCAGATTGAAGGTGGCAACGATCAGAACGCCCAGGCTGGCCAGCGTGAAAAGCCACACGTGCCATCGACTGAGCAGTCCGGCGGGGATCTCGCGACCGGCGGTGCGCGGGTTCAACGCGTCGATCCTGGCGTCGATCAGACGGTTGACCGCCATTCCCAGACTACGGGCCGAGACCATGGCCACGGTGATCCAGAACATCCGCCAGAAGCCGGGAACCTGCATCCCAGCGAGGAATGCCGCGGCATAGGCGAACGGTAGCGCGAACACGGAGTGCTCGAATTTGACGAGCCGCAGGAAACGGATGCCGTAAACGCCTGCCGAGCGGGCCGCGCTGCGCGGGCCCGCCGCGAACCCGCGGCTGGGGCTAAAGTCCGCCTCCGGCATGTCAGTCCTGCCGCACGGCAGGCTCGCTGGCCGCGACGGACTCAGCCGGCTCGAGCGGCGCCGCGGGCTCCGTGCCGGCGACAGGCTCTGTGGCGGCGACCGGCTCGGTGAGCGCCACAGTCCCGGGTGCCCTGCCCGCTGCAGCACTGCTTAGCGACGTGCCCCCGCTCTGGAGGGCGGCCAAGCCCAATTCGGGCCACAGGCGATCAATGCGGGTCTTGACGTCCTCCGACATGACGACGTCCGGCGGCCACTCCCGGGTATGCCCTTCGTCGGGACCTTTCCGCGTGGCGTCTATGCCTGCCTTGCCTCCCCAGAACGGCTGAGGAGAGGAGTGGTCGAGCGCGTCGAGCGAGCCCTCGGTCACCATCACGTCGCGCTTCCAGTCAACATTGTTGAACACCCGCCAGGCCACCTTGGCGTAGTCGTGGACGTCGACGTCCTCGTCCACCACCACGATGCATTTGCAGAATTGCATCTGACCGGCGCCCCACAGTGCGTGCATCACCTTCCGCGCATGCATGGGGTATCGCTTCCTTATCGACACGAGCGCACAGTTGTGGAACGCGCCCTCCTTCGGGAGATCCATGTCCACCAACTCGGGCAGGCTGAGGCGCAGGAGCGGGAGGAACAACCGCTCGGTGGCTTTTGCGAGGTAGGTGTCCTCCATCGGCGGCTGGCCGACGATGGTCGTGGAATAGACCGGTTCCTTACGATGCGTGATGGCCGAGACGTGCAACACCGGGTATTCGTCGGCGAGCGAGTAGTAGCCGGTGTGGTCGCCAAACGGGCCCTCGAGGCGATGTTCGCTCGGGTCGACGAACCCTTCCAACACAAACTCCGAGTGGGCCGGCACCTGTAGATCGACTGTGAGGCAGCGGACCATGTCCACCGCGTCTCCCCTGAGAAAGCCCGCGAAGGCCATCTCGTCCAGTGCGCCGGGCACCGGAGCGGTCGCGGCATAGGTGATCGCCGGGTCCGTCCCGATCGCCACCGCCACCTCGAGTTTTCCACGCGAGATGCGGAGGTGTTCGGCGGCGTCCTTGTGGAGATGCCAGTGCATGCCGGTGGTGCGTGCATCGTAGATCTGCAGCCGGTACATGCCCACGTTCCGCCGGCCTGTGAGCGGGTGCTTGGTGAAGACGAGCGGCAGCGTGATGTAAGGTCCGCCATCGAGCGGCCAGCACTTCAAGACCGGCAACGCGCCAAGATCCACCTGGTCTCCGGTCAGTACCACCTCCTGACACGGCCCATCCTTCACGATGCGCGGTTGCAGCGCGGCCAGATCTTTAAGCTTGGACAGCGCTTTGATCTTCTCCCAGGCCGTGTCCGGCAGATCTGGAGACACCAGCCGCTCCACCCGACCGGCGAGGCTCTCGTACGAGTCGGCTCGAAGCGCCAGGCACACCCGCTCGTGACTGCCGAACTGGTTTATGAAGATAGGTACTCGATGACCCTTGGGGCGAGTGAAGAGCAGCGCCGGCCCACCGGCCTTGCCCACCCGATCGGCGATCTCCGTGATCTCGAGGATAGGATCGACAGGGGTGTCGATTATTGCGAGCTGCCCGCGGTCCCGGAGAAGCTTTATGAAATCGCGCAAGTCCTTCATCTAAAGATCCGTTCTCGTCGGAAGAGGTTGGCGACCGGGCATCCGCGGGCGCCGAAAAGGGCCGAGATGCCGCCTACTCCGAGGACAGGTAGAAGCTGATCACCATGAGCTCGGTAGACAAGTCGAGCTGATGGACGAACACACCGGGAAACGAGGCAAGACGGACGGGAGCGAAGTTGAGGATCCCCTTCACCCCGGCCTCCACGGCCAGCGCCGCGACTTCCGCGGCGGCTTCGGCCGGTACTGCTATGACCGCGATAGGCACGCCGTTGTCGCGGATGAACTCGGTCAGCTCTTCCACCGGGAGGACGGTGATCCCGTTGATCTTCTTGCCCACCGAACCACCGGCCCGGTCGAACACGCCCACGCACTTGAAGCCTTCTTCCGCAAAGCCGCGATATCGGGCCAGAGCCGTTCCCAGCTGACCGGCGCCCACGATCACCATCGTCCATTCTCGGTCGATGCCCAAGCACCGCGAGAGCTCGCCGATGAGGAAGCGGACGTTGTAGCCTACGCCCCGCACACCGAACTCGCCGAAGTAGCTCAAGTCCTTGCGTATCTGGGCTGCGTTAGCCCCGAGACGGTCGGCCAACTCGCGAGAGGATACCCTGGCCACACCCTCTTTCTCCAGGCGGTGCAGCAGTCTCAAGTACCGCGCGAGCCGAGGCACCGCTACCTGCGGCACACTCGTCCTTTCGGGGGGCTTGTTCGTATTCACACGGCGAGGACTGATCTGTGTACTCCTCTCCCAGGCAGTCCGTCAAAACACTGTTCCCCGTGAGGGGGGCGAACTCACGCGGGAGTTTAGCACAGGAGTTGTGAAAAATGAATCAAAGTCGACTGGAGGGAGGCGCTCGCCTGCTCAGAAAGCCCCGATGCCGGCCCTAACCGGAAGGCGATTCCAGCGCGTTTGCGTAAACGAGAAGGGTCTCCTCGGCGGATTTGGCCCACGGGAATAGGGCGGATTGAACAAGACCCTCCTCCCGGAGCGACTCGTACAGCGGCGGGTCGGTGAGTACACGAGAAACGGCCTCCACGAACTGGTCCGGCGATGTGGGATTGAAGAGCATCGCGGCGCGTCCAGTGACTTCGGGGAGCGACGAGGAATTGGAGACCACGCAAGGCGTGCCACAGGCCATTGCCTCCAGCGGCGGCAAGCCGAACCCTTCGTACAGAGAGGGAAACACGAAAACGGTGGCCGCCGAGTACACCGCTGCAAGGTCGCTGTCGCGAATGAACCCGGGGAAGTGGACCTGATCTTTCAGCCCTTTCTGCTCCACCAGTTTCCTGATCTGACGAAAATCGCCGGTCTGGCTGCCGGCGAGCACCAGAGGTAGCGGTTCCGGAAGGCGCTTGGGCAGCCGAGACCATCCCTGCACAAGGAGGTCCAGATTCTTCTCCGGCCGAAAATCACCCACCCAGAACGCGAACCGCTCCGGCAGGCTGTAGCGGTGCCGAACGGCGGCCAGCTCCGCCTCGTCCCGCACAGGATGGAACTGCTCCGAGACCCCATTATGGATAACACGGACCATCGCAGGATCGACCCCCGCGTACGCACTCAAGGCCGAGAGCGATATCTGCGACACCGTGATGATGTAGCGGGCTTCGGCCAGCGTTCTGTTGAGCTGGCGCTTGTACCGCCTGCGCAGAAAAGGGTTATGGAGGCTGCGTGGGTATATCAACGGAACCACGTCGTGGATGGTCGCCACCAGCGGCACCGCGAGCCCGGTAGGCGCCCAGGCGCTGGGCACGTGAAGAAGGTCCACCCGCGATTGTTCTACCAGATTCTTGAAAGCGCCCCGAGAGCGCGGAGCAAAGGGATCCAGATTGGCAGAGACGAAGGTGAAAGTGTCAGCCGACGGTAGGCCTTCCTTTTCCTCGTCCTGGCAGAAAATGACGAACTCGTGACCGCATGTGGCGAAATGACGAAGAAGGTTCCGTGAATAGGTCCCAATACCACGGTAGTGGATTGCCCTGGCGTCGAACCCTATCCTCACTCCATCCTCCTGTGGGCTGTTACCCGCGAGCTCGATGGTCCCAAAAAGCCGATGTGAGACAAAGGTTTACATGTGACGTGGGCCTGATTTTAACAGAAGGTGAATCTAAACCTTGCAGGCTTACTCTCCGACATTATATTATGAGTGCATAATTGTCATCTGAGCGAAGAGGTTAGCCCGTGCCGAACGGTTTCACAGCAGGAAACACGGCTGATGGAGAGGCGCGGAGCGCGATCCTCGAGAAGGCTCGCCGCATCCTCGAGGAGCACAAGCTCGACATCACCAAGAGCTGGCTCAGCCGCCTTATCACTCAGATCGACGACCTCGGCACCCTCGAGCACTTTCCCACACAGGAAAGCATCCGCACTTCGGTCGAACTCATCGAGGGCTTGGGCGCCTGTCTCGCGGACGAGAAGGTTCTCGATCAGTTCGAGCCCGGCGGCCACTATTACAAGCAGGCCAGCACCCTCGGGCTCCTTCGTCAGGACGACAGCGGGAGCATAGTCTCCCTCGCCCAAAGCCTCGACGCGCTGGAAGACTCCCTTTGGGAGCGGTTGTCCGCCGGCATGCGGCACCAGGATCAAGACATCCTGGAGCTGGTCCGTATCCTGCGGCTCGGTCTTCACCGCATCATGGCGGCAGCCGCGGAATCGTACCATGTGCAGTCGAGCGCGGAACTCGACCGGCTGGCGCACACGGATACCCTTACCAGCCTGCACAACCGGCGCTACCTCGATCAGGAATTGGAGCGCCACATCGAGATCTATAAGCGCTACCGGCACCCGTTCGCGCTCTTGATGCTCGACTTCGACAATCTCAAGTGGGTCAACGACACCTTCGGCCACGCTGCCGGTGACTCCGCGCTGCAGCATCTGGCCAACCTCATGCGCATGAATGTCCGCGACGTCGACATGCCTTGCCGGTTCGGCGGCGACGAGTTCATGATCCTCATGCCCGAAGCTGAGAAGGGCGCCATCCAGCAGGTGGGACGCAGGATAGCGGAATCCGTCTCCAAGACCCGGTTCAAGATCGGCAGATCGTTCGCAAGCCTCCAGGTGAGCTTCGGCACTTCCTCTTGCCCGGAGGACGGGGTGGAGTCGGAAGCCCTGCTCCAAGAGGCGGATGCCAGCCTTTATCGGGCGAAAGAGCAGAAGAAAGACCGGGCCACGAGAGAGGCCTGAGACTGCGGCGAAGTCAGCCGCCGACTGCGAGGTCAGCCCGTTACCGACGAAGTCAGCCCGTTCCCGGCGGGGAAGTCAGCGCCGCGACCGCCCACGAAGCCAGGTCGGCCGGCTGCTGGCTCATCCCGGCTTCCGGCGAAATCAGCCCTTCAGACAATCTCCGTCACTTGCGGCGTCCGCCATGGCCGGCGTGGCACACTCGTACGCTTCGCCTCGGAGCGTCTCCACGGCGTGGTTGAGCGCCGGCGCCACAACCGCGAAATGCTCGCGGCAAGCCTTGGGGCTGCCGGGCATGTTGATGATGAGTGTCTTCTTTCGCACCGCGGCGACCGCCCGGCTCAGCATCGCGTGCGGCGTCACCAAGAGCGAGGCAGCCCGCATGGCTTCCGCGATTCCTGGCACCAGCTTGTCTGCCACCGCCAGCGTGGCCTCCGGCGTGTGATCTCGCGGAGCCAGCCCCGTGCCGCCGGTGGTTAGAACAAGATCCAATTCCCCGCCGTCAGCGAGAGACGACAGGAGGGCTTCCATCTGCGCCTGCTCGTCCGGCACCACGTAAGCCGGCAGCACGTTGACACCCAACTCCGTCAGCAACTGCACCAACAGAGGCCCTGAGGCGTCCTCGCGCAGCCCGGCGCTCGCTTTGTCGCTTGCGGTCACCACCGCGGCCCGCATGGGGCGAGACCCACTGGTGCCTAAGCCGTTGTCCCCGAGGCTCACGATGTCGGCCCCAGCGCCAAGACTCGGATGTGATCGCCGGCGGCGACTCGGCCACCGCGCAGCACCCGTACGAAGATGCCCTCGCGCGGCATGACGCAGTCACCGGCCTGCTGGTAGATGGCGCAGTGACTGTGGCACTCCTTGCCTATCTGCGTGACCTCGACCAGCGACTCGCCCATCTCGAGGGTGGTCCCTATGGGAAGGGCGGCCACCTCGATGCCTTCGGTGGTTATGTTCTCGGCAAAATCGCCCGCCTTCACCGAGAGACCCTTTGCAACCATCTTCTCGATCGATTCTTGGGCGAGCAGACTCACCTGACGGTGCCAGGGACCCGCGTGCGCGTCGCCGGCGATCCCGTGTTCGACTTCGAGACGCGCAGACTCCACCGGCTTCTTGCGCTCGCCTTTGGCATCGCTCACGTTCACCGAGATCACCCGAGCCGAAGGGTACAGGGGCGAGAATCCCGCGGAGCCGGCTTCCAGCGGACGCAGATAGTCTTCTTTCCCGCCGGTCTTCTCCAAGAGACGGATGTCGCCGATGGTCATGCCGCGATCCACCGCCTTACACATGTCATAGATCGTTATCGCGGCCACCGCCGCCCCGGTGAGCGCTTCCATCTCCACGCCGGTGCGATCTTCGGTCCGCGTCGCGCACTCGATGTCGACCCGCGACTCGTTTCCCGCACGTCGAACGAGATATCCACGTGGGTGAGGGAGAGCGGATGGCAGAGAGGCACTAGTTCCGGCGTGCGCTTCGCGGCCATGATGCCTGCGACACGGGCCACCGCCAGCACGTCCCCTTTGGGGAGAGCCTGCTCTTTAAGCAACCGCATGGTCTCCACCGCCATCCACACTTTTGCACCAGCCCGGGCCGCGCGTAGCGTGGGCGTCTTGCCGCCGACATCCACCATGCGGGCCTCACCCGATGCGTCGACGTGAGTGAGCACCGGCTTGTCCTCCATCTCAGCCCCCTACCTGCGACATGCCCCGGCTGGCGCGACCGGTCTCGACATCCTTGTCGAAAGACTTGCGTTCCAGCGACTCGAGGATGCGGGCGACGACCCGTTCGCGTTCGCGCGCCTGTATTGCGTCCTTCACCTCTATCTCCTCGCTCGAGAAGAGGCAATTCTTGAGCCTTCCGTCGGCAGTCATGCGTAGACGGTTGCACTCGGAGCAGAAATGGCCGGAAACCGAGCCGATGAAACCGATGGTGCCCGCATACCCAGGAAAACGATAGTAACGAGCAGGTCCCCAGCCCATCGGCGAGGCTACGGCCACAAGCTCGCCCGGGCCCGCGGTGCCCAGCTCCTGGAGCGCCGCCATCACCTGGTCCTTGGTCAACGAGTCGTTGGTGGAACGAGGCCCGCAGCCACCCACCGGCATCCATTCGATAAAGCGCACGTGCAGCGGGCGATCGCGGGTGATGGCCACAAAGTCCGGCAGTTCTTGGAGAAGATCCGGCATCATCACTACGTTGAGCTTCACCGGGCACAGGTTGTACGCCAAGGCCGTCTCGACCCCGGCCACCGCCTCTTCCAGAGATCCGCCGCGCGTAAGTGCATCGGGGCAGCCGATGCGCTGGGCCTTTCCAAAGAGAAAATGACGCGCGCCATGCTCGCTGGCGGGCTGATCGGCATTTTTATTGCCGCCCATGCCACTTTTGCGGCGGAGGTGGGCGGCTGCCAGGCCGAATGCGGCGCCGGTTCAGGCATGGCAGCCGCCGCCCTGGTTACTCTGGCAGGCGGTTCGACCGGACAGGCAGTCAATGCGGCCTCCATGGCTCTTCAGAACATCTTGGGTATGGTCTGCGACCCGGTTGCCAATCGCGTGGAGGTGCCCTGCCTGGGTAAGAATGTCCTGGCAGCCAGCAATGCCCTGGCGTGTGCCAACATGGCCATGGCCGGTTACGACCCGGTCATCCCCCTGGATGAGGTCATCGAAAGCATGGATGCGGTCGGCAAGCTGCTTCCCTCCGCCTTGCGCTGCACCGCTTATGGGGGCCTGTCCATCACCAGGACCTCCAAAGAGATCGAAAAGCGTCTGGCGCAAAAAGACCGGGGGAATTGAGGAGTTTCAATCGACTTCCGAAGTCTTCATATTGGATTTAAGGCAGTTGCATGGGCCTGCAAAAGGCAATAAGATACGTTCGATGAGCATACTGGATTCCCGCACGCTCGCCTTCCTGGATGTCGAAACCACCGGGCTCTCAGCCTGGTTTGGCGACCGCATCTGCGAGATCGCCATCCTGCGCTGCCGGGGGGAGGAAATCCTCGATTCCTTCGATACGCTGGTCAACCCGGCCCGGCCCATCTCGCCCGGCGCGGCACGTGTCAATGGGCTGACGGATGCAGAACTGGCCGAGTGCGCCCGCCTTCGCCGAAATTGCCAGCCAGGTTAAACCGCGGCTGGAAGACGCCATCCTCGTCTGCCACAACGCCCCCTTCGACCTGGGCTTCGTCAGCAGCGAGTTCCACCGTCTTGGCCAGGAATTTCCGCCGGTCGAAGTGATCGATACGCTCCTGCTGGCGCGCGCCTATTTCAGCTTCCCCTCGAACAGCCTGCAGGCCATTGCGGACGCCTTGCAGATCGACCGCTCGGGTGCCCACCGCGCCCTGGCGGATGTCCTGACCACCCGGGCGGTGTTGGGACATTTTCTTGTCAATTTGAAGCAGGTGCCGCTGGAGGAGCTGGTCTCTGTCTACACACCGCCCGTGGCAGCCCCGGCTGCTTTTGCTCTGCCGCCGCAGCTCCAGGAGGCCTTTGCCAGTAACAAGCGCCTGTTCATCCGCTACGTGGACCAGAAAGGCCACGAAACCGAACGCTGGATCACCCCCAAGGAAGTCCTGGCACTGAAGATTATATTTACGTGGCAGCCCACTGCCATCTGCGCGAACGAAGACCGCTATTTCCGGCTGGACCGGATCGCAGAAATGAAACTCGCTAATGAATAAACTCCTTTTTCCTGCGGGTATTTACGCTGGCTGGCTGGAAAATGAACGCACAGAATATTGATTAACGGTTTTCCCGGCTAAATCTTGAAAAATCTGTGCACAAGCGCAACTTCCGTTATAATTCAAGTGCAAATTCCCCTTCCACGGCGAAGTGGTCCCCTAATCATTATTTAATTTGATTTGAATATATCATTGGATGGACGGAAGGTTATAAAAATTCATGCCTGATAGAAAAAATACCCTTGCTCCGAGCCGGAGCGAAATTCTTGCCAGCGGGCATGTGGTTCCCGAACCATCCCGCTGTGTGCAATGCGGTATTTGCACATTTAATTGCCCCATCGGCATTGACGTCCGGCGGTATGTCTGGCTGGGAAAGCACGTGATCGATCTCGTATTGCCTGACCTGCGGCGAATGTGTCAACCGCTGTCCGCGGCGGGGTGCTGCGGTTCGAACGGATCAAACTATTCCGGGAGCGCGAACAATGACCCGGCATGTGATCGTTGGGATGGGTGTGGCGGGCGTCTCTGCCGCCGAAGCGATCCGCAGCGTGGACCGCTCTGCCGAGATTCTCATCGTGAGCAATGATCCAAACGGCTTTTATTCGCGCCCCGGGCTGGCCTATTACCTGACCGGCGAACTCCCCGAAGAACAACTGTTTATTTATTCCAAAGAGGATTGGCGCCGGTTGAACGGGAAGCAGGTGAAAGCAGAGGCCGTCCGGCTTGCTGCCCAAGGAGCACAAGCTGGACGCTGGACCATTCCTCGCCCTTGACCTACGACCGGCTCCTGCTTGCCACCGGCACCACGGCTGCTCCGTTAACCGTTCCGGGGGCGGACCTGAAGAATGTGATGTATCTCGACCATCTTGAGGATACCCGCGCCATCTTGAAATCAGGTGCGCCATACGCGCACGGCGGTGGTGGTCGGCGGTGGCGTGCTGGCTCTCGAACTGGTCGAGGGGCTGGCGGCGCACAAGGTCCAGGTGCATTTCTTCTTGCGCGGCGACCGGTACTGGCCCAGCCTGCTGGATGAGGTTGAATCGCACCTGGTGGAAGACCGCCTGGAGCATGAAGGGGTTCGCATCCACCCGAATACCGAGATCGCTGAAATCCTGGGCAGCCGACGGCAATGTCAGTGGTGTCCGCACCAGGCATGGTGAAACGATCGCTTGCGGGATGGTGGCGGTTGCGATTGGCGCCCGGCCGCGCATCGAACTGGCGCAGGCGGCCGGCCTGGAGGTGGAACGCGGCATCCTGGTCAACGAAACCATGCAGACCAGCCACTCCTGACGTGTTCGCCGCGGGAGATGTGGGGCAGGTTTACGATCCGCTGACCGGGAAGAAGTCCCTCGATATGCTCTGGAATCCGGCCCGGGAACAGGGCAAGGCCGCCGGGCTTAATATGGCCGGAAGCGCTGCAGTTTACCATCGCCCGGTGGCCGTCAACGTACTGCGGCTGGGCGGGGTGATGACCACCATTATCGGCGCCATCGGCAGCGGGAAGGATGATTCCCCGCTGAGCATCATGCGCGGCTCCAGCGAAACCTGGCAGCAACTGCCGAATACGATCGCCGTGGCCAAAGGAGGCGGAGTCAATCAATTGCGCCTGGTGCTCGGCGAACGGACCTTCGCCGGGGCGTTGTTGATGGGGGAGCAGAACTCTTTCGCTTCCCTTGCAGGAATTGGTTTCCAGGCAGGTGGATATTACCCCCATCCGCGAGCAGTTGCTTCACCCTGACGCGCCGCTGGGCGAGGTGCTGATGGAATTCTGGCTTAATTCTTCGGCGGATCGGAAAAATTATGCGTAGAACCAGTAACGCCGGAAATTTGGCTTTCCCTTCTGGCAATGCTGCTCATTGGCGGCAGTCTATGCCATTGTTGTTTGGCAGACAAAAACCATTCCGGCTGCGGCAGGGCTGTTCGGTCACCTGCTTGGCATCATTGGCTTTTTACTGATGCTGATGACCGAGATGCTCTATTCCCTGCGCAAGCGCAGCCGGTTGGCCCGCTGGGGACGGATGTCTGACTGGCTGCAAGTTCCACATCTTCACCGGCCTGGTCGGGCCGTTCATGGTGCTCCTGCATACCTCGTGGAAATTCAACGGCCTGGCAGGCATTGTCACCCTGCTGACGATTATCATCGTGGTGAGTGGTTTTGTCGGCCGCTACATTTACACCCGCATCCCGCGCACGCTGGAAGGAGTGGAATTGGAATCGCCGGCCGGAGAATCCCAGAGCGCCGCGCTGGTGCGGGCGCGCAAGATGCTATCCGTCTGGTACGCCATCCATATCCCGATCGGGATAACGCTTTTTGTGGCCGCATTTTTCCATATTGCCGGGGCGTTATATTACGCCACGCTGCTGCATTAGGAGGATATTGTGGAAAATTCGCGTATTGGATGTCTCACCCGTTCCGGCATTATCATTGCAGTTCTGGCGATCGTGGTCCTGGCAGTCGTGTTCATTTGGCAGGGCGGCGCTCTTTTCAGCCCGGGCCCGCTCAATGCCCAAGCAGGCAAGCCGCTTGGCGGGGTCACGCTCTCATGCCGCCATTGGCTCGCACTGTTCAACCTGCCATGCGCCCTTCTGGATGCGGCAGGGATGGCCAACCGCTGCATGAAATGCCATACGCGACATTGCCGCCCAGCAATTTGAATCCGCAGACCCTGCACGGATCGCTGCTGGCAGGTGGCAATGAGCGGTTCGTGCTGGAACTGCCACCCGGACCACCGCGGCGCGAATGCCGCGCTGACCTTCATCGACCCGGCTCATTTTTCGCATGATAACCTGGGCTACCCCGCCCTTCCCGTTGACCGGCGCACATGTTGGCCTGGCCTGCACCCGGTGCCACGCGAATAACGTCTTCACCGGCGCGCCCACCGACTGTGTTTCCTGCCACCCCGAGCCCGCCTCCCATGTCGGGCAGTTCAGCACCGACTGCGCCCAATGTCATTCCACGAGCAATTGGAATGCGAACTTTAACCACCCCAACGCGTGCGGCCGGGGAAGCTGCCTCAGCCATCATGGCGCCACCTGCGCCGATTGCCATCCCGTCAACGACTCCACTGCCACCTGTACGAAATGCCATCGCAACAACAATCCCGGTGGCGGTGAAGGTGGAGGTTAATCCATCCCCAAACAAATCCTCATCTTGAAAGGCAGCCCGCGTGAACGGGGCAACAGCGCCACCCTGGCTGATCGCCTGGCCGCCGGCGCCTTGGAAGCTGGCGCGCAGGTCGAAATCATCTACCTGCACAGCCTCGACATCCGTCCCTGTGATGCCTGCGACCTGTGCAAGCAGCCCGGCAGCGGCTGCGTCATCGAAGACGATATGCAGCCGCTCTACCCGAAACTGGCCGGGGCGGATGCCATCGTGCTGGCCAGTCCCATCTACTGGTTCACTTTCAGCGCCCAATTGAAGCTCTGCATGGACCGTTGGTACGCCTTCCAATCCTCCGACTGGCAGGAATTGCACGACAAACCCTTTGGCATTATCCTGACCTATGGCGATACCGACCTGTATACTTCCGGCGCTATCAACGCCATCCATACTTTCGAGACGATGGCGCGCTTCCTGCATGGCCAGCTGGCCGGGATCGTCCACGCCAGCCTGGATAAAGCCGATGAAGCCGGCAAGCAGCCCGCGCTGCTGGAGCAGGCCTACCGGCTCGGCCGGCAATTGGCCCGTGGGAATGAAGGATTATGAACCTTATTCATGCCATAAAAGAAAAATTCCTTGATAATTACAACATGATTTCCGGCATGCTGCGCTCCATGTTCGGCGACCCGGACGCTTGGGAGGCCAGCATCCGCCGCTTCGAAGCCCATGAACGCCTCCAGCCGGTCCCGGCAGGTGCCATCCTGTTTACCGGCAGTTCCAGCATCACCTTCTGGTCCAGCCTGGCGCAGGACATGGCGCCGCTGCCGGTGCTCAACCGCGGCTTCGGCGGCTCCCGCATGCCGGAGGTGGTGCATTATGCCGGACGGATCGCCCGGCCCTGCCATCCCCGGGCGGTGGTGCTGTTCGCCGGCACCAATGATATTGCCGACCCCAGACCGGCCACGGCCCGGCAGGTTTTCGAAGGCTACCTGGCCTTCGTCGAAGTCATCCATTCCATCCTGCCCGGCACACCCATTTACTACATCTCGATCACGCCCACGCCGCTGCGCTGGAAATACTGGTCCATCGTTCGGGAGGCCAACCGCCTGATCCAGACCCATACGGAGACCGACCGGGCCCTGCACTTCATCGATATCGCCGGCGAATTCCTCGGCCCGGATAGCCTGCCCGACCGTCGCCTGTTCCGGCCTGACCGGCTGCACCCGAACGCCCGCGGCTATCAGAAATGGACCGCCCTGATCAAGCCG
>CAVVNF010000013.1:0-40292 GCA_963749535.1 uncultured Thermoleophilia bacterium | reverse complement strand
CCACCGCCGGCGGCTTCGCCGTCGGCGACTCCTGCCGGGCGCAAATCGAGTACCTCGCGCCCGAACACGCCGGTGAGATTGTCGGTGAAAGCGACGCGCGCGGGTTCTACCCTGTACACGCCCATACCCCGCATCAGTTCGGCCATCGAAGGACGCTTGATGATGTCGCGCACGAAGGGGAAGCGGGACACGTAGAGGGCGAGGGCGCCGGCCTTGGCCGCGCCCGTGAGCAGTCGGGCTTCGCCCCACATCTGCACACCGCAAATCTTCTCCCAGTCGTCGTAGCTTTCCGTGACGGTGACCGCTACCGGAGCCCGTCCGCCGATGTGTTCGCCATGGAGGCTGGAGGTCTTGCTCAGGAATACCAGCCGCAGCTTGTCGTCCACAGCATAGAAGACGCTCGCGGCATGGGGGACGAGCGGCTCCGCCGGCGCGCCGGGGCCGGGTTTGCCGCTGACTGACGCCAGGTCTTCGGCGCCGGAGATGTCGCCGCGAGGATGTAGTCGTTCGAGGTGCCGGCGCGTGGCGCAACGCCCGCGCGCGCCTCGGTGGCGGCGACCACTTCCGCCGGTGCCGCCGCGCCCGCGGCGGGACCGGCGGCCGGCGGCGCGCCCAAGGTGGCCAGCGTCATGGTGTGATGCGCCTTGAGATACTCGGCCACCCGCGTGCGCAGGGCCACCGCCTCCGACCCTGAGCTGTCGCCAGCGGCCACGGCCCTAGTCTTCCCCGGAGCCGGACGGACCGCGCCGGTAGGCCAGCGGCTGAAGAGATGGTGATCCAGTCCGAACTGATCCAAAATACTTTTTCACCGTGTGGTTCACGATATCGTCGATGGTCTTGGGGTGATGGTAGAAGCTCGGCATGGGCGGCAGGATCTCCGCGCCGTACTCCGTCACCGCTTCCATGAGGCGCAGGTGCCCCAGATGGAGCGGCGTCTCTCGCACCACCAGGATCAGCTTGCGCCGCTCCTTGAGCGCCACATCCGCCGCTCGGGCAAGCAGGGTGTCGTTGTAGCTATGGGCGATAGCGGAAAGACTCTTGATAGAACGCGGGGCCACGATCATCCCCATGGTTATGAAGGACCCCGAGGATATCGCCGCAGCCAGATCGTCGTTGGGGTAGACCTTGTCGGCCAGCGCCTCGATCTCCGCGCCGGTGTAGCCGGTCTCCAGCTCGGCCACCTTGCGCCCCGCCTCGGTGAGGATGAGGTGGGTCTCCACCTCGGTCTGCCGCAACGCTTCGAGCAGCCGCACACCGTAGATGGTGCCCGACGCCCCAGAAATCCCCACGATCAACCGCTGCATTCGTCCTCCTTAGAGCTCGTTCAGGGGGAATTCGGTTTGTCCGCCGGCGATGGGCGGCATGGTCCTCAGCTCGTCGCCATCACGGAGCGGGGTGTCCAGGCCCTGTCCTGCCGTGATATTCCGCCCGTTGAGGAAGATACCGGCCCAGGTCCCGCCGTCTTCCCGGAAGATACGACTCTTGAGTCGCGCTTCCTTGGCGACGCAGTCGGTGAGCGCCTCGCCGACGGTCCCGCCCTCGCACTCGAGCAGCGCCGCCCACGCAGGCACCCACGAGCCCCACCGGCAACTTGACGTCGCCTTGGCCACGGCTTCCGCCTCGGCGTAGGCTGCGGTCGGCTTTGCCAGTCGACAGGTCTACGGCGAGAACGTGCGGGTTCTGGCAGAACGCGACGCACTGAGGCTCGCCGCCGCAAAGATCGCACTTGTAGGCCACGTCGCGGTCTGGGTGCATGTGGATGACGCCGTACGGGCACACCGGGTAGCACGCCCCGCAGTTGTCGCATTTCTCCTCGTTCACCTCGAGCACGTAACCTTTGGCCGGCTTCCAGCCCGTAGGCGTGCACCTCGATCTCGCGCCGTTCGATGGCATCCCGAGGACAGGCCTCCTGGCATTTGGCACACGCGGTCTGCAGGCAGGTGTGGCCTTTGATGGCCGTGGTGCTGGGGTTTACTTCCGAGAAAAGCCGGGCCACCGACGGGCGATAGGCGTCCTCGTGCCACGCCGAGCAGGCCAGTTCGCACATGTGGCAGCCAGTGCATTTCTTGTTACTTATCATCACGTGTGGCATCGATACCCCTTTCTGTGCGGTCGGGCCGGGTTAGAGACGGACGTCCACGCCCACTTCGGCCAGCTTGGCCTCGGTAGGCACGCCGTTCTCATCCCAACCGCGCAGCCGGTAGTACTCCTGGAGCCCGTCCTTCAAGCCCTTCTCGCCGATCGACTTGCCCGCGGCCGGCCCGTCCGCGAACGCCTCTTCCGGCACGTACAGCCTGCGGGGCAGGATGTCCGGCTCCACGCCTTCGCGCAGGTTGAAGAGACGCCCCAGGTTCCAGATGCGCTCGCCGGTGAGCATGATCTCGTCCTCGGTGAACTCCCGCTTCCACACGTGCTTGAACATCTGGCAGAGCTGATCGGGGTTGACCGCCCAGAAGTCGCAGTAGACGCCGCTGAATTTTATGGAGCTGAAATTCTGGCCGATGAATCCGTTGTCTACATTGCCCTTGATCACCTGCTCGGCCTTACCCTCCATGCTGTCGGCCGGCCTCGTGCCCTCGATCACCTCGTCGGCGATGGGGTAGGCGCGCATGTGACAGCCGCCCCGGTCGGAGGTGGCGTAGGCGAGACTCATGCCGAAAGCGCCGCGCGGGTCGTAGCCGGGAAGCTCCAGGTTCTTGGCCTCCATCGCCATGTCGGGGACGTCGTACTTGGCGGCCAGGGCGCGGGCGCCGAGCGCCAGCTCGGCGCCGACTCCTTGCCGGGTGGCGATCAGTTCCGGCGCCGCCACGTATCCGCCTGGCTCGCCGAAGCGCACGCCGAAGTCGGCGACGCCTTTCTCGGTCATGTCCATGGCCAGACCCACGATGGAGCCGGAGGAGATGGTGTCCAGGCCCCATTCGTCGCAGGCCTGGTTGAACTGCATGAGCGCATCGAGGTCGCCCATGCCGCAGTTGGAGCCGCAGAGGGCGATGGTCTCGTATTCCGGGCCTTCACCCTTGACGCCACCGGCCTCGTGCACCTGCCGGCAGGCGATGGCGCACTGGTAGCAGGCGCGGTTGCTCACCTTGACCTTCTGGAAGGCCTCGGAATTGATGTTGCCGATGTCCTCGAAGGTCCCCGCGGACCAGTTGCGCGTGGGGATGGCGCCGGCTCCGTTCACCGGATCGACCAGGATGGGCGTGCCTTCCTCGTTTGCCCACAGGTTGAAGTCGGTGAGCACGTGCTCCTGATGGATGCGGAAGATGTCGGCCAGGAAGGCCTTGGCGTCACCTACGTGCACCGAGCCGGTGCCGCGGATGGCCACCGCTTTGAGGTTCTTCGAGCCGAAGAGGGCGCCATGGCCGGCGCGACCGGCCTTGTGGAACTGGTCGGTGCTCAGACAGGCCCAGGGCAGCAGATTCTCGCCCGCCGGCCCGATGGAGAGCACCTTGGCGTCTTTGTCTAGGTCCGCGCGAAGCACCGCCTCGATTTCCGAGGTCTTGAGGCCCCAGTATTTGTCCTCGGCCGGGACGAACTCGACCCTATCGTCCTTGATCCACAGCACCACGGGCTTCGGCGCCTTCCCGTGATGACGATGAGATCGTAGCCGGCGAACTTCATCTCGGGAGCGAACGAACCGCCGACGTAACTGTCGTCGAGGATGCCGGTGGCCGGGCTCTTCGCGCCTACCACCAGCCGCGACGCGGTGCTTACGTTGGTGCCCGCAAACGGCCCCGTAACCAGGAACACCGGATTCTCCGCCGACCACGGGTCGACGCCCTTGGGCACGTACTCCCACATATAGCGGAAGAGCAGGCCCTTTCCGCCGATGTAGCGCTCGGCCCACTCCATGTTGAGGGGCTCGACCTCAGCGGTGCCGGCGCTTAGGTCTACCCGCAGCACCTTTCCTTGGTAAAAGTCCAAGACGACCCCCTTGGTTGCGCGACGCACCGGCCCGCGCACGCGATTGCGCCGGCCGGCAAAAATAATACGTTATGCACCCTGAAATGCATTGTTCATTGTAGACAAGCGGCGCAGGGGCTACAACAAAGCGGGGTTTTGGGGGCGGCCGGTCCACCGGTGGCCCATGGCAGGTGGATGCCGCCGGCTTCTGTCGGCTTCAGCGCAGAGCTATGAGAGCTCACCCAGGCTTTCGCGCGCCGAACAGGCAATGATGGTTGAAGAATGCCGCCTCGGGGCCGTCGATGTCGGAGGGTCGCCACCATTCCCGGACCGCCGGCTGAGCGTGCGAGAGCATCGCGCGCAGGTCGGCCAGCTCTTCGGCGGTACCGCCCTGGTCGTTAACCCACTTCAGCAGGCTGAGCTGCTTCTCGAAGTCGTCCTCCGTTTCGATGACCAAGCCGGCGCCGACCAACAGGCTCTTCCATTCCGGCTTGGACAAGGCGCGCACATGACTGGGGTCGCGACGGGTCTCGAAGGCGGTGATGTAAGCAGCGGCCGACTCGTCCTCGGGCACCACTTGATCTTGCAGCAAGAACAGGCCGCCGGGACGCAGCACCCGGGCCACCTCGCTCACGAACCGCTCTGGACGTGGGAAATGGTGAGGGGCGATCCGACAGGTCACCAGATCGAAGCTCGCGTCCGCGAAGGGCAGATCTTCGGCGTCGGCGAGCTGGAAGTCGACGTTCTGCGCACCCTGACTGGCGAGAAACTCGCGGGCGGTGGCCAGCATTTCCTCGGTGAGATCGGTGACCATCACGCGGGCGACGTGCGGAGCCACCGCGAGGGCAGTGTGTCCGGCCCCCGTGGCGATGTCCAGGGCTTCCCAGTCCGGCTTCTCACCCACGAGTTCCACGATGCGTTCGAGGTCGGGCCCTCCGGCGTGAGTGCGGCTCGTGACGTAGCTGGCCGCGTACCTGCCGAAGCGCTCTTGGGAAAGTCTTTTGGCGTCGTCGTCCATCCTCAGCGGGATGATATCAGCCGCGGCAGACTGGGTTGCCGGGCCCCTTGGCCCGCCACCAGGCGACGAGCCTCAATTCGGCTCGACCTCTCCAGGCCAGAGAGTCGTGATGTCGGCCGGCAACCGCGATCTTTGGTCACGATCCAATGTGACGAGGATCGCGTCGAAACGACGAGCCGTTGCTGCATACACGGCGTCAGCGCCTCGCAATCCCGCTTCTATCGCAAGCTCCGCGGCCTCCTCAGCCAGTTTTTGATCGAGTTCGACGAAGACGACGGGGGAGGCCATGAACATCATCCCGCTGGCTTCCCGGGCAAGGCCCGCGTCGCCGGTCGACCGGTTCACCGCCCCTGCGATCTCCGGCTTCACCAGTGTGGGTAGGATCACCAGTCGCGGACTGTCGCGGAGGCTCTCAATCAGTCGAAGACTCTCCTCGCCCCGAATCTCCGATGGGCTGAGCGCACTGACGAACACGCTGGCATCTATGGTTAATGCTCTCGCCATGTGGCCTACCGCCTCAGCTCGTGCATCAGTTCTTCGGCCGAGAACGGCTCCGTCTGAGCTCTACCAATTCTCTCCCGAAGTCTCAGAAAGTCCTGCCATGCCTGGCCCCTAGTTGTAGGCTCGACCTCCTCCGCCGGGGCAAAGGGGACGATGACTGCTACCGGCTCGCCCCGGTTTGTGATCACGTATCGCGCCCGGTTTTCTTCCACGTCTCGCATGACTTCGGACGCGTGGGTTTTCAAGTGGCGAAGACCAATGCGAGGCATGCAAGTCTCCTCAAGGAGAAGTAGTGCGTTCTGTAACCTCATTATACCTCGCGCCGAAATCGTGACCTATACACCACGCCAAAGTGTATCCAGCGCGAGAGGTGCGACTTGTGCAACCTTGGATGGAGCTTGGCTGGGGGTGCCGCGGTACTCGTCGCCGGCGGCGCCGCGCGTGCGACCGACTGTCCCGATGACCTTTCTCGCATAGTATGTCGAGCTTTGGTCGACATACTATGTCGAATTCGTCCGCACATCGCCGTCCGCCGACACCCCCGCGCAAAATCTGATAAAAACATCCGAGCACACACGAGGCCGGCCGGGCCTCTCGAAGGGGTTAGTTGCCGCCCATTTCCGAAGGAGTGTCGATGCGCGAGATCATGTCCGGGAACGAGGCCATCGCCCGCGGCGCCTGGGAAGCCGGGGTCAAGCTGGCCGCCGCCTATCCCGGCACGCCGAGCACGGAGATCCTCGAGACCATCGCCGAGCTACAAGGACATCTACAGCGAGTGGTCGCCCAACGAGAAGGTGGCCGCTGGAGGTGGCGATCGGCGCCGTCCATGGCCGGCGCCCGGGCCCTGGTGTGCATGAAGCACGTGGGCCTCAACGTGGCCGCCGACCCTCTCTTCACCGCCTCCTACACCGGCGTGAAGGGCGGGCTGGTGGTGGTCACGGCCGACGACCCGGGCATGCACAGCTCGCAGAACGAGCAGGACAACCGCAACTACGCCAAGTTCGCCAAGATCCCGCTGCTGGAGCCGTCGGACAGCCGGGAGGCCAAGGACTTCATGAAGCTCGCCTTCGAGCTGAGCGAGCGCTTCGACACTCCCGTTCTCCTCCGCACCACCACCCGCATCTCGCACTCGAAGAGCCTGGTGGAGCTGGGCGAGCGGGCGGAGCCTGCCAGCCCGTCATCAAGCTCGAAGCGCGACCCGACAAGTACGTGATGCTGCCCGCGCAACGCCATCGGCCGCCATGCCCTCGTGGAGCAGCGCGTGCTCGATCTGGCCGAGTACGCGGAGACCTGCCCGCTCAACCGCATCGAGATGGGCGACCCCGAGATGGGCATCATCGCCAGCGGGCGCCGCCTACCAGTACGCCCGGGAAGCCGTTCCCGAGCCAGCTTCCTGAAGCTGGGCCTCCCTACCCGCTGCCCGGCAAGCTGATCGCCGACTTCCGCGCGCAGCGTGGAGAAGCTCTACGTGGTGGAGGAGCTCGACCCCTTCCTCGAGGAGCACATCCGGCTGCATGGGCATCGAGGTCGACGGCGGCAAGGAGCTGCTACCCGCTGCTGCGGCGAGCTCGACCCCGGCATGATCGCTCGGCCGCTGGCCATGGCCGGCGTCCCCGGCGTGATCACCGACCTGCTGCGCCCGTCCCGCACCCGTCGCCGACGACCTGCCCAACCGCCCGCCGACGCTCTGCCCGGGCTGCTCGCACCGCGGCGTCTTCATCGTGCTCAAGAAGCTCAAGGTGTTCGTGACCGGCGACATCGGCTGCTACACGCTGGGCGCCCTGCCGCCGTTCGACGCGATGGACTCGTCGTCTGCATGGGCGCCAGCATCGGCATGGCCCACGGCATGGCCAAGGTGACGGACGCCGCAGGCCGAAGGCGCCAAGCCGGACCTCCGCACCAAGTCGGTGGCCGTCATCGGCGACAGCACCTTCTTCCACTCCGGGCATCACCCCGCTCCTGGACATCGCCTGCAACGGCAGCCACACGCTTGACGCATCATCCTCGACAACCGCACCACCGGCCATGACCGGCGGCCAGGAGAACCCCGGCACCGGCAAGACCTGATGGGCCGTCCAGCCCCGGTGGCGGACATCCCCACCATCTGTCCGGGGATTCGGGCTCAACCGTGTCATCGAGACGACCCGCTGAACATGGCTGGGTCGAGCGCGTGCTGCGCGAGGAATTGGCGGCGAAGAGGCGTCGGTGGTCATCGCGAAATCGCCCTGCGTGCTCGAATACAAGATCAAGCGTGCGCCCTGGTTCGTCGACGCCGACCTCTGCAACGGCTGCAAACGCTGCCTGCAGGCCGGATGTATGGCCCTCAACCTGGTCCAGGACACGGGAGCTGTCGCCGGCGCGGCCACACGCGCGACGGGAACGGCCGCCACCGCCGGCGCGGCCACCGGTGCCGGCGCCGTCGGGACCAGCGCGCGCACCCGCGCGAAGGTGCAGATTCAGGCCGACCAATGCAACGGCTGCGGCATCTGCGCTCAACTCTGTCGGTTTGACGCGATCAAGGCGCCCGCAGGCGCGGCGCCATCGGCTCGACGACCTCGGCCGGCGCGGCGACACCGAGCGGTTCGGCCAGCCCGAGCGGCGCGGCGAGCCCGGGTCGCAAGACCCCCGGTGACTCGCCCGCCGGCGGAAGGGCGGCCTCATGAGCTCCGCCGAGCAAGGCGCGCCGCAGTCCTCCGCGAGACCGCGTCCCACCACCAACCTGCTCATCTCCGGCGTCGGCGGCCAGGGAGTGATCCTGGCCAGCTACGTGCTCAGCCAGGCCGCCATGGCCGAAGGCTACGACGTCAAACAGAGCGAGGTCCACGGCATGAGCCAGCGCGGGGGGAGCGTGACGAGCCACCTGCGTTTCGGGGACAAGATCTGGTCTCCGCTCATCACCCCCGGCACCGCCGATATCCTGCTGTCGTTCGAAGCACTTGAAGCGCTCCGCTACGTACACTGGCTGCGACCGGGCGGCCTCGTCGTCTACAACACCCTGCGCGTGAACCCCAGCCCGGTCGCCGCGGGGCTGGCGGAATATCCCGCCGACATCGATGAGCGCATCAAAGCCGCCTGGCCCCGCGTCCATGCCGTCGAAGCGAACGCCTTAGCCGAGGCGGCCGGCAGCGTGAAATCGGTCAACGTGGTGATGTTGGGCGCGGTGTCGTGCACCCTGCCGTTTGCCGCCGAGACCTGGGAGACCATCATCCGCCGGGTCGTGCCGCCGAAGACCGTGGACGCCAACCTGAAAGCCTTTGACCTGGGGCGGCGCTCGCCGGTCTGCTAGGGAGCGGTCCCCAGCGAGTCGAATAGCCGCTGTAGCACCCGAGCCGCCTGCGCCCGGCTCTCCGGGTCGTACGGCCGGAAGGTATCGCTATCCGCGCTCATGAACCCGGCGGCCACGACCGCAGCCACGGCCGCCTGCGCCTGCATCGGGACATCGGTGAACCGGGCGACGATCGAGGCTGTGGTGGTCGCGTCGCCCGGCGCCGTCGCCGGAGAGCGCCCGGCATTGCCCGCGCTGCTACCGCACCCCTCATGCGCCGCGCTCCAAACCCGCGGCAATGCCGTATCATGTCGGAATCCTCGACCGCTCCATACGAAAGCGACCAAGAGCCGACATGACCATCGTGGACGACCCCAAGACTCAAGCCGCCGAGGTGATCCGGAGGCTCAAGGCCGAGTATCCCGACGCCGGCATCGTGCTCCACTTCGGCAATCCGTGGGAGCTCCTGGTGTCCGTGATCCTCTCCGCACAGTGCACGGACAAGAAGGTCAACGAGGTCACCACCAAGCTCTTCAAGAAGTACCGTACCGTCGAGAACTACGCGGTCGCCGACCTTTCCGAGCTCGAAGTGGCCGTCCGGCCGACCGGCTTCTACCATAACAAGGCAAAACACATCCAAGAATCCGCACGGCAAATCCTGGCCGATTTTGGCGGGGAGGTGCCGGCCACCATGGCTGAGCTCCTCACCCTCCCGGGAGTCGCACGGAAGACCGCCAATATCGTACTGGGCAATGCCTACCCCGACGCATACGCGAAGGACCCGGATTCCGGCATCGCCGTCGACACGCACGTGAACCGGCTGAGTCAGCGTCTTGGCCTCGTGACGTCCGACGACTCCAACAAGATCGAGACCGAGCTCATGCAGATCGTGGACCGAGAAGATTGGTTCGGGCTCACCTATCTGCTCATCGAGCATGGCCGGGCCATCTGCACGGGTCAGCGGCCGCGCTGCGGAGACTGCTCTCTCCGGGACATCTGCCCGTCGGCGTTCACGTTCGGCCCACCGGCCGGCCGAGACAAGGCTGGGGCAAAGCTCGGCGCGGGAGCGAAGTCGGCGAACCGCCCCCGAGACGCCATCCGGTCCACGGCCAAGCCACAGGCTCAACCCAAGTCATGGGGCAACTCGGCGCGTGGCCAGCGCGGAGGCCGCGCAGGCTGACGCTCAGGCCGACCTGCCTTCGAGGCCGGCGCCCCAGTCCCGCGCAAGATCGGCGGCCCGAGCCCGCGTCAGCCTGGCGGCCCGAGACCGCCCGAGTCCGGCGGCCCGAGCCGCTCTGTCTGACCTTTGCCTCTTGGACTGCGGAACCACGCGGTTCAGCCTCCGGTTGACGGTCCCCCTCCCGGCCGATACCATCTCAAGGTTGCCGGCGAAGGGCTGGCTTTGCCGCGACACCTGCAGCAAGGGCGAATCCTGAAGGGGACGATCATGATCAGGGATCGAGAGCACGAGTGCATGAGCCGCGACGAGCTCAGGCGACTCCAAGGCGAGCGATTGGTTACTCTCGTCAACAGGGTGTACTCGCGCGTCCCCTTTTATCGCGCTCTCTTCGACACCGCGGGCATCAAGCCGGAGCAGGTCCGCGGTCTCGACGACCTGCCCAGCCTGCCCATGACTCGCAAGCGGGACCTGCGCGACAACTATCCGTTTGGACTCTTCGCCGCGCCGCTCAAGGACATCGTGCGCATCCACGCCTCGTCGGGCACCACCGGCAAGCCGACCACCGTCGGCTACACGCGCAACGACATCAACATGTGGGCGGAAGTCATGGCCCGCGTGCTGGCCGGCGTGGGCGCCACCGACGAAGACGTCGTGCACGTGGCCTACGGCTACGGACTGTTCACCGGCGGCCTCGGTGCGCACTACGGCGCGGAACTGCTCGGCGCCTCGGTGCTCCCCATCTCCGGCAGCAATACCCAGCGCCAGCTCATGCTCATGAAGGACTTCGGGTCTTCGGTCATCTGCTGCACGCCGAGTTTCATGCTCTATCTGTGGGACGTGGCGCAGGAACTGGGGATGGACGTGACCACGCTGCCCCTCCGGGTGGGCGTCTTCGGCGCCGAGCCCTGGTCCGAGGGCATGCGCCGGGACATCGAAAAGAAGTGGAACATCAAAGCCTGCGACATCTACGGGCTTTCCGAGATCGTCGGCCCGGGGGTCTCCTGCGAGTGCGTGGACGCCCAGTCGGGGCTGCACATCAACGAGGACCATTTCCTGCCCGAGATCATCGATCCCGACACCGGCGAGGTGCTCGACTACGGCGAGCAAGGCGAGCTGGTGATCACCACCCTCACCAAAGAAGGCATCCCGCTCATCCGCTATCGCACCGGCGATATCACGCGACTCGATCCGGAACCGTGCCTCTGCGGACGCACGCTCGTAAGGATGGACCGGGTATCCGGCCGCACCGACGACATGCTCATCATCCGCGGGGTGAACGTCTTCCCGAGCCAGGTGGAATCGGTGCTGCTCATGGCCCCCAACGTGGAGCCGCACTACCAGTTGGTGGTCAGCCGCAAGGGCGCCATGGATATGATGGACGTGCGGGTGGAGATCTCCCCGGCGCTCTACCGCGAAGTCTCCGATGCGCTCCTTTCGATGGACGAGGTGTCCGTCTTTACCGAGCACGAGATCCTCATCGATCTCAAGCAGCGGATCAAGAAGAACATCAAAGACATCATCGGGATATCGGTGGGAGTGACGTTCAAGGAGCCCGGCTCGATCGAGCGGAGTGAAGGCAAAGCTCAGCGCGTGATCGACCTCCGCAAGGAGCAGGCGCCCGCCGACTGATTCCCAGGGCGCGCGCTCGGCATGGGCCCAAGTCCGCGCGACGGCGAGGACGCGGGGGACTCCGCGTCAGCGTTACGGGGGCGACTGGGGACGCCGCATCGCACCGACCAATGCGAACTCGGCAGCCAACGCTTCATTTTGAAACGAGCTATTAGCCGAAGGCGAACCGCAACAGCATCATGCTCACCGAGCCCACGATGGCCGTGATGATCAGGCTGCGACTGTACACGGCAGCCACCGACGTGATCACCGCCGCGGGAAGATAGAGGTTGTGGAGGCTGAGGCTAAGGTGATTGTCGGGAGCAAGGATGAGCGGCACGGCGAAGGCCGCCAGGACCGCCACCGGGAAGCCCTCTAGCAACCGAAGCAGCCAGCCGGGGAACCGCCAGCGTGCCAAGACCACCATCGGCAGCATGCGCGGTACGTAGGTCACCACGCCCATCGCGAGGATCAGCCCCAGAAGTCTCACGGCAGGCCCCCGTCCGAGCCGAAGCTCTCCGCTGTCCCACCCGCCTCACCGGGCCGCCCGGCGAGCCGCCCGGTCCTGCCGAAGAACATGCCCACCGCACTGGCTACCAAGGTGGCCGGGATGACACCGGTAGCGCCGAGACCCACCAGATGCAATCCCAGCGACACGATCCCGGCCACCAGCGCGACCACCACTTCCCGTCGGCCGTGGATCTGCAAAGCGAGGAGGCCGATGAACATGGCCACCAGCGTAAAGTCCAAGCCATAGCGGGTGGGATCTCCGATGTACGAACCGGCCACCACCCCCAGCACCGACCCGGTGATCCACGAGATCTGAAAGGCCGCTTGAAGACCGCTCATGAAGGGGAATGTCAGCGACCTGTCCCGGCCGGCAGCAGCGCGGCAGGCTATGACGAAGGTCTCGTCGGTGAGCTCGGCGGCCGTCCACGCGAGGCGCTTTCGCTGGATCGGCGCCAATTTGGGTAGTATCGCCGACGAGTAGAGCAGGTGCCGCAGGTTCACGATGAATGTCGTGACCACGAGTGTGGCGGCCGGCACTCCCTGGCCCAGCAGGGAAACGGCGAGGAACTGCGCCGAGCCGGCGTAAACCAGGAACGACATGGCGATGATCGCCCACGAAGGGAGACCGGCTGTGGTCCCGAGTATGCCGTATGCCATCCCGATGGGTACATAGCCTAGGATGATGGGCACGGCCTGCCGGACGCCGTCGCCTGAGGAAGCTGTCGACGGAGGGGAGAAGGGCTTGCGCATCGGCTCAACCTACAAAACCGGCGGCTGGGAGTCAAGAAGAGCGCCGGCAGAAGGGGCAGTGAGGGAGCGTGGCGAACCTTATGCTATGCTCATGGATAGCGCATGGTCAATTCTGAAGACCCCCCAAGTACGTACTCCTACACTACGCCCCGGCTTCAAGCCGTGCGGCGATGATTGCTGACGCCACCACCGTGAGTACCAGCCGAGCAGCGATCGAGATCATCGGGGTAATCGTCCTGGTGATCGTCAACGCCTTCTTCGTGATCGCCGAGTTCTCGATCGTGAAGGTGCGGGACACCCGCATCGCTGAGCTCGCGGCCGAGGGCAAACGTAGCGCCCGTATCGCCGATCACATAGTCAACCACCTGGACGCCTATCTTTCGGCGACGCAGCTGGGTGTGACCGCCGCCAGCCTGGCCCTCGGTTGGCTGGGCGCGCCGGCGTTCTCTCGCATCATCGGGGGCTCCAACCCCTCCGGCACCACCCGCACCATCTCGGCCATCGTCGCGTTCATCATCATCACCTATCTCACCAGCGTGTTCGGCGAGTTGGCGCCAAAATCCATCGCTATCCGCAAGGCCGAAGGCTCCGCGATGGCCATAGCCCTGCCGCTCCGTACGTTCTACCTGATCACCCGGCCGCTCACCTGGCTGCTGTACATCTCCACCGTGGGCCTCCTCAAGGCCTTCCGCATCCAGCCCGCCTCCGAGCGGGAATTGGCGCACTCAGAGGAAGAACTGCGCATGATCCTGGCTGCCAGCCAGGAGGTGGGCCACATCGACGAGGTGGAGCAGACCCTCATGCGCCGCGCCTTGACCTTCGGCGATACTACGGTCGGCGCGATCATGGTGCCCCGCACGGAAGTGGCCGCGCTGCCCACGTCGATGACGGTGGGCGAGGCCATCGACGAGATGGCTGAAACCAACCACACGCGCTACCCGGTGTTCGAAGAGGATGTCGACAACGTCGTGGGCTACGTGCACGTCAAAGACATTTTCCGCGCCGTCCGGAGCGATACCCTGCGCAGGCTGGTCCGCCCGGTCGGTTTCCTTGCCGAGACGGCCAACATCGAGGTCGCGCTCCAGCGCTTCCAGAGCACGCGCACCCCGCTGGCCGTCGTGGTGGACGAGCATGGCGGCACCGCCGGCATCGTGACCATCCAAGACGTCACGGAGGAGCTCACCGGTGAGATCCAGGATGAGTTCGACCAGGAGGCGCCTGAGATCGAGGAGTTGAACGACGGCCGCTTCTCGGTGGATGGCGGCGTCCGGGTGGACGACCTGGAGGAGAGGCTCGGCCTGGTGGTTCCTGAGGAAGGCTTTCCCACCGTGGGCGGGCGGGTCTTCGAGCAGTTGCAGCGCCGTCCCCGGGTGGGCGACGAGGCGGACATCGGCAACTTCCACGCCGAGGTGCTGGAGGTGGACGGCATGCGTATTTCCCGCGTGCTGCTCACGCGCATCGAACCGGAAGTCGGTTCGGAAGGCGAAGAGGGGCCCGGCCAGAACGACCGCGAGGATTAGGCCCCGCGCGGCCACCACCCCAAACTGACTACGGCCGAGGTCGACCCGGGAGCCCGCCGTCCGCTCCCCGGGGTATCATTCACACGACATGAATACCCGACAGATACCGCTCGACTCCGACGCCCTGCGCGCCAACATAGCGCGTACGGCCCAGAAGGTGGTCATCCCCGACCACTATCAGCCCCTAGTCGCCGCAGTGGAGGGCTTCTACGGAGTGCGGGCACCGCTCACCGAGACTCTGGGCGAGTACTTCCACATCTTCCGCAACTCCGACCTGCTCATCGAGGGATTCCAGACCATCCTTCTGCGCAACTGGACGTATTTCGAACGCTCCGAGAACCGCAGCGAGCTGTTCGCCCTTCTGGCTGAGCTCGTCCTCGGTCTGCTCGAGAGACCGCTTACGGGCGCTCAATTCTCGCTTCTTCTCCGCCAGCTCCTCATGTGGTGCACTGCGGTACTGAACGGAGCCTCATCCCGATGCCTACGACGAGCAGCATCAAGACCATCGGCGAGTCCTTGCACCAGCTGCTCGCCAAACAGCCCATCCCGTTCCTAGAGCGGGACACCCTTCTCCGAGACCTGGTCAAGCGCGCCGCCACCCGGCCGGCGTTGACGCCGGTCTTCTCGGATCTGTACCGCGCGGTGCTCCTGCTCGGCTACCACCGCGTCGCCGAGAGGCTGGACATCCCCGAGTGGGCCACCGCTCCAGGCGCCGACCTCACCGACCCTGCTGCTGTCGCGGAGAAGTTCGCCCTTCTCACCAACGACCGCTTGAACTCCTTGATCCACGGGGTGGAGTCGGTCGCGGCCACAGATCTGCTTGCCGGGGACCGGCCCACGTTTTCCGACCTCCTGGACCAAGCCATCGACCAGATCTTCCAGATAGAGAACCTCGAGGACCGGTTCGCGGTCTGCCTCTACTTCCTGAAAGACGACACTTTGGGCTATCGCCAGAACGAGGCCATGGTCGACCTTTTGGGCGTGGTCAAGCAGATGATGCAACCCGACAAGCACCTGGACGTGGACAAGATCTTGAGCCGCCTTACGATCTTCTTCCGCGGTCGGGACAACCAGTTCCTGCTCATGCGCTTCCAGTGCTACGAAGCGATCGGCGTCGCTATCGGGGAGGCGGGGAACGTCAAGGCGGTGGATCACCTGGTGGAGGACGTCTTGTCGTGGCGCTTCCAGTACCCGGAGATCCGCGGGGCCACGGACGAGTGGGAGACCGTCGTCAACCCCTATCACCTGCCGAAGATCCGCTGCTGGATGCACATCATCGAGTCGAACCCGGCTCTCTACGAGCGGCTGGCCGCGGCACTCAACGTGCAATTGCGCCTCGGCGGCGTCTACATCGCCGACACCGACCTCTTCCAGCGCGACGTCACCCGCTTCTTGAACGCAGATATCCGCCCTATCTACTTCGTCGCGAAACAGCTCTTGCGGACTTTGCCTGTGTTCTTCAACGAAGTCGGGGCCGAGGGCGAGTTGCGGTCGGTGTCCACCGAGATCGACGAGATATGCGGCCGGCGCGACACCCTGATGCATTTCCTGCGCAAGCAGTCACATGCTGAGTCGTCCAACCGGCTGGTGGCGTTCAGCCGGGCGGTGCTCTCGTACTGGCTCACGTTGGACACATCGGGCATCGAGCAGTACTTGTCCGCCAATACGCTGGCCGCCGTGCAGAGCGAGACGGAATGGGCCCAAGGGCCACACGCGGCCCTGCACGCCTTGCGGCCGCTGCTAATGCCGAGCGGCGATGGAGGCGGGCCTCGCCAGGCGGCCCGGCGGAGTCAAGCGGCTGCCGCGGCCGCGAGCGCTGCGGCAGCCGCCAGCGCTGCGGCGACCGGACGGCCGTGGCCATGGGCGGCACACCTCGGCCCGCGCGGCCGTCGGAGTCACGGCCACCACTGGAACGACCGGCGCCGCCGGAACTCCGGCTGCCGGTGCCGCCACCCGACGGGCGGCACCGAGAGCACCGGACGGCGCTGCTAGCGGCACGCCGGCGTCGAAGGAGAATGAAGCCTTCTTGGATAAGCTCCTGAACCTCGCCCCTGCGTCGCTCGAGGCGTTGATCGGGAAGCTGTCCGAGGTGGACGAGACCGACCGCCGCCGCGTCGCCCTGATGGTGCGCACGTACCAGCTTCTCGCGCACAAATACTCGCTGTCGGCCGACAACGTCGGCGCCGGCTGTGGGCAACCATCTGCAGCTCGATGCCAAGATCCGCCGTGCATTCACCATGGCGCTGGAAGTCTGGCAGGACGAGCCGAACCCCAAGACCCGCGACCGCCTGTTGGAAGCGGCGCTTGCCGTGCTGGAGGCGCTCAAGGCGATCGTCCTCAGTCCCGCCCAATCTGCCGCTGTGGAGAATATCTACCAGAAGCGGCACATCGCCGCCGGCATCCCCTCGATCTACGGCAATTACACCGAGCCCAAGTTCGACGCGCTGGGCCTGTCGTTCCGGGTGGAGCAGCTCGTTGGGCGCCTAATGGATGACCTCGTCGCCGAAGGCATCGAGCCGTATGTCACCCGCGATTCGTTGCGGCGCATGGCCAAGGCTATCGAGCGCTTCGAGCGTGCGCTCGCGGTGGATGGCGTGGACTCACGGGCGCTCACAGCCAACCTGCGCATGCTCGAGGCCAGCTTCCATAGTCATAACTTCACGTTCCACCAATATCAGAACGTGTTCCAGTTCCTCGTCAACAGCGTCACCGAGCTGTCCGGCAACTCGATCCTCAGCCACGACCAGGTGCTGCACAGCGTCCTCGCGTACGACTCCCGCCAGTGCGAGGCGCGCTGCATGTCCATCGATGCCGTCGCCGAGATGGTGCTTCGCGAGGTGTTGGTATCCGCCCTGGGCATGCAGGCCCTGGACCGCTATGTAGCGGCCGCTCTGCGCCAGATCTCCACGTTGAACGGACGATTGAGCAGTCAGGCCCTCACCCGCATGATGAACTACGACCCGGAGCGGCTGGTCTCGCCCATCCACGAGCCGAGGCCCAGTACCGACGACCAGATGACCCTGGGCTTCAAAGGCCTGGGCCTGAAGCAGATGGCCCTTTACGGGCACCAGGTGCCGGAGGGCTTCATCCTCACCACCGAGCTGTTCAGCGCCATGCCGGCCATGTCGTTCCGCCCCTTCTACGACGACACCATGCAGCGAATCCGCAAGGCACTCGACCAGCTGGAGAAACACACCGGTCTCCGCCTTGGCGACCCGGCGCGGTGCCTGCTCCTGTCCATCCGGTCCGGCGCGGCCATCTCTATGCCGGGCCTCATGACGACCTTCGTCAACGTGGGCCTCAACGACGATTTGGCCGAGGCGCTGTCGCACAAGCCGGGGTTCGAGTGGGCCGCCTGGGATGGGTACCGCCGTCTGCTGCAGTCGTGGGCCATGTCCGCGGGCATCGACCGCGACTTCTTCGACGCCATCATGACCGAGTTCAAGGGCCGGTACGGAGTGGAGCGCAAGCTGGACTTCACTCCCGAGCATATGCGCGAGATCGCCTTCACCTACAAGGAACGGGCCCGGGAGCGCGGAGTGGTTTTCGTCGAGGATCCCTTCCGGCAGGTGGTGGCGTGCGTCCTCAAGGTCCTGCAATCTTGGGATTCGCCCCACGCCAAGCTTTATCGCCAGTACATCGGCGTGGCGGAGGAGTGGGGGACGGCCGTCGTGGTGCAGCGGATGGTGTTCGGCAACCTGAGCCGCGAGTCCGGGTCGGGGGTCATCTTCACCCGCAACCCGCTGGAGCCCTACAGCCGCCAAGTGCGGCTCTTCGGCGACTTCACCGTGCGCAGCCAGGGCGAGGACCTCGTGGGAGGCCTGGTGTTCCCATTGCCGGTGTCCGAGGCTCAGCGGCTAGGGAGCCTCACATACCGCGGAACAGAGCATTCTTTGGAACGCGATTATCCGGAGATCTTTTATGCGCTTCTCGCGATCGCCCGGGACCTGGTGGGAGAGCGCGAGTACGACCCGCAGGAGATCGAGTTCACGTTCGAGTCGCCGGAAGCTAGAGATCTCTATGTCTTGCAGAAACGGGCGATGGTCCAAGAGCGGGCCAAGGATGGGGCTTACTTCGACACTTCGTCCCCCAACTTCGGCCCGCCGGTGGCGGTGGGCATGGGGGTGGCCGGCGGAGCGTACTCGGGACGGGTGGCCATCAACGCGGAGCAGATCGACAAGTTGGCGGCCGAGTCCCCAGGGGACAACATCGTGCTGCTCAGGCCGGACACGGTACCCGAAGACATCGCCATGATCACCAGGGTGAGCGGCATCCTGACCGCCCGCGGCGGGGCGACCTCGCACGCGGCCGTCACGGCCAAGCGCCTGGGCAAGACCGCAGTGGTCGATTGCATGGACCTGGAAGTGATCGAGCACCAGGGCGTCGCGCGTCTGGCCGGCAACGAGCTACGCACGGGCGACTGGCTGTCCATAGACGGCCGCACTGGGAATATTTTCCTAGGCCGCATCCCCACGCTTTCGGAGCCCAATCTGCCTGCATGATGCTTCGCGCCAAGGCGGCCGCGCAGCCGCGCGAAGGCACGCCGGCGACGACGACGTGCCTGGACCCGACGGCGAGCACGATCTCGTCAGATCCGGACCCTCGGTGCGCTGGCCTTTCTCACCCCCAGGTGGTATGTACATGAGTCGAGCTCGACAATGCCACGACGTCCCGGCGACGCGCGAAGTCTCGGCGCCAAAGGAAGAACTGGGCAAGAGCTTGACGTCCTGTAAATCGAAGCAGGAGGAAACTGCGGGTCATGGGAGCACAACGGACGCTGGGCATCAATGGACTCGGCCGCATCGGCAAACTGACTCTTTGGCACCAGTTGGGACACGATGACTTCGACCGTCTCGTGGTCAATGTCGGACGGCCGGTCGGCACCTCACTCGATGCGATCGTCCAGTACATAGCCAAGGACAGCACCTATGGCGCCCTGCACCGATACCTCCATGGTCAGAACGGCGTTCGGGACATCAAGGTCGTGGACGAAGCCGGCGGGATCATCCGTGCCCACGGCAAAGAGATAGTCGTGCTGCGGGAGGTCCGCAATCCCAAGGATATTCCCTGGCGCGACTGCGGAGCGAGCCTAGTAGTCGAGTGCACGGGCAAGTTCCGCGACCCCCACGCCGAGGCCACCTCAGGCACCGGGGCGCTCCGCGGCCACCTTGCCGCCGGAGCCCGGGTGGTCGTACAAAGCTCCCCGTTCAAGAGCAAGGTGAAAGGCGTACCGCTGCCCGACGACACAGCCATGTTCATAAACGGCATCAATCACCATCAGTTCGAGCCCGGCAGGCACAAGCTGGTGTCCGCCGCGTCCTGCACCACCACCGCGCTCGCGCACATGATGCGCCCCTTGCTCGACCGCGACCTCACCCGGAACATGATCACCGCCGGCATGAGCACCGTGCATGCGGTCACCAACTCGCAGCCGGTTCTCGACGCCGTCCCCGGTGCCAACGCGACCGATCTTCGCAAGACCCGCGGAGCTCTCGGCAACGTGGTCCTCACCTCCACCAACGCGGCGGCGGCGCTCGAGCAGGTCATGCCGGAGATCGCCCGCATCGGCTTCATGGCAGACTCCGTGCGCATCCCGACGGCCAGCGTGAGCCTGATCATCCTCAACGTCACGTTCCAAAGCGAGGCGCTTCCCGACGGCACCATCGACGTGGACCGCGAGGCCATCAACGACATCTACCAGCAGGCCGCGGAGGGCGAAGCGCGCGGACTGCTCAAGTACAGCGACGAGCAGAACGTCTCGGCGGACATGCTGGGCGAAAACGCAGCCGTTGTGATCGAAGGGGTGGAGACCCACACCCGCACCGGCTTCGTCGACCTCAGGGTGCCCGGCCAGGGCCCGAGGCGACCCCCAGCAGCCGAACACGATGAGGGTGCCGCTCACCCACGTCAAGATCTTCGGCTGGTACGACAATGAGATGGGCAGCTACACGCGCCGGCTGGGAGAACTCACCGGGCACATCGCGCGCAGCCTGTAAGGAACGCTTCGGACGCACCGTAGGCCCGGGCGCCGCATCGGCCCGGGCCTACTTCGATCTGAGGGTCATCTTGCGCCGGACTGGATGATCCTGTCTCGGTCGACGAGGATCTCGCACACTCCTTGGCGGACGCTGGCGATTTCGACAGCCCGGGCTGCCGCGGTCACCAGCGTTCCATACACCCCTGTCGCCCGGCGGGCACCGTCACGCCTGAGTTCCCACCGCCCGTCAGGGCGCTTGGTTATGCGATACGTCACGCAGACGGCATCTCTTGCTGACGCCGCGTCGTCGTCGCGCGGCGCCCGGGACGCCATCGCGCCTGTAAGTTGCTTGTCCATGCGTCTTCCCCAACCGTCGACGTTGAGCAGTCTGGGAGATACATGTCCGGCATCGACCATTTCATGCCATCGCCCTTTCATGCCATCGTCATCGACCATTAGCAGAAGAAATACTCGCCTACACACCGGCAACCCATTATCGTGTGCAAACGGGGTGCGAGGGACACTCCGCTCTGCAGATACAGAGATCCCGCCTCGGGGGTTTTGCGACTGTCCTCGGGGGTTTTGGGACTATCGTCATCCGGGTCTGCGCGGACGCAAGCCGGTCCGCTCACGCCTGCACGATGACGATCTGTGCCTCCGCTTCGCCGTCTCGGAGTTCCACCCGTGCGATGGTACGGGGTCGCCCAAACCGCCTCGGTCCCGCGGACCCGGGATTTAGGAAGATCACACCGTCGCGTTCCTCCAAGCTGGCAAGGTGGCTGTGCCCGCTGATGACCAGCAAACACCCTGCGGTCGCAGTTGATCCCACCGCGTGCGCCTGCTGCGGGGGCGCAGCTTCGTCCATCCGTGAGTCTACGCCGCCCCCCGGGATCGAGTCCCGGCGGTGCCCGACTACTATCCGCACGCCGGCGAGGTCCACCGATGCCACGACCGGCAGCGACTGAGACCATCCGTCCAGATCGCAGTTCCCGCGGACGGCTGTGACCGGAGCCAGCTTCCGAAGTTCCTCGAGCACCGACAGGGATCCGATGTCGCCCGCATGGATGATGTGATCGACTCCCGCCAGCGCCGCCTTTATCTCCGGATACAGGATGCCGTGAGTGTCGGAAATGACCGCCACCAACAGGGTCTTGCTGCCGTGATCCGCGGCGCCCGGCTGCCCGGCGGCACCGGCGAGGTCGTTCTCCCCACCCAACAGTTCGATCTCGCTCAGCTCTTCTCTCCGGCCCCGCCGGGGAACGTGGGCACGGCATGTCCCCCGAACTGGCCACGTAGCGCGGCCAGCAACCGGTCGTTGAAGCCCACCTCGTCCTGGCTCGTGAATCGCACGTTGAGCGCGGACAGGATCACGGGCGCAGCGATCCCATGCTCGATAGCCTCGAGAGCAGTCCAGCGCCCTTCCCCAGAATCCGCCACCCGTGGCTCGATGTTCGCAAGTGTCGGGTCGGGCTGCAGCGCGTTGGCCGCTAGGTCCAAGAGCCAAGACCGGACGACGCTGCCCTCCCGCCATATCTCGGCCACCTGATGAAGGTCGAGCCCAAACTCTTCCTTGGCCCGCATGATGCTGAAACCCTCGGCATAGGCCTGCATCATTCCGTACTCGATGCCGTTGTGGACCATCTTCACGAAGTGCCCGGCGCCCACGGGCCCCACGTGTCCCCAGCCACGGTCCGGCCCCGGAGCGAGAGTCTCGAGAAGCGGCCGGATCCTCGCCAGAGACTGATCGTCCCCTCCCAGCATCAGGCTGTAACCGCCTTTCAGCCCCCAGATACCTCCGCTGGTACCGCAGTCCACGTAGCCTATGTCGCGCGTCCGCAACTGCTCCGCCCGCCGGACCGAGTCACGGTAGTACGAGTTGCCGCCGTCGATGATCAAATCGCCCGCGTCGAGGAGCCCGCCCAGCTCTCCCACCGCCTGCTCAGTCACCTCTCCTGCCGGCAGCACCACCCATACCGCCCGAGGCGGCGTCAGCAGATCTTTAAGTTCCGCCCGCGACGAGGCCGGGACTCCTCCCTCGGAGGCGAGCTCGGCGATCGGCCCCGGCGAGCGGTTGCTCACCACCACGCGATGGCCGCCGGCCATCATCCGCCGCGCCATGTTGGCACCCATGCGGCCCAGACCTACAACGGCGGTTTCCATGTCCCTATCCCCCGGTTTCTCGGGTCTCCCCGGTAGCTTGTGTGTCTGTGAGGCTTCTCGCGTCTCCCCGCGTTCCACCGCAAGATACATTCCCTCTGCGAGCGCCCCGAAACAGCGGGCGCCCCCGCCGGTATCAGGGGCCGAGCACGTGCTTGCCAGTTGCCCAGTGCGTGCTTGCCGGTTGCCTGGCGCTGGATCTATCCCATTCTCGAAAACCTGGTTCGCGTCTTTCAGGAGTGACCTACAGGCGAGGCAATCAGTCGAAAAGGTCGTCATCCAGGTCGTTAGCCGGCGGCAGCTCTCCGTGTTCCTGTGCGTAGAGGGCCAGCAATTCGCTCTCTCGCTGGGTGTAGAGGAGATCCAGTTCCACGACGAAACTGCTGGCGCTCTTTCCGCTCGGTTCGGCCAGCGCTCTCGCGACGCCCAGGCGAAGATCGGCTACGCCGCTGATCTGGAGGACGCGCCCCTCGGCATCCACGAGTTGGAAGACCCCCGGACTGGCCGGCACCCGCGCCAACGCCGCAGGCTCCACCGGCTCCATTCTCGGCGGCGGCAAGATGGCGGACCGCAGGCCGCTCTGTTCCCTACGATCGGCGAGCCACCGTGCTCCTTTCCCACCGGGCGCAGTGAGAGCGCCAGTGGGGCAGACCATCACGCATAGCCCGCAAAAAGTGCAGCCCGATTGCCGCAGCGTCCCTTCCCGCGGCGCTGCCACCTTCCGCGCTCCGGCCGGGCCTTCGCCACACTCCTCCAGCACAAGCGCCCGTCCCGCCTCGGACAGGGTCCCGCAGGCAACGACGCACCTTCCGCAGCCCACGCAGAGCCTCGGTTTGCGACGTATCCGTCCCTCCAAGGAAGCTCCGCGCGCCCAGTGCCCAGCCGGGCCCGCCCCCCGCCCACCCGCCGACAACGTTCCGGACGGCGCCGTGCCGGCCGACAGTGTTTCGGGCGAGGACCCCCCGCCGGACGGCGTGACGGCCGAAAGCGCGTCCACGGAGGATACGCGGGCCGACAAAGTGCCTGCCGGGTCCACGAACGCCGCGAGTCGAGCGAGCTCGCAGCGGGCGAACTCCGCACAGCATCTGGACTCCGCAGGATTACCGTAGGAACATTCGTCGCGGGTACAGCCGTCGCGGTCGGGGCAGGCCAGGCAGGCTGTGGGATGCTCGGCCAAGATGACAGCCAGGCGTTCCGCCCGGGCCGTCCGCAGTTCTGGGTCGTCCGTGCACACATCCAGGCCGGCGGCTACGGCGGTCGCGCATGCGTGGACGATCCGGCCTGAGCCGGCAACGATCCCGCCGGAATTGGCGCCGTGCCTGTCGGAGCCGGAGCCGAGCTTGTCGGGGTTGGAGCCGGGCCTCTCATAGCGGGCGCCGATGCTGTCGGTGACCCGCACGAGACAGAGCCCGCACTCGCTTCCGGGTGACACCGTGCATGCGGGCGGCAGACCCGGGTACGAGCAGAGTCTTGGTACGTACACGCCGACTACGTCGCAGGCTTCGAGCAGGCTGATCCCCGCTGGCGCCTCGACCTCCACCCCGTTGAGAATGAACGCGACGAGGTCCGCGGACTGGGGATGCTCCAGGGGATCGCTTTCAGATAGATCGCCGATCATGCCGCGAAGCCGGGTCGCCGCTGCTACCAGCTGTGGCGGATGGCGCCGCCCGGGCACGCCGACGTGCACGGCAATATCCGCTCGGTGGTGCCGCCGCCATTCTGGGCCTTGCATGCGGCGCAGAATTCGCGCAACTGCTTCCGAGCGCCCGGCGCAACGGTCGCCACCACGTCGTCGTAGTCGTCGAGTTCGATAATGTACACGTCTCGCGGACACGCGGTCGCGCACTCGTGGGACTCACACGTCACGCAGCGGTCCGTGTCGATCGTGATGTAGTAGAAGCCAGATCCATCCTCGTAACCGTAATTGGCGATCATGGTAAGGTCCCGTCCTCGTACGCTGTGGGGTGCTGCGAATCGTACCACGCCCCTCGACTGCGGCCTTTCAGACCCCGTTCCTTGCCGCGTCCGCCTTGATCGCCGGGCGCGGCAGCAGCGGCCCGAGCGTCAGCCTATGGCTTCAGCCGGCGCCCGGTCCAGATGCGGCGCTGGTAGCTTTGTCCTTCTCTGCCTTGCGATGCAGGGAGTGCGCGAAAAGGGCCGCGCCCAGCGCCCCGGCGATCTGCGGATCGAGGACCGACCCAGCGGGCAGTTTGATCGCCTCCACGCCGATGAGCCGCTCGATGCGCCTGGTGACCCCGGAGTTCTTGGCGATACCACCGGTGATGAAGAACTCAGGCTCCACTTCCATGCGCTGGATGAGCCCCGCGACTCGTTGCGCCATGGCGGCGCAATAGGCGGCGAGCACCCGGTCGACGCTCCAGCCTGCCCGCAGCAGCGATGTGGCCTCCGACTTGGCGAACACGGTGCAGACATTGCTCACCGGCGGCGGCTCCTCGTCGATCTCGAAGGAGCGCCGGCCGATGTCCTCGATGGGCACCGACAGCACGTCGGCGATGACCTCCATGCCCCGCCCGGTCCCGGCCGCGCACTTGTCGTTCATGATGAAGTTGAGCACTTTGCCCCGCTCGTCGCAGCGGATGACCTTGCAGTCCTGACCGCCCATGTCGAGGATGGTGCGCACCGACGGGCCGCCCATGAAGTTCGCCCCCCGCGCGTGACAGGCGATCTCCGTTATGGTCCGGTCGGCGAAGGGGACATTGACGCGCCCGTAGCCCGTGCCCACGGAGTAGCTGACATCGTCGAGGGTGACGCCCAGCGGCTCGCTCGCTCCCCGGAAAGCCCGCACGGCGCTGTCCGGGCTGCAGGATCCCGTGCGGGTGGAGTAGAAGGCCAGGAGCCTGCCATCGGCGAGCAGGACGGCCTGAGAGCTGACCGAACCGACGTCGATACCGACGGTCACGGAATCGGCCTTCCTCCAGTCGAGGTCGGGCGCCTGCCAGACTTTTTCGCTCCATTTCCAAAAATCTTGCCTCTGTTCCATTGCTCCTACTTCTTAGTTGGCCGCATCGAGCGACACCGTACGCATGTCGGTCCGCGCGCACTAGATCGCGTAGCGGCATCCTGGGGATGATACCGGGACGGGTGCGGCGCGGGAAGGGCCGGGCCGGACGAGCCCGCGCGGGAAGGACCGGCCCGCTCATACGTGGAGGTAGACGGCTCCCGAGTTGACGAGATGGTTCCAGTTGCCGGGAAGCCTTCCTTGCCCCGGAAGGGTGAGAACCCCACGGCCAAGCCGGCGACGCCGACCAGCGCGGCGCTCTGCCAGGGCCGAAGGACTCGGCTCCGGTAGTGCGGCTCCTCGGCCGAGCGATGTACCACGATCACCGGTAGGCACTGCTTCGGTGGCCTATCTTGACTACATAAACCACGAGACGGTCGTCTTCAATAGCATAGAGGAATCCGGTAGGCACCTTGCCGCAACCGATAGTGCTCGTGACCGCTGAGCCGGTCTATCTCGCAGACTGAGCCGCCTCCCAGGCGATCAGCGCGGCGCCTTCGGCGCCCAGATACTCAGCGTAGGGAAGAACGTAGATATCCACCCCGCCCAAAGCGGCAGACAAGGATTTGACGAACCCGATGTTCAAGGACGCGCCTCCGCCCAGCACCACGGGATCCTCGATCCCCACGCGCCTCACCATGGCAGAGACTCGGCTCGCCATAGCGTCGTGGACGGCCCGGGCGATGTCTCCGGGAGGGGTGTTGGCATGGATCAGGCTCACCACCTCCGACTCCGCGAACACCGTGCACTGGGCGTTCATGGGGATGGACTCCGTGGACTCGAGCGACGCCCGGCTGAAGTCTTCCAGATTCATCTCCAACGCCCGGCTCATAGCCTCGACGAACGCTCCGGCGCCGGCAGCGCACTTCTCGTTGATGGCGAAGTCCAGAACCTTGCCGGTCTCGTCGATGCGGATGGCCCGGGCCTCGTCGGCACCGACGTCGATCACCGTCCGAGCACCGGGGAACAGGGCGCAGGCCCCACGCGCGTCCGCGGCCACTTCGGTTGGTTGCTCCGTCGCAAAAGAAAGGGCCTTCCGGCCTGCTCCCGTCGCCGCGACCAGGTCGATCTGGTCCCGCACAAGACCGGCTGCCGCAGCCGCCTCGGCCAGGCCGCGCGCCGCGGACTCCTCGTGGTCGAACCCCGACAGGACGCTGGCCCGAGCAGCGACCTCACCGTCCCGAATCACAACGGCGTGCACATTTTTCGACCCGACGTCAAGACCTGCGACGATCATTCTCGGTCTCCTAACTCCTGGGAGTCTCCTGCCGCCACGTCACCTCGCACGGGTCCTCTCTGGCGGTACTCTTCGGGGTCGAGCGCCAACCCGCGGGCCAATGCCTTGCCGTTGAGCTCCTCTGTGCCGGCCGGCACCATGCCCATGACGGCCTTCTTCAAGGAGTCGACGGACACCACGCCGGTGATGCCGATCACGGCCCCCAGCGTGAGTATGTTGGTGGTCTGCCGGCGGCCGGTCTCTTCAATGGCCAAGCGAGTGAAGGGTATGCCAAACCGTGTGCCGGGGAACGCGGGCGGTTGGGTCACGTTCTCCAAGTCGAAGACGAGGACGCCGTCCGGGCGCAACAATGACACGTAGCCAGTGGCGGACTCCTGGGACAGCGCCACCAGCAGATCCACGCCGAGGAGCTCCGGGAAGGCGATGGGGCGGTCGGAGATGATGACGTCGCTGCGGCTGTATCCACCGCGAGCTTCGGGGCCGTAAGACTGGGTCTGCACTACGAACCGATGGTCGCGCGTGGCGGCCATTGCCATGATGACCCCCATCAGGATCACACCCTGGCCGCCGCTCCCGCCGAAACGCACCTCGGTGAACCCGCGCGTGGCAAGGAGGCCGGTGCGCAGCGGTGGCCCCTCGGTCTCCGCGGAAGCGGCCCCTACGCGCGAGCCGCCCGCGGCTCGGTGCGCCCGCACGGCACTCATCGCCTGCCGCCCTTTGCCGCGTCCTCTTGCGCCCTCGCGACGATGGCCGCATAGGACCGTTGGAACTCAGGCATTGCGGGATTCTTATACAGCACCCCGGTGACGATCTTGTCCACCAGTTCGTTCGCAGTCAGGTCACGGGCCTTGGCCACGGGGATCGTGCGGGCCTTCTCGTCTTCCAGCATGGCCACCACGGCAGCCGGGGCGTTGCGCTTGCCGTATTCGGTAGGGCATGGCACCACGGCCTCGATGAAAGCGAAGCCCGGGTGCTGGATCCCATCCTTGATCAACTTCTCCATCTGTCGTATCGCGATCGCCGTGCCGCGAGCCACGAAACTCGCCCCTGATGCCTCGGCCAGCCGGCAAAGGTCGAACGGGGGCTCGCCCGAGCCGTATGGCGCGGTCGTCGCCCGGTCGCCGAACTCCATGGTGGGAGAGAGCTGACCGCCGGTCATGCCGTACACCTGGTTGTTGAAGAGGATGCACGTGAGATCGATGTTGCGGCGGCAGGCGTGGATGAGATGGTTGCCGCCGATGGCAGCCCCGTCACCGTCTCCCGTGAGCACGATCACGGTGAAATCGGGGTTGGCCATCTTGATGCCGGTTGCGAAGGCCAGCGCCCTGCCATGAATGGAATGTACCGTACCCACGTCGAGGTAGCCGGTGGCCCGACTCGAACAGCCGATGCCGCTCACCACTACCGTCCGCTCGCGCTCCAGCCCCAGCCCCAGCGCCGCTCGCAGGAACGCCCCGGTGACGATGCCCACACCGCAGCCCGGGCACCAGATGTGAGGCAGTCGCTCACGTGTGCAGATAGCGATCTATGTCGATGGCCATGAGCGGCTCCCGCGCCGGCTTCGCCCGCCGTGTCCATTACACGCTTTCATACTTGCCCACCAGTTCCGTGATCCGTTCCAGGATCTCCCGTGGCGAGATAAGCGTGCCGTCGATCTTGCCCATGCTGATGACCGTGGTCCAGTTCTCCGCCATCTTGCGCACCTCGCGGGCATACTGCCCCAGGTTCAGCTCGGGGATAAGCATGAACTCCACGCGCCGGGCCACTGTCTGGATGATCTCCACCGGCAAGGGGAACAAAGTGTAGAGGTGCAGCACCTCCACCGACAGGCCCTCCCATTCCGCCATCTTCCAGGCGGCGCGAGCGCTGCGGGCGCACGACCCGTAGGCCACGATGCAGACCCGGCCCTTGCCCTCGTTCTTCACGTCGAACAGACACAGCTCGTCCCGGTGATTACCCACTTTGTCGTATAGCTCCCGGATGAACGTCTCGCTCTTCTCCGGGTCATTGGTGGGGAAGCCGGTCTCGTCGTGGATCAAACCGGTAACGTGCGGGTTGGTCTCCGAGCCCAGGACGTGTGGTGGATGCACCTCGCGCACCAACTCGGGGTGGACGTACCCAGGGGTGAAATCGAAGTCGCCGCTGGTTAGGCGATACCGACCGATGAGTTCAGGAGAGAAGCTCTCGCGCATGTGCCCGACCACCTCGTCGGCCAGCAAGGTGACCGGGGTGCGGAAGCGCTGGGCGAAGCGGACTGCGGCCATGGTCAGGCGATACATGTCCGCCACGTTGGAAGCCGCCAACACGATCGCGGGATGGTCGCCATGGGTGCCCCAGCGGGCCTGCATCACGTCGCCTTGGGAGGGGGCGGTCGGCCGTCCGGTAGACGGTCCCGCACGCATGACGTCCACCACGAGTAGTGGGGCCTCCACCATGATCGCGTAGCCGATAGCTTCCTGCATGAGGGAAAAGCCAGGTCCTGAAGTGGCGGTCATGGCCAGTTGGCCGGTGAGGGAAGCGCCGATGCAGGCGCAGATGGAAGCGATCTCGTCCTCCATCTGGATGAACGTGCCGCCGACCCGGGGCAACTCATATGCCATGGCTTCCATGATCTCGGAGCTGGGGGTGATGGGATAACCGGCGAAGAAACGGACTCCGGCGTCGAGCGCACCCAATGCGCACGCGCGGTTTCCCTGGACCAGTAAGCTACTCTGATCGACCTTCTCGCGCAGCAGGTGACCGTGCCAGAGTTCCATCATGGTTGAAGAGTTTACCAGCAGACGGAAAAACTAATCTAACACCCGTTCTGTGGTCTGTCCGGTGACCGGAGATAGGCGATCACGACATCCGCAAGCTTCTCGATGAGCAGATCTTGTGGCACTGCCCCGAGAAACGAAACTCCCGACTGCAGCCTCTGGACGTTCTCCTCCTGGGCCGCCTGCCATAACCGGGACGCCACCCGAGCGGCCGAGTCTGGGTCCTCATGCCCGATCTGAGCGGCGTGCTGCATCAGGATATCCACCTCGAGGTTCTCCACCACGGCCTTGTGGCGATAGCCGCGCTCCCGCAGCACGCCGTCGGTGGCGCCATGCACGACAAAGGCCTCGAGCAACTTGTCATCGCCCTTGCCGACCACCCGCTTTATCCTCACCAACTCCCGCACGGTCTCCTCGAGCGACAGAGCGCTCCAATCGACCTTACCCAACAGGCTGCGCATGTGGATCTCCTGCCGACCGTGGACCCGGTCTTGCACGGCGTGAAGGAGAGCGGTCTTGTCGTGGAAGCGCGCGTAGAACGTGCCGATGGAGGTATGGGAGCCTCTAACGACCTCAGCCACAGTCAGAGCCTCGAAACCCTTGGTGCGGATCAGCGTCTCGGCTGTCTTGAGTATCCGTTCCAGAGAGTCGCGACTGCGCTGTTGGCAAGGAGCTTTGACAGCATGTGCGGATTCGGTCACGTGACGATTCTAGCACCGCAAATGGCGCCGGACCACTTTTCAACTACCCCTTGACAATAGAATATAGATTCTATATTCTATCGTCATAGCCGCTCGTCATAGCTATTAAGCCCAAAGGGCCCGACGAGCTTGGCGCTCGCTTTACGACCAGATACTCACCAGCAAGGAGGGTGATGAACATGTCGACCAACCAGACCCAGAACAATCGCGGTGTCCTCGTACCCCTACTGCGCACCATCAAGACCGAAAGAGGCAGCATACCCCCTGCTGCCGTGGAAAAAGTCGCGCAGTCTCTTGGCGTGGACTACGCCAAGGTGCACAAAGTCGCGTCATTCTACTGCCGCCTCGAAAGCGTACGCCGCGACCTGCCGCTGGCTTGCTAAGACCCCCTTCCTTTACGGCGCGCGGAGCGAATCGCTCCGCGCGCCGTAATCCTTCCCTCAACATTCTCCAATCGTCGCTCAGGCAACGCCCCGCCATCCACCAGCTTCGCGGGTAACGGGTCAAGAAGGGGCGAGCAGCTACCGACCGAGCGAACCCAGAAGTCGAGCGGGCCCAGGAGACTGCTAGAAGTGGACAACCGCCGTGGAGTCCTGGGCAAGATGTGCCTTCAAATATGGCACGTAGCCGAGCAGGTACACATGCGGCGTGGCTTGAACGGTCACCTCCACCCACTGCGTGTCGGCTTGGTGGAAGTTTACCGAGACCAGCTTGGCGCCTGAATCGATCGCCACCTGGCTGGCCGCTTGCTCTGCGGCATTCCCGTTCGACTCGCTCGCCTCATACTCCGCAACGGCCTGCCGAGCCGCTGCCTGCGCCGCTCCAACTGCCCTCGTGTGCGCGGAATACATGCCTACGCCATCGAGTGCCAACACGACCACCAGGCCCGCCACGATCACGAATGTAAGGATGCTCCTCATACGAGAAATAACGAAAAACGGTCGCCGGAAGTTACGGCTTGTTCTTGCGCTTCCTGCGCCGCTTCCTCCAGAACAAGAAGAGCATCGCGAAAATGCCGAGCACCACGACAACGGCCAACGCCCACGGCAGAACGGTCTTCACGGTAACAAAACGCATGGAGATTGATTTGGAGTCCACCAGCGTGGTGCCTATCGTCAACGTCGCCGATGCCTTCGCCGATCGGCCGGAGGCCTTCACCGGTATGGACACGACCGTCTCCCCCGCAGGCAACTCCACCGCGAAGCGCGGACCTTTGGGGAAATTCAACCCCGAGCCCTCCACGGCTATCACCACTTTCAATGGGTAACCGGCCTTGTTCTCGACGGGAAGACGGAGTTGTGCGTCGCTGCCCCAGGCGGTGACCGGGCTCGCGCCGCCGAACTTGACCTTTGCGAGCTCACCGGCGGCCAGCTTGTCCGCGGCGTCGGCATAAGCAAGTCCGACACTGGCCAACCGCGGCCCCGCCTCCGGCATGAACCAGAACCTGCTCTCACCTGCATAGAGGAGTAGCTGCGCGTCGTCGACCGGAGTATCGACGGCATCGGTAGCCTGCGCAAGGTCGGACACGACCTGGTGAGCACTGCGCAGGCTCTCCAGAAGCGATTCCCCCACGTATCCTTCGACCGTGCTGGTGTAGCGGCTCAGGAAGATGGGGCGGGTGCCCGGCGAGTTCGCCTTGACGAAATCCCCCAGGGTGAGAGTGTTGATCCATGGCATTCTGCTGAGGGCCGTTCCGATGGCCCGCAGGTAGGCGACCGGCGGGATCGTGTAATCCGCTCCCGGCGTGATGACTAGCGCTCCGCCTCGTCCGGCGGCTAAGCTCGCAGCGAGACCGGCAAAGAAGACATCGACGTTCCACGGCGGCTTCATGTCGGTGAGCAGTTCGGAACTGGCCAACGCCAAGGTCAGCCTGTTGTTCTCGAGGTCGCGGGCCCTCACCGTCGCGGCTCCGGCCGCGAGGGGCTCGTTGAGGTCTGTCTTCAATCTTTGGTCGACCACCGCGTACTCGATGGAAGCCTGGGCGAACGAAGCCAGACTGTCGGTGGTCACGTCGAGGTCGATCGGATAGCCGCCCACGGGCGGCGACGTCAGACCCAGTGTATCTTGGATCTCCTGCTTGCCGAGCTGCATCTGTAAGAAGCCGTCGCGCCACTTCTCTGTTGCCAGCATCCCCAGGGAGGGACTGGCGTACGGCATCGCGTCGATCTCCACGTTGTCGAGATTCGCCACCTCTTTGAACGCTGCTAAAGCCTTGCTCGCGTTTTGGGCTCCGGCGTCGCCTGGCTTCACCTGCTCGGAACCGCCAGACGCATCCAGGCGTGTGTAGCCGGAGGCCATCGTGCTCAGCTGCGCCAGCAATATCGGCTCGACCCCAAGAGTGAAGTGCCAGTCGGGGAATTCGTTGGCCATGGCGAAAAGCCCGTTGAGGTTTCCCGCATCCCCCACGTTGGGGGAAACCGCGTTTTCGAGCGTCTGGTCGAAGAATGCCCCCGAAGCATCGCGATGGACCCCTAGGGCGACGGGCCAGACGAAGGCGATATCGATGGACTTGTCCGGCGCCCCGACCTTACCGATCCATATCTGACCGCTGGTGAGGATCGTCGGATCGACGGTCGTCGCGGGGGTGCCCGCGGTCGCGGGGGTGCCGGTCGTCGCGGGGGTGCCGGCAGTCGCGGGGGCGCCGGCAGGGTGTAGCTCCACGGTGACCAGGTAGCCCCCTGGGGTAGCGGGCATCTCTGTCGGCACAGTCACGGTCACCGTTTGCCGGCCAGTTAGGTCGCCCAACGGCTGGGTGAACGTTGCGGCTTGCGGCCAGGTGTGTCCGGTGACCGAAGGCCGCCCGGGTCCGCTCAATCGAACCACTGCCGTAGTGTCCTCGAAGCCGCCGCCGAAAGGCCCAGCTATCGTGATGGTGACCGACTGCCCCACGAGGGTGAGACCATCGTCGGTGGTGAGCGTAAGCTGCTCCGCCGCCAAAGCCACGGGGGCGCCCCCCGAGAGCGCGATGGCTGTGAGAGTCAACAGGACGGCGCAGAGAATACTCAACGAGAGGGCAACGTGAACGGCTCGGGGCGAGCGAGAACGGCGAACAGACAGGGCGATACGAGGAACTGAAGACCCGGCTTGCCTCATGGTTCCCGAGTGTAGCAGGCCATCGACGCCTACATAAGCCGCGACGTCGGGCCTGTGAGATCGGACCTGGCGAATCAGCCCAAAACGATCGGCCGGCTGTCGCGCGCGGGCATCGCGCGGCAGGCCCTCAGATCACTATCGGGCGGCCGCCGCTGAATCGGCGCCGATGTGCTTGACGAGGCGGAAGACGGTGCCCTCTTCGTCGGTGTCGGACTCCTCCACCAGGTCCACCAAGGCGCGCATGATGGTGAGGCCCAACCCGCCTTCGAAGAGTGGGTCGCAGAGCGCACTCATGCGGATACGGGCTTTGCGATCCGGATTGGAGACGGTTATGACCCATGTGGCGGGGGTGACGCGAAAATCGATCTTGAGGATCGCCGGGGCCTCGCCCGTTGGGGAAACACCCGTGCGAGTTATGAAGCTGGCGCAGGCTTCTGTCACAGCTACCTTGAGATCGGCGACTGTCTCCTCGTCTATCCCTTCCCGGGCCCCGAGGGCTCCCACAGCCAGACGACCGAGCGCTACATACTCAGCCTTGCAGGGAACGGTGAGCGTGACGGTGGACCTATCATCGGAGTCCGCCGCAGTGTTCGTCTCAGTTTTCTCGGCCACTGTCCTCTCCACCAACAGGCCCTTTCCCGCTCGCCTCTAGGATGCCCGGCGCACGGTGCTACTAAACAGCATGTCGAGCCCTCGCGCTAGTCCCCAAGCGAAAAAACCGCTAGTCCCAAGCCTGCACGATACCGAGGTCTTCACCGCAGCTCTCACACAGACCTTCGCGGAGCCGGAGCGTCTCGGCTCCGAGGTCGCCGCGCTGGATCACGGTGCGCCCGCATCCGGGGCATATCGTGTTCCTGCCCGCATGGCCCGGAACATTCCCCACGTACACGAAATCGAGCCCCGCGGCGCGGCCAAGGGCGACTCCACGCTCAAGCGCGCGGATGGGCGTGGGGGGGAGATATGACAGCTCGAAGTCCGGGAGAAAGCGCGTCACGTGCCAGGGAGTCCGTGCTCCGAGATGGTCGTGGACCCACGTGGCCATGGCTGAGAGGCTGGCGTCGTCGTCGTTCATGCCCGGCACGATGTTGGAGACGACCTCCAGATGGCAGCCATGAACCTCCTTGGCACGCACAGCCATCGCCATGGCGGGAGCAGGATCCTTGACCTTGCTGAGCCACTCCCAGCCCCGCGCCGAAGGCGCCTTGAGGTCGAACTTGAAGGCACCCACCACCGGAGCCAGATAATCGAGCGCCTCTTCCGTCATGTAGGCGGCGGTTATGAACGCCGTGTAGAGGCCGGCTTCCTTAAATGCCACGCACACGTCGTGGACGTACTCGATCCACACCACCGGGTCGTTGTACGTGAAGGCCACGCCCGAGAGCTTGTGCTTGCGAGCCATGCCGACCGCATCCGCGGGGGACAGCTCAGGCAGACGGGCCGTCTCGGTGCGCGCGCTGGCGTGGGAGATCTGCCAGTTCTGACAGCCGGTGCACAGCACGTTGCATCCGAAGCTGCCGAGAGACAGAGCGCGGGTGCCCGGGTAGAAGTGATAGAGAGGCTTCTTCTCGATCTCGTCGCTGATGATGGTCGCGGGACGGCCGTAGGTGAGGCTGTGAAGGCGACCTCCGCGGACCCCGCGGGCCCTGCATAGCCCGTCCGTGTTCTCGGCCATCACGCAAAGATGCGGGCACAGCGTGCAGCGAACGCGGCCAACCCCGGCGTCCTGCGAAAACAGCGCTTCGCGCCCGGGAACCGTCCGGGGGCCGCCGGCAGCGATGTCTGTCATGAGCGAGTACCCGCGACGCCGGGGCTCGCGACGCCCATGGCCACCCGCGGCCAGTCGGGGGCCGACCGATCAGGGGAGATCAGCGGACGAACGCGGAACGCCGCGCCAAGTTCGCTCGCCAGGTGGCGCACGGCATCCTGGTCCACGCCTTCGATGTCCACCATGGTCGCTGTCGTCTCGACGCCCGCTTCCACGAGCCCGCGGATGAAGTCCAGCACCGCGGAAAACGCGCCGCGCATGCCCGGACGGCATAGAAGCTCGTAGGTAGCCGCGTCGGCGGCGTTCAGACTCACGGAAGCCGCCTTCAGCCCGCTAACCGCCAGTTCTTCGGCCACCTCTCGCCGAGGATTGAGAAGCTGACCGTGGCCATTGGTGTCGAGCCGGGAGGCGATGCCCCGCCCGGACAACCACCGCAGAACCTCCAGCATCACGTCCAGACGGAGCGTCGGCTCACCGATGCCGGTAAAGACCACCTCTTTCGGCCCTCCCGCCGGCGCTCCCTCAGAGAGACTCTCCTGGATGGCCGCGATCACCGTCTGCGCATCGGGCTCATCGTCGGGGGCGAGCCACAGCGAGCGGCCGAAGACTTCCCACGTGAACTCTCGCAGACAAAATGAGCAGTTGGACGAGCAGCGACTCGTCAGGTTGATGTAGAGGTTCGGCCCTCCGAAGTAGGCATGGGTCGGCCCGGCTCCGAGGTCGGGCGCGGAGCGGCGCGCGGCTGTGCTCGGATGCCGTGGACCTTCAGGGCAGCGAGTTGGTGCCGCAGGAATATCTGTTTGCTCAGGGGAGGTCATCGTCAGACGGGAAGTATACCGTCACAAGGCTTTCGCGAGCGTTTTGCACGGCGCGAGGCGAGGGTTCGATGACCACGCAAAAATAGACAGGAGTCGGCTGCCGTGGTATCTATTCCATGTGGGGATTGGCTTTTACTAAGGGGGGCCTCTTTTCCACGTGTTTCATGCCCACTGTGGCACCCGAATTCATGCGAGGAGGCAAGAGATTTTGAAAAAAACCTATCTCATTTTGCTAGGGGTCCTGGTCCTGGCTCTCATGCTGTTGCCGGTATTGGCCGGATGCGGTAGCTCGACGACCACGACCACGGCCGCGCCCGCGACCACGGTGACCACGGCGGCTTCCACCACAACGACGGCGCCGGCCACCACCGGGACAACAGCGTCCGGCGCGACCACGACCACCGCGGCGGCCGCCACATACGACATTAAGACTATCGTGGCCGGCATCCAAGCCGACCCGCCATCAAAGCACATGTTGCCGGCGTGCCATGCAGACCAACGGCATCAATGTGGCGAGCGACATCCCGTACATGCCGTGGGAGAGGTTCGTGGGCGACACCAGCCAACCCACAGGCTTCGACTATGACCTCTCGCAGGCCCTTGGCTGCCAAGATGGGAGTCAAGGCAGCCTTCATCGAGACCAAGTTCGACAGCATCATCCTCTCGATCCAGTCGGGGAAAAACGACGTCGGGCATGTCGGACATGTACGACAACACTACTGCGGCAGAAGACGGTCGACTTCGTCGATTACGCCGCGGACGGCACCTCGATCCTGGTGCTGAAAGGCAACCCGAAGAACATCGTCGGCCTCGACACCCTTGCCGGGCAAGCAGTCGGCTGTGAAAAGGGCACCACTCAGGCTGTCATGCTCGACAACCTCAACAAGCAATTCCAGTCCGCCGGCAAGCCGCAGATGACTATCAGCCAGTTCCCGCGACCAGCCGTCGGCGCTCTTGGCCGTCCAGAGCGGCAAGGTCGTTGGTGACCTTACCGACCACTCCACCGCTGCGTACATCGCCATGACCACGGACAACGGCGCGACGTTCGAAGTCGTGGTGGACCCCGCGGCCCCGACCGGCTATGAATCTCAGCCGGTAGGCATCGCCGTGCTCAAGACGAACACGGGGCTGCGCGACGCTCTCCAGAAGGCACTGCAGGCTCTTATCGACGACGGCACCTACAAGACCATCATCGACCACTACGGCCTCCTGCCGGTGCAGTCTGCCCAGATCAACCAGGGCACCGCGTCCGGTACGTAACAGATAACACACTGTGGGACCCGCTGATCCAGGACTTGGTGACACGCCTGCGGTAGTCAAGAACCGCGGCGGCAAGCGGGGACGCGACACGACCCGAGGCGATCAAAGCGATCCCAATACGGCATTGGGGTCGCTGGATCGCCTCGGTCGTCATTCTTTACATCTTCGTCGCGCTGGCCTATTCCTTCGTAAAGAATCCGCACGTCGAGTGGCACACCATCGGGCAATGGTTGTTCAAGCCGCTGGTGCTGCGCGGCGTAGTTGTCACCCTGGAGCTGACGTTCATCGCCATGGCCATCGGCATGGTGGGCGGGACATTGCTGGCGGTGATGAGGCTCTCGAAGAACTACGTGCTGTCGAGCCTGTCCTGGCTCTACATATGGTTCTTCCGCGGCACACCGGTCTACGTGCAGATCCTCCTCTGGGGCAACTTCGCCATCCTCTACCCAAGGCTCTATCTGGGTCTGCCCTTCGCGCACCTCGTGTTTGGCTCGGTGGACTCCAACACGGTGATCGGCGTGCTTCGTCGCGTCCATCCTGGCGCTCGGCCTGAACGAGGCCGCCTACGCGGCCGAGCTGGTTCGCGCCGGCATCATCTCTGTCGACAAAGGGCAGACCGAGGCGGCCGAATCCCTGGGAATGTCGCCCTCGCTCACCATGCGCCGTATCATCCTGCCGCAGGCCATGCGGGTGATCATCCCTCCCATGGGCAACGAGACCATCTCGATGCTCAAGACCACCGCCCTTGTGGCAGTCATCTCCGGCCACGAACTGATGAGCAATATCACGATCGCCTACTCCCAGAACTTCAAGATCTTCCCCCTGCTGCTCGTGGCCTGCATCTGGTACATCTTCTTCACCACGGTGCTCACGATCGGGCAGCACTATCTTGAGGCCTACTTCGGCCGGGGCTTCGGAGACAAGGAGGCTGCAGCCGCCGAGAAGAGAGCTATTAGGCGGCTTCAGCGTAAGACGGGGGTCGATCCGGTGTCTTTTGATTCCAAACTCCAGGTCGGACTGCAGCTGGACACCACCGGCCTCTCCGGAGGCCCAATGGTCAAAGCCGAGAAGGTGTGGAAGTCGTTCGGCAAGCTTGATGTGCTCAAAGGCGTCGACTTCGTCGTGCAGCCACGGCAGACGTTCGTGCTCCTTGGTCCCTCCGGCGGCGGTAAATCGACCTTGCTGCGCTGCATCAACCACCTCGAGATGATCGACGCCGGCCGCCTTTACGTGGACGGCGAGCTCATGGGCTACAAAGAACGGGGACCTGCGCTGCACGAAATGAAGCCCAGAGAGGTCTCGCGCCAGCGCGCGAAGATCGGCATGGTGTTCCAGCGCTTCAATCTCTTCCCACATTTGACTGCCATCGAGAACGTGATGGAGTCACCGATCCGGGTGCAGAAGGTCCCGCGCAAACAGGCCGAAGACGAAGCCGAGACTTTGCTCACGCAAGTGGGCCTGAAGGATAAGCTGGACGTCTACCCCGCGCAGCTCTCCGGCGGCCAGCAGCAACGTGTGGCCATGGCTCGCGCGCTGGCCATGAAGCCGAAGCTCATGCTGTTCGACGAGCCGACCTCTGCGCTCGACCCGGAATTGGTGGGCGAAGTGCTCGACGTGATGAAGAAGCTGGCCCATGAAGGCATGACCATGGTGGTCGTGACCCACGAGATCGGCTTCGCGAAAGAGGCCGCCGACGGTGTGGCGCTCATGGACGGCGGAGTGATCGTCGAGCAAGGGCCGCCCGAGGAAGTTCTCGTCAACCCCAAGGAAGAGCGGACCAAGCTATTCCTCTCCAAGGTGCTCGCCTAAGCCGACCGGCGACGCTACCGGTGCCTCGAGCAATCGGCGTCCCCAGTACGAGCCACCTGTGCCGTCAGTACCCCGGCTTTCCGGCTGTTACCCGATCTCCGATTCCTCGTGTACGGACGGCTGGGCGTCGCCTACGTCGGACGATTCCCTCTCTAGCACGGAAGCAGCCGAAATCTTCGTCCGCGACCGACGGCGCCAGTGCCAGACACCCCAAGCGATCAACGCGATCACGACCACGGCCAGGATCACATAGAAGATATTGTTGTAGCGGCTGAACTGTCCCTGTAGGTGATCCCAATTTGCGCCGAACTCATAGCCCAGGAACGCCAGCCCCACGTTCCAAGGGATCGAGCCGAGAAGCGAATAGAGCAAGAATTTGCCCGGATTCATCTTCATGATGCCGGCCGGAAGCGAGATGAAGGTGCGCACGCCGGGCATCAGACGGGTGAAGAAGACGGTCACCTCTCCCCGCCGGTCGAACCAGGCGTCGGCCTGCTCCAGATGGCGCCGCGAGACCCCCACGTAGCGGCCGTAGCGCACGAACAAGGCACGGCCCCCGTAGCGGCCGACGACATAGGCGATGCTGCACCCGACCATGTTTGCGACGCAGGCGACAACGATCAGGGCCCAAAGCTGAACATGACCTTGGGCGGCCAGCACACCCCCGTACGGGACCACGACCTCGCTGGGAATAGGGATGCAGGTACTCTCGGCCACCATCATCAGGAAAACGATGAGCAGCCCGTAGTTCTCGAGCGCGTGGATGACCCAATTCGAGAGTGAACCCATGGGCGCGTATTCTACAGGACCTTCATGAAATGCTCATGAAGGACCGCTAGGCTGCGAGGGGCGGCAAAAACCTGCCCGTTCTAGGATCCCCATCATCCCCTGCCAATGGGTCGCCGGCCACGTGACCCGGTCGCAGGCCGGGCAGTAGTGGAAGTCGGTCTCAGTTGCGGCCACGTAGGGAGGCACGCGGTTTTGGACTGCTTCCCGCGCGATGGTCTGGAGCGTGCCATTGCAGACCATGCAGCGCGGATCGCCCAGCGGCCGCAGGCCTAGCTCTTCACGGAGTTGGCGTAGCTGGTCGACGAGCAAGTCGTGCCGCACCAGGACCGCGCGCACCACTCCGCGATTCACTTCGGGCCGGCGGATCAGCAGGGTGTCGCGCGTGAGGAGAATCCGGCTCTCCTCGCCGGCCCGCTGCAGCAACTCTCGAGGCGACGCCGAGGGATCCCATGCCGCGTCGTAGCCGAGGACCCTCAGCCAACGGGCCAGGCGTCCGACCGTCTTGTCGAGCAGGAAGAGGTGATCGGATGAGATCTCGGGAGACGGGCGACACCGTGCCGGCTCGCGCACGGCCAGCCCGGGTGGGGGCTCGAGAGGTGTCGGCTCGGACGACGCTGGAATAGGCCCCTCGGGCGGAGTCGCGACGAGTGGCGCCT
>CAVVNF010000012.1:0-122439 GCA_963749535.1 uncultured Thermoleophilia bacterium | reverse complement strand
CGTTCCTTGAACCGATCGATCACCGCCTTTGGAACCGCTCGTCATGGCTACGGGTGATCGACGGCAGCCACGGTGTGCTCGACTGTCATCCGGCCAAACACTGCGCCAGCGCGCGAAAACTTCAACTTCGAACAGGCTTGCAAGTCCGGACGTTTCGTCGTCACCGTCGAGGTCTCCCCGCCTACTCCAGCGATCCGGGGCGTACTTATTCGCACGCGCCTCCCGTTTCCGCGATCTGGCGGATGCCATCAACATCACTGACGGGGCCGGCGCGAATTGCCACATGTCGAGCGCCGCCGCCGCCGCCATCCTGGTTGCGAACGACCGAACTCGTGGGCGAAGTGCTCGACGTGATGAAGAAGCTGGCCCATGAAGGCATGACCATGGTGGTCGTGACCCACGAGATCGGCTTCGCGAAGGAGGCCGCCGACGGTGTGGCGCTCATGGACGGCGGAGTGATCGTCGAGCAAGGGCCGCCAGAGGAAGTTCTCGTCAACCCCAAGGAAGAGCGGACCAAGCTATTCCTCTCCAAGGTGCTCGCCTAAGCCGACCGGCGACGCTACCGGTGCCTCGAGCAATCGGCGTCCCCAGTACGAGCCACCTGTGCCGTCAGTACCCCGGCTTTCCGGCTGTTACCCGATCTCCGATTCCTCGTGTACGGACGGCTGGGCGTCGCCTACGTCGGGACGATTCCCTCTCTAGCACGGAAGCAGCCGAAATCTTCGTCCGCGACCGACGGCGCCAGTGCCAGACACCCCAAGCGATCAACGCGATCACGACCACGGCCAGGATCACATAGAAGATATTGTTGTAGCGGCTGAACTGTCCCTGTAGGTGATCCCAATTTGCGCCGAATTCATAGCCCAGGAACGCCAGCCCCACGTTCCAAGGGATCGAGCCGAGAAGCGAATAGAGCAAGAATTTGCCCGGATTCATCTTCATGATGCCGGCCGGAAGCGAGATGAAGGTGCGCACGCCGGGCATCAGACGGGTGAAGAAGACGGTCACCTCTCCCCGCCGGTCGAACCAGGCGTCGGCCTGCTCCAGATGGCGCCGCGAGACCCCCACGTAGCGGCCGTAGCGCACGAACAAGGCACGGCCCCCGTAGCGGCCGACGACATAGGCGATGCTGCACCCGACCATGTTTGCGACGCAGGCGACGACGATCAGGGCCCAAAGCTGAACATGACCTTGGGCGGCCAGCACACCCCCGTACGGGACCACGACCTCGCTGGGAATAGGGATGCAGGTACTCTCGGCCACCATCGTCAGGAAAACGATGAGCAGCCCGTAGTTCTCGAGCGCGTGGATGACCCAATTCGAGAGTGAACCCATGGGCGCGTATTCTACAGGACCTTCATGAAATGCTCATGAAGGACCGCTAGGCTGCGAGGGGCGGCAAAAACCTGCCCGTTCTAGGATCCCCATCATCCCCTGCCAATGGGTCGCCGGCCACGTGACCCGGTCGCAGGCCGGGCAGTAGTGGAAGTCGGTCTCAGTTGCGGCCACGTAGGGAGGCACGCGGTTTTGGACTGCTTCCCGCGCGATGGTCTGGAGCGTGCCATTGCAGACCATGCAGCGCGGATCGCCCAGCGGCCGCAGGCCTAGCTCTTCACGGAGTTGGCGTAGCTGGTCGACGAGCAAGTCGTGCCGCACCAGGACCGCGCGCACCACTCCGCGATTCACTTCGGGCCGGCGGATCAGCAGGGTGTCGCGCGTGAGGAGAATCCGGCTCTCCTCGCCGGCCCGCTGCAGCAACTCTCGAGGCGACGCCGAGGGATCCCATGCCGCGTCGTAGCCGAGGACCCTCAGCCAACGGGCCAGGCGTCCGACCGTCTTGTCGAGCAGGAAGAGGTGATCGGATGAGATCTCGGGAGACGGGCCACACCGTGCCGGCTCGCACACGGCCAGCCCGGGTGGGGGCTCGAGAGGTGTCGGCTCGGACGACGCTGGAATAGGCCCCTCGGGCGGAGTCGCGACGAGTGGCGCCTCGTTCGAGGGCATGTGGGCCGCCACCTCGCGCGACGTGGCGGAGGCCGGCTCACCGGTCGGCTCCGGTTCGGAGCGGTCTCTCTCGGACGGGAGGGTCACGGGCGAAGAGCCCAGGCGATCACCTCACACGGGTGTACGACCGCGCGGCCTGTTCCCTGTTCGATCTGAGAACGGCATGAGATGCCACAGGCGACCACTGCGCCCTGCTCGGCACCAAGCTTTGCGAAAAGCTCCCGGCCGATCGCCTGGGAAAGCGCCGAAAATTCCTCCTTGTAGCCAAAGGAGCCCACCATGCCGCAGCAGAGCGCTTCCACCTCGTGTACCGTCACCCCAGGGATGAGACGGAGAAGCTCGGCGGGAGCGGAGCCGATGCCGAGCGACTTTTGGTGACAGTGCCCATGGACTACGAAGGATTCCTCGAGGGGCGCGAGGTCGAGGTGCAGCCGGTCTTCCCGCGCCATGAGCACCAAGTACTCCGTCACGTCAAAGGAATGTGTCTCCAGCAGGGCGATCCGAGGATCGGCGGCGCTATCGGTGCGTTCCAGCAACCGCCGGTAGTCGTCGCGCAGCGCGGAAAGACAGGAAGGCTCGATGCAAACGATGTCGTAGCCCTGTTCGATCAGACCGCCGAGCTCCCGCAGGTTCTTCACCGCCCAGCGCCTGGGCGCCTCCAGCAGACCCTGGCTGAGCGCGGGTCTACCACAACAGGAGTTGTGCGCCACCGTCACCTCGACCCCAGCTGCCTCTAAGACCTCCACGGCAGCCTGTCCCACTTGGGGCAGGTTGTGGTTCATGAAGCAGTCCACGAAGATCGCGACCTTCGGGGTGGTCCGGCGCTGCGAGCTTCGCGAGTCCGCCGCCTCAGCCCTTGCGTCGAGTGATTCACCTCCCGGAGCGAGTGTGACACCCCGCGGATCGGCGGCGGGATGGTGGGAGGCTGCCGGCTGAGGCGACGCGGGCGCTTCTGCGATTCTTGCGGACCGCCGCCTCCACCAGCCTGTGAAGGTCTTCTGCTCGTATCGGGGCATCCGCCGGGCCGGGTCGATGCCCAGCGCCCGAAACGAGAGGCGCGCTGGGAGCGTCCGCATACCCGGGTTCACAAGGGGAGCCAGTGGACTGAACGCGTCGCCCATGAGGTCGGCACGGGCGAACACACGCTGCCGGATTCCGGCCCCGAACTCCCGGTTGTTGCGCTCCTTTATCACCGTGTTGAGCCAGGGTATGTCGATCTTCACCGGGCAGGCTTCCGTGCAACGCGAGCACGTCGTGCAAAGACTGTTGAAATCGTAGGCTTCCTGGTGGCCCCTCGTGAGGTACGTCCAAGGGCATCCGATGCCGCCGGGGTAGGGATCTCCGCCGTAGACGTGCCCGCCCACCTGATTGTAGGGAGCGCACGCGTTGAGACAGGCCCCGCACCTGATGCAGTAGAGGGCCTCGCGCAGCTCGGCGTCGGCGGCTGCCTGGCTCCGGCCGTTGTCAAGGATGACTATGTGGAACTCCCGTTCGCGGGGAGGTGTCGGCTCGGCCGGGGCAGGGGCAGTCGCGGCTGAGGCCTCGGTCGAGGCACCGGCGCCCGCAGGCGCGGGGCCGCTTGAAGCGGCCGAACGGGGCGTGTTGTCGACGGTCGTTCCCAGCAACGGCGCGGCCTGCCTGCCGGTGATGAGCGAGACATAGGCCGTGAGTCGCTGTCCGGTGGCGCTGCGGGGTAGGAGTTCCAGGAACACGCCGAGATCGGCGAAGCGCGGGATGATCTTCTCTTGCCCGATCAACGCCACGTGGATAGGGGGCACCTGGCTGGTCAGGCAGATATTGCCCTCGTTCTCGAGCAGCACGATGGACCCGGTTTCGGCGATCGCGAAGTTCGCCCCGGTCACTCCCATGTCGGCCGTGAGGAAACTCTGCCGAAGCTGGTCTCGCACCAGGCGCGTGAGCCCCTCGGCGTCGCTGGGCGGCTCGGCGATGCCCATCTTCTCCGCAAGCAGTGCAATGATCTCTTCCTTGCTCTTGTGAATGGCGGGGACTACAAGGTGGCTGGGCCGCTCACCGGCCAGTTGGATGATCCTTTCGCCCAAATCACCTTCCACCACGGAGATCCCGGCCTCCTCGAGCGCCTTGTTGAGATGGATCTCCTCGGTAGTCATCGACTTCGACTTCACAACCAGCTTTACGCCGCGGGCCCGGCCTAGATCCGCGATATAGGCTCTTGCCGCCGCTGTGTCGGGCACTCGCGCGACGACGGCACCGGCAGCCGTAGCCTTTGCCTCGAACTCGCCGAGCAACTCTTCTGCGCGCTCGACAGCCTCTTCCTTGATGGCGCGGGCTTGGGTCCGCAATTCCTCGAACCGCCATGTCGAAGGCCAAGCCGACGCGCGGCGCGTCCGCAGGGAATCCATCGCCCGGCTTATGGCTCCTTGCTGGACGGGATCGGCGAGCGCCTCCGCTATCTCGGAGCCGATATCTCTCACGTGCCCCCGGGGCATCAGGCTTCGTTTCCTTCCGCCACTACCAGCACGTCGAGCCGCAGAGGCCCGTGCACCCCCAGCACCGTCGTCAGTTCGATGTCCGACGTCCGCGAAGGCCCACTCACAAAGACAAACCGGCTGCCGGGATTCGCCACCTGCGGAGCGGCCTTGGCGAGGGCGTCCGCTACTCCGGAACGATCGACCCCGCGGTCAGCACGACCACGTGATGAGGAGGAACCACGGCGAGAAGACCTTCGTTCCCTGCTCCGGGGCCAACCAGGACGGAGCCTGTGGCCGCAACGCCGGCGACCGCCGTTGTCACCGCCGCACCTGCATGCGGCAGAACGGCCCCGAGGGAAGCTTGGGGCAGAGCCTCCGTCGCCTCCACTCCGAGCCGCTCCAACTCGGCCGCCAGGCCGGGCAGCCGGGAATCCACGAGCACCGTGCCTTCCCCTTTCACCAACAGGGCCACTTCCTTCGCCACGTCGCCGGCAGTGGTGAAGATCACCCAGCCCCCGTTCGCTTCCATCATCTCCGCAAAGCGCTCCTCGATTTCTCGCCCCGGGCTTGCCCCCGGATCCGCCCGCCGGTTGGCCGCCTGATCGGCCCCCTCGGTCGCCCGATCGGCCCCGGGATCCGTAGTGAGGGCGGGAGACAGCTGGCTTTCCCCGGCAGTACCCAACACCGATGCCTTGACCTTCTCCGCTCCATTCGGGTCAACCATGGTCATTTCCGCCCCCGTCCCCGGCCTCGTATTCGGCTGTCAAGCCGAGCCAGCGCCACCTCGAAGCATTCGCGCACCCGGTCTTCCAGGTCGTCGAGAGATACCGTCTCCTTGCGATCCCGCAACTGACGGCGGATGTCCTGCTCCACTTGGCCCGAAAAATGGGTGGTCTCGTCGTCCAGTTGCCGCATGAACTCAGCCGGGCCGCGCTGGCTCAGTAGCGCCGACAGGTACTCGTAGCCGGCCTCGAAGACCTCCGTGGGATCGGCGATAGCGGGAGACAGGAGGGCGAGGTAGTAACGGATGAAAGTCCGCTTGAAGGCAAGCCGCAGGTCCGGGATGGTATCGGGCGCAATCACGGGGCCGCACTCGGCAGGACCATCGAGGCCGCGGGCGTTTCTCCTACGAAAAGGGGGCGCGAAGCAGCTATCGCGTGTAGGCCACGCCGCGCCAGGATGGATGCGGGGGAGGACCGATCCGCCGCGACCGATGCCCGGACGGGAAATACACGAAAGTGCCCGACTCTTCGTCGAAAGCGACCTCCAGTTGACCCTCGATCAGCCTCAAGTCGAGCCATGCGCCGCGAAAGACCAGCTCCCGCAACCAGTAGACCAGGCATTCCCCGTTCAGCGTAAGTACCTCGTCACCGCGCCCCAGCAGATACTCGCCCATGGGACTCACGGCGTACTCCACCGCCCCAGAAGCGACCAGTTGGACCAGATCGGCGCACTCATCGTGTCGGAGCAGACCCGGTTCCACCAGCCCCAGCTCCACGGCCGCCATCTCGACCCGCTGTTCGAAGTCGACGCTATTGAAACCGTAGCGGAAGCTGCGGAACTCCAGAATATAGTCCTCACCGGAGCAGTAGTTCGGATGAGCGTGACGGTTTTCGGGCGCCATATGCTACCTCTGGGCCTTGAACTCGCTGGACGCTGACATTGTACCAAGCGAAAGATGGCCTTACGCAATCGTCTATTCCCGCTTGCCTGTGGGTCAAACGCAATACATAATAGGCGCATGAAAGCCCTTGCCCACGTTCGCACTGCTTCAAAGCCGCACTTGGGTTTGCGTCTGAGACGCGGCGGCGCGGTCCCCATTTGGATGGTTCTGGTGTTGCTCGCGTTCGCTTCCTTGACGGGCGTTATCGCCTTGGCCGGGTGCGGTGGCGGAGGCGGCGGCCCAGTAGACGCGAAAGCCGTCCTCGCCAAGACCTCGGCCAACATGAAGAAGATCGTGGGCTTCCACTTCGTATACAAGGTGAATGCGCCCCAAACGGCGACGCCCAGTTCGGGCCTCGACATAAAAGGCATCCAGGGAGACGTGAACGCCCAGGGAAGCATGTCGGCCACCATCGACGTCACCGAGTCGGGCATCGCCCTGCAACTGAAGTTCGTGGCCATCGGGAACACCCAGTACATCCAGAACCCGTTATCGGGCGCGTGGCAGTCCGTCAGCGTGGACCAGAGCCCGGTGGGCAAGCTCAATCTCAATGCGGGCACCATTCAGATCCTCGACAAGATCGTCGACCCCACCTACGTGGCGGACGAGAGCATCGGGGGTACAGCCACACATCACATCAAGGGCACCGTCTCCGCGGCAGAGGTGGCCGCGGTCGTCGGGGCGGTGAGCGTCACCGGAACCTTCCCCACCGATATCTGGGTGGGAGTGAAGGACAACTACGTGTATCAGGTGCAGATCGCCGGGGCGGCTACACCCACCGATAATCCCAAGACGGTAAGGGTCATCACCCTTTCCAACTTGAACAAGCCCGTAACCGTCAAGGCGCCCATCTAACCGTGACGGAACCGACGGCCGTGCTCGAGGCCGTGCCCAGCCTGACTTCTCGCCGCATCCGTCTAGCCATGGCAGCGCTGTGCGCGGCTGTCTTCGTAGCCGCCCTAGATCAGACCATGGTTCTCACAGTCATGCCGTCCATCATGGCCAGCCTCAACATCCCGTACACCCGCATCAACGACGCCGGGTGGATCGTGACCGGCTATCTTCTGGGCTACACCGTGGCGATGCCCTTGTTCGGCCGTCTCGCCGACGTGCGGGGCAGGCGCCTCATGTGCGTCATCGCGCTGGGCCTCTTCGCGGTGGGGAGCGGCCTGTGCTGGGTCGCGCCGAACTTAGCCCTGTTTGTGGCGTCGCGGGTGGTGCAGGCAGCGGGCGGCGGCGCACTCGTGCCGATCGCTATGGCGGCGTCCGCGGACATGTTCCCAGCCAAGAGGAGGGCGCTCATCCTGGGCGTCATCGGCGGGGCGGCAGAGGCCGGAGGCGTGCTCGGACCCATCTGGGGCGCCGGGCTTACCCGCTTGTGGGAGTGGCAGCTCATCTTCATCGTCAACATCCCGCTGAGTCTCTTCCTCATCTTCGTCTGCTGGCGGCTGCTCCTGCCCGATTCACGGACCCTGGCCGTCGGCGTTCACGAGGGGGCGCCTGAACCGTCGCAGGCCATGGACGCCACACAGACCCATCCCGCCGGGGACGACTCCGGGCATGCCGGCCTCGATGATCGCCCCGGCGACGGTCCCCGCAGAGCCGGTTCCGGTCACGCACCAAAGCGCGCCGGCTGGCTGCAGCGCGGACAGGTGGACTATGTGGGTGCGGTGCTGATGGCGGCTGCGCTGGCCGGGCTCACGATCGGATTGGGAGGAAGCACCCAGAGTTCGGCACAGCCGGTGAGATGGCCGTGGCTGGCGGTGAGCGTGGTGGCTTTCGTCGTCTTCGTGCTTTACGAGCGCCGGCTGCAGCAGCCTCTGATCCGTTTGGAATTTTTCCGCGACCGGCCCTTCGCGGCGGCCACGTTCGCCAACCTCGCCGTGGGAGCCGCCCTTATCATCGGGATGGTCGAGGTGCCGTTGTACGCGTACTCGCTCCTGGGCCTCAGTGAGCTCCAGGGAGGGCTGCTGCTGATTCGACTGACCCTCCTCATCCCGGTGGGCGCCGTCCTGGGCGGCTGGCTCGCGGACCTCATCGGCTATCGCATCACAGCCATCATGGGATTCTTGGTGGCGTTCGCAGGCTACCTGCTACTCAGCTACTGGGGGACGCACCCTTCCGGCCTCACGATGACTCGAGACCTCATGATCACGGGCTTCGGCTTCGGCCTGGTGATAGCTCCCATCGGGGCCACGGTCATTGCGAGCGTGGGTCCCAGGTGGATGGCCACCGGCTCGGCACTGGTGACGGTCACGCGCATGATCGGCATGATGGCGGGTATCTCGGCTCTTGGCTCCTGGGGCCTCCGCCACTTCAACTCGCTCATGGGAGGGATCAACCTTCCTCTGCGCGCTCCGGGCATGACCGACGCGCAGTACAACGCCTTGGTTCAAGCCTACCAGGACCGTTTGACGGCCTCCTTCCACACCCTGTACCACGACTTCTTCCTCATAGCCGGGGTGATCGTGGCCATCGCCATCATCCCGTCGATCCTCTTCTACGGGAAACGGGCACGGGAAACCGGCCGTCTGCCGTTCCTGCCTCAATAGCACAAAGCGTGGCTGAGGTAGAGCCAGGACGATCCCGCCCGCACACCGCGCGAGTCCGCACTACTGTCCGGCCACTCGGCTAGAATGGGAGTGGGCGGAAGGCTATGCAAGCGAGGAACACGTGAACGAAGATCAGCTCGACCTAGGTCACCCGTTCGATCCTGGCGGCATCAGACAGACCGGCCGGCCGACGTTGGGCCGCGTCGCCGTGTGCGACCTTCAGCCGGGCACGATGATGGAGGGCGTCTACCTGCTTTCCGGCAAGGAGACCCGCCTCACCAAAGCCGGCAAGCCCTTTCTGAAGCTCAAGTTGAGCGACCGCACCGGCGTGATCGACTGCACGGTCTGGGAGGATGCGGAAGCCATCGGCGGAGCCCTCCGGGCCGGAGACCTCGTACTGGTGCGGGCCCGGGTTTCCGAGTATCAGGGTAAGGCACAGGTGGAGGCATCGAGCGTGCTCCCTGCTCCGCCGGGCGAAGCCGAGCCCAGGGATTTCCTACCATCCACGTATCGCGACATCGACGAGCTCAAAGGCTTCCTGCAGTTCCACATAGGCTCGGTCTACGACCGTGACTACAGCGCCTTGCTCGAGAGTATTTTCGGAGATCCCGTATTCTTCGAAACCTTCGCCACTGCTCCCGCGGCGAAGCTCTACCACCATGCATACCTTGGTGGATTGATCGAACACACGGTCGCTGTCGCGGAGATGTGCGACTTCGTAGCCCAACAGTACGCCCGGGTCGATCGCGATCTCCTGATGACGGCCTCGCTGCTTCACGACGTCGGCAAGACTTTGGAATTATCTTTCGAATGCAACATCGATTTCACCGACGCCGGGCGGTTTCTTGGCCACGTTATCCAGGGAGTGACCTTTGTCTCGGATAAGGCTAAGGCCTTGCCTGCGTTTCCAGAGGAAAAGCTGCAGCAATTGTTGCACTGCCTCGTGAGCCACCACGGCGAGTTGGAGTGGGGCTCACCCAAGCGGCCAAAGACGCTGGAGGCGCTTATCCTGCACCACGTGGATAATCTTGACGCGAAGGTCAAGGGCTTCCTGGAGATCGTGGATGGATCGCGCGAGGCGGATTGGACCGACCTGCGTAACCTTTTCCGCAGACCACTGCACGTACCTCGAGCGACGCATCAGGAAGAGGACTTCCTCCCCGCCTCGGAGGACGATGGCGCCCGGCCCGGGTTTTAGCGTCGCCGGTTAGGCGGACGCCATATCGCCGGTTGCCTCGGGCTTGGGCAAAGGGCCGGCCGGCCTAGTACCGCCGGTCAGGGCGAGGGGATACTACCGGCCAGACCTAGACCAGGCCGCGGGACTGCGCCGAGGCGCCGCTCTAGCGGTCCTCTTCGCGGAGGTTGGCCTCGATCGTGTCGTCGATATCCGGGTCCACGGGCGGTGTCGAGCCTTTATCGACCCACGAATCGGACGAATCCTTGCTGAGAAGCGAAGCTTCCCCGGTCATCATCGCGTCAAAAGCCTTCGACTTCAAACGGCCACGTGTCTTTTCGATACGCGCACGCATGGCATCGTAGTCGATCCCCAACTCCATCGCCTCGGGGACGTCGCCTGTGGCTGCGAGGGAGGCACTGGGCTTCGCGGCAGGATATCGCTCGTCAGACACTTCCTCGACCGAAGGCTCGCCAGGGGACTCGGGCGCGGCGACCGCGCCCCGCTCGGGCTCGGTGTCAAGCTCGATGACTTCGTAGCTATCGTCGATCTCCGCCATCGGTTCCGGAGCGGATTCGGCGAAAGCGGGCTGCGCGTACGCCGCCGGCGCGGCCGGCGTAAACCCATCAGCCGGTGCCTCCGATCCAGTTTCACCCGTTGCCGGTTCGCGTTCCCCTAGGTTGAGGAATGGCTGCTCGAGTTCTCGCCTGATACGTCGCCGCGTTTCTTCGATGCGAGCCTTCAGGTCGTCCACCGTTGTTGGCGCGACAGCGGGAGCCGGGCTCTCCTCGGCGCGAACAGAATCAGGCGCCGGGGCAACAGCGGTGTACGGAGCAGCCTCCTCTGTCGACGACACTGCGGGATGCTCGACCTCGGGATAGATCTCCGCTAATTCTGCCTCCGGTGCGACGTACGGAAAATCATCCTCGGGTATCCGAGCAAACTCCTCCCTGAACGTCTCTTCCGTGGCCAGGTCTGCCGACGGGGTCCAGCCCATGCCTGGCACCGGCTCCTCCAGCACGCCAGGAGTCACAACGACCTCGGTGTGCTCAGGGCCGAGTTCTTCGGTGCCGGTCTCCCCAACCGCTTCCGCAACCGGGGGTTCCTCCGGCGTCTCCGCAACCGCCTCGGACGACCGGACGAACTCCTCTTCCTCCCAGGTCCATGCCGAAGGCTCAGCGGTCGGCAAGATGACCGGCTCTTCAAGGCTTTCTGCCGGCTCAACGATCTCGGCGGGTGCGTAGGCGGTGCTGACCATTTCGAGGGGCGCCGGCGGACTCGCCTGTGGAGTCTCGCGAGGAGTCTCCGGCAGCTGCCTTTCTTCCCACGTCCACACGGAAGGCTCAGCTGGTGGCTCCACGACGGGCAGTTCGTCAAGTGCCTCGGGCTCGAGGGCGACCCCGGACGTTTCCGGAGGTACGGGCGGAGCCTCCGCAAACGCCCCCATGTCGACTTCGGGCGCAAACTCGACTTCGGGCGCCGCTTCGGCCTCGGGCGCTTCGACTTCAGGTGCCGTTTCGGCCTGGACGGCTATCTCGGGTTCAGGTGCTGCCTCAGGCTCAGGCGCAGCCTCGACCTCAGGCGCCTCGACTTCAGGTGCCGCTTCGACTTCGGGCCCAACCGAGGCATATACCGGCATCTCGATCTGGGAGGTTGTCTCTGTCTCGGGCACAGCCTCGGGAACTGCCTCGACCTCAGGTGCCGCTTCGGCCTGGACGGCTATCTCGGGTTCAGGTGCCGCCTCAGGCTCAGGCGCAGCCTCGACCTCGGCCATGGCCTCAGCTGCAGCCGCCGGTCCGCCCGCGGGCTCCGCTTCCGGTGCAGCCTCGACCTCAGGTGCCGCTTCGGCCTCAGGCGCCTCGACTTCAGGTGCCGCCTCGACTTCAGGTGCCGCTTCCCAGAGCGTCGGCGGTGCTTCCGCGTACTCAACGGTGACGGGCGTGGCCTCAGTGATCTCCACACCCTCGGTGGGTTCCGGGGCGGTCGGCTGCGTCGGCGGGGTCCCTGCGACCTCAGGGCACTCGACGGCCGGTGCGGTGACCGCGGGCTCAGCAAATGGGGCCGGGGTCTTCCGCTGGGACGTTCTTCGGTTCTTTCGCGTACCAGAAACCAGGAATCCGAAGATCGCCCCTAGGATGCCCCCAAGGAGGAATTTTGATAGCCCGCCCACGGTCAGTCCTCCTTCAGACTTTCGGTCGAGGAACTCTCGGCCGAGCGGAACAGTATGGTTTCCCCACATCAGGACGCCGGCGCCACCCGAATTCGATCACAGGGATGCCCGACACGCACGGTCCTAAGTGGTTCTATCGGCCAGAATCGCCGGAGCTTGACTGAAGACCCCGCGTAGTCACTCATTCGACGTCGATGGTGTGCTTCCTTACGGATTGAGTTCCGGTTGCGAGCGCTCGCTACGTAGACCCGTCGCCGGCTCGCCGCAACTCGCGCATCTGAGCGAGAAACTCTTTGATGTGCGCTTCGTAGCCATGATCCGTTGGGCTGTAGAACTCGCTGTCCTCCAAACCTTCAGGAATGTAGCGCTGGCCCACGTAGCCGCCGCTCTCATGCGGATAATCATAGCCAATCCCGTGCCCAAGCTTCTTGGCCCCTTGGTAGCCGGTGCTGCGTAGAAATACCGGAGGATACTTGGCCCCATGCTCCTCCACCTCCCGCATGGCCGCTTCGATCCCCGCGTACGACGCGTTCGATTTTGGCGCCGTACTCAGATAGGTGACTCCGTGGGCCAGGTTGATCCGGCATTCCGGCATCCCCACGAACTTGACCGCCCGCGACACCGCTACCGCGATCTCAAGCGCCCGCGGATCGGCATTGCCCACGTCTTCCGATGCGAAGATCACCATCCTCCGAGCGATGAACTTGGGGTCCTCCCCGCCGGTGAGCATCACAGCAAGGTAGTAGAGCGCCGCATCGGGGTCCGAGCCGCGCATGCTCTTGATGAAGGCCGAGATGACGTCGTAGTGCGCATCGGCGCTCTTGTCATAGAGCACCAGTTTGCGCTGAGCGGCTTCCTGCACCGTGGCCTCATCGAGTTCTGCGGCTCCCTTCGAGCGAGCCTGCACCAACGCTCGCTCCAGGATATTGAGCGCCCGGCGGGCGTCACCAAGTCCCGCCTCTGCGATAAGGTCGCGCACTTCGTCACGTACCCCCATGCCCGCGGTCGAGCCGGCCCTCTTCGCGGCCCCCAACGCCGTGCTGCTCAACGCCCGGTCGAGCAGCACGCGCACCTCCGTCGTGCTCAGGGGCAGGAACTGATAAAGCTCGCAGCGGGAGACCAGAGCCGGGATTACCTCGAAATAGGGATTCTCCGTGGACGCGCCGATGAGGGTGACGATGCCGTCCTCCACGGCATGGAGCAGGGCGTCCTGCTGAGACTTCGAGAAGCGGTGGATCTCGTCGATAAAAAGGACGGTTCGTTTACCCGTTTCGGCGCGGCTGCGCCGCGCCCGTTCGATGACCTTGCGCACTTCGGCCACGCCCGAGCTGACCGCGGACAGTTCCTCGTACTTCGACCCGGTGGCCGACGCCACCAGCCGGGCAACGGTGGTCTTCCCGGTACCCGGCGGACCGAAGAAGATCATGGAGCCGACGGTGCCCGTCTCGATGGCCACCCGCAGCGACGAGCCCTTGCCGAGCAAGTGCGCCTGGCCGACGACGTCATCCAGCCTTTGTGGCCGCATGCGAGCTGCGAGCGGAGCGTTTTCGGATAGGTCGGCCTCGAGACCGGCGCTGAACAGGTTGGGTTCATCCATAGTCTGATTCTAGCAGCGCCGGCGCGCCAGGCGCGGGCCAGGAGACGTGAGCCGTGCGGGCAGCCCGTAGTCGTGCCCTGCTCCACGCTAGGGCACCCATCGGGAGACCCCGCGGCCACCGGCCCTTGAGGCAACCGGCTGCTATCGGGTAAAATCCTGCCCTAAGGCAGCATACGGGAGGTGAGATTGCCCCGTCAGGTCTTGGTTCTTAACTCGACGTACGAACCGCTCAACGTCTGTTCGACCCGGCGTGCGGTAGTTCTCCTTTTGAAAGCCAAGGCGGAGCTGCTCGAAGCCGGCCCCGGCACCATCCGCTCGGAACGCGCCCACTTCACTCCCCCAGTCGTCATCCGCCTTCTTCATTACGTACGCATCCCACACGCGGATAGGCGCCGCATCTCCCGGCGGGCGATCCTGGCCCGCGATGGGTTTCGCTGCCAATATTGCGGCAACACCCGCCATCTGACCATCGACCACGTCATCCCCCGTAGCCGCGGGGGACTCACATCGTGGGACAACGTGGTGACCTCCTGCGCTCCCTGCAACGTTCGCAAAGGCGCCCAACTGCCAACGGAGGTGGGCATGGTCCCGCACCGGAAGCCCCGGGCGCCGGTGCCCAGCGACTTCATCATCACCTCGCCGCACAGCGTGCCCGAGAGCTGGCTGCCCTATCTGGAGCCCGCGGCAGTAGCCTGACGCGCCGGCCCGGCGGGGGCCCAGGGAGACTGCAGGCGGGAATCAAGCCCGACGACCGTATCTATGGACCACCAAGAGGCGAGACGACTAGGCTATGGGCACATCTTATCCCGTGCCAGATGCCTCTGGGGCATTCAGCGCATCGACCATCTCGAGATTCTCGGCGGTTTTGGGGATGTCGGTCATGTCGTGGCCATAGTGGACGAAGCGCGCCACGCCCGACTTGTCCATGAGCACCTGAGCGGGCATCCGCCCGAGTTTGAAAAGCTTGATCTCTTGCCCGTAGAGCTTCAGTACCATGTGCCTCGGATCGGGCAGACCTACGAACGGAAGCTGGTTCTCGGCCCAATAGCGTCCGAACGCACGGGGGCTTTCCGGCCCGACCACCACTATGGCCGTCTGGCGTCTCTCAAACTCGGGAAAGTCTTGGCGCAACTGCGCCAGATGCGCGCGGCAGTATGGTCATGTGAACCCACGGTTGAAGACGAGCAGGACGTTTTTCCGTCCGCGCAGCTCGGAGAGTCGGAACATCCGGCCGTGAAAGTCGGCTAGCTCGAAATCTGGGGCCGGGCTGTTGATTTGGACGTGAGGCAAAGTGTTCTCTCCGGGGTGACGTAATTACGCCGGGCCGACGACCGACGCCGGCTACTCGAGCGTCCGGAAGCTTCCCATGGCAAGATACTTCGCCCGACGGAAGTGCAGCCGGTCCGCGGGAGCCAGCCGCTCCAGCTCTCCGAAGGCAAGGTTCACCTCGCGCCACAAGCGACGGGCCGCCACTCGGTGATCGGTCTGAGCGCCGTCGGTGGGCTCCGGGATGACCGCGTCGATGAGTCCCAGCTCCATGGCGTCGTGCGCCGTCAATTTGAGTGCCTCGGCGGCCTGCGGCGCCTCGGCGGCATCGCGCCATAGGATCGCCGCGCATCCTTCCGGAGACATGACCGAGTAGATGGAGTTCTCCAGCATGAAGACCCGGTCTGTCAGCGCGAGAGCCAGCGCCCCTCCGGACCCGCCTTCCCCGATCACCACCGCGACCGTCGGCACCGCCAGGTTGGCAAAGAGCTCCATGCTGCTGGAGATGGCCCGAGCCTGGCCACCCTCCTCCGCGTCGCGCCCGGGATAGGCGCCCATCGTATCCACCAGAGTCACCACCGGCAGACCGAACTTCTCCGCCAGGCGCGCGACCCGCTGGGCCTTGCGGTAACCCTCCGGGCGGGCCATGCCGAACGTGCGCTCCTGGCGCTCCTTGAGATTGTGCCCCCGCTGGTGGCCGATCACCGCCACCCGCCGTCCTTCGAGGATCCCCAGTCCAGCCACGATCGCCTGGTCGTCCGCGCCAAGACGGTCTCCGTGCAACTCGAGGAAGTCGGAGATGCCATTCGCGATGTAGTCGAGGGTCTGAGGTCGTTCCTGGTGGCGGGCCAACTGGACGGTCTTCCAAGCGGTGCCGGACGTGTCCCGGTTCCGGAGCGATTCCAGCCGTTCCTGGATCTTCTTGATCTCCTCCGAGTAGCTGATGCCCGGAAGTGACGGCATGCCACGCAGCTCCTGCAATCTCTGCAGCAGCTTCACCGCCTCGTCCTGGTACGAGCGGCGCATTCCGCCGAGCTTATCCTGCGCCATGGCTACCTTCTCCTGCGAGAAGCTTGAGCGACAACGCGATCCTGTCCTTGAGCTCGCGTCGGTCCACCAGCATGTCCAGTTGACCGTGGGCCAACTGCGCCTCGGACAGTCCAAACCCCGCGGGCAGTTTCTCCCGGGTGGTCTGTTCGATCACCCGCGGTCCGGCGAACACCATGAACGCTCCGGGCTCGGCCATGATGACGTCGGCGACGGTCGAGAAGCTGGCGAACACACCCCCCGTGGTGGGATGCGTGAGAACGGTCACGAAGGGTAGTCGGGCCTCGGCGAGAAGTTGAACCGCCACTACGGTCTTGGCCATCTGCATGAGAGAGTTGAGCCCCTCTTGCATGCGGGCCCCGCCGGAAGCGGCGATCGCCACCATGGGCGTCGAATTCTCGACAGCGGCCTGTACCAGCCTGTAGAAACGCTCCCCCACCACCGAACCCATGGAGCCGCCCATGAAACGGAAGTCCATGATGCCCAGGGCGATGGGACGGCCCCCGAGCTTGCAGAGGACCGCGGTGAACGCCTCAGACAGCCCCGTCTCGAGTTGCGCCTCAGAGACCCTTTCCGGATACGGGCGAGTATCGAAGAAACTCAAGGGGTCCCCGGGCCGGAGGTCGTCGGCGATGGTGCGAGCGGTGCCCTCATCCGCGAGAAGGGCAATGCGTTCTGGGCTCGGCATACGGTAGTGATGCCCGCAATGCGGACAGACCCGATGAGCGGCCTTCAGCTCCTCGGCTGTGAGAGGCTGGTTGCATTCCTTGCAGCGCTCGACGGCCTCGCCGGGCGGGACGAGAGGTTCTTTCTTCGTCACCTGTACGGTTACGTACTTAGCCACGTGACCTTCTCGATCTGTCTACCACCAGCGGTGCGGCGGAATCGCGGACGCGCAAACCTTAACCCTCGAACTTCCGGAATACGATAGCCGAGTTGTGACCGCCGAACCCGAAGCTGTTGGACATAGCCACCCTCACGGTTGCCTCACGCGAGACGTTGGGCACGTAGTCCAGGTCGCACTCGGGATCGGGAGTCTCCAGGTTAATGGTGGGCGGCACCTTCCCGACCTCCATTGACAAGATCGTCGCGGCGGCTTCCAGCGCGCCGGCCGCTCCCAAACAGTGTCCGAAGATGCTCTTGCTGGAACTCACCATCACCTTTTGGGCATGGTCTCCGAGGGCGATCTTGATAGCCCGCGTCTCCATGACATCGCCCAGAGGCGTGGACGTCCCGTGCGCGTTGATGTAGTCGACCTCCGATGGATCGATGTCCGCGTCGGCGAGAGCGCGGCGCATAGCGAAACCGGCCGGTTCGCCGGTCTCGTCCGGCTCGGTGAGATGGAAGGCGTCGCCGGTCATCCCGTAACCCGCGATCTCCGCGTAGATGTGCGCGCCACGCCGGAGCGCATGATCCAACTCTTCCAGAACGAGCACGCCGCCGCCTTCGCCCATGACGAACCCGTCGCGGTCGGAGTCGAACGGTCGGCTCGCCCCTTGGGGATCGTCGTTGCGAGACGAAAGAGCGCGCATGGCCGCGAACGCACCCATGCCCACCGCGTTCACCGCCGCTTCTGCCCCTCCGGCGAACATGGCGGTGGCATCTCCACGGCGGATGATCTCGAAAGCGTCGCCGATGGCGTTCGTGCCCGCCGCGCAGGCTGTGCAGGTAGCGTTCACGGGTCCCTTGAGCCCCAGCAACACGGAACTCATCGCCGAAGCCATGTTGGGGATCATCATGGGGATGAAGAACGGGCTGAGCCGCGTGGGCCCCTTGTCCAAGAGGACCCCGATCTGCTCAAAGTGCGTCTGAAGCCCGCCGACCCCGGATCCGACCAGCGCGCCCACGGCGTAGGGATCCTCGGCTACCGGGTAGCCAGAGTCCTCGAGTGCCTGGGTGGCGGCGGACGTGCCGAACTGCGCGTATCGGTCCATGCGCCGGGCCATCTTCTTGTCGATGAAATCGCCGGGGTCGAAGTCCGTGATCTCGCCGGCGATCTTGACCGGGTACTCGGTGACGTCGAAGCGCGTGATCGTCTTGATGCCGGAACGTCCAGCCAGCAGGGAGTCCAGGAACCGCTCCTTGCCGAAACCGATCGGCGAGATGATCCCGACGCCGGTCACTACGACCCGCTTGAGCTCGATGGTCCTGATCTTCACCACGGACGTGTCACTCATCCCAGCAACCCTCCCCGGTTTCTAGATACCCAGACCGCCGTCCACCGGCAGCACCGCACCCGTGATGAAGGACGCCGCGTCGCTGACCAGGAAGGCCACCGCGTCTGCGACAGCCTCCGGCGAGCCGATCCTGCCCAGCGGTATCTGACCGATGATGGCGTTGCGCGCCGATTCGTCCAGCGCGGCGGTCATGTCGGTCTCGATGTAGCCCGGCGCTATCGCGTTCACCCGCACGTTCCGAGACGCCACCTCCCGGGCCAGTGACTTCGTGAAGCCGATGAGTCCAGCCTTGGCCGCCGAGTAGTTGACCTGCCCCGCGTTGCCTCGCCTACCCACCACGCTGGAGATGTTCACGATGGAACCGGAGCGCCGCTTGACCATGCCCCGGATCACGGCTTTGCTCATCAGGAAGGTGCCCTTCATGTGCACCGCCATGACCAAGTCCCAGTCGCTTTCGCTCATGAGCGCGAGCAAGCCGTCGCGAGTGATGCCCGCATTGTTCACCAAGATGTCCACGGGCCCCAGCGCTTTTTCCGCAGCGGCCACAGCTTCCTTCGCCTGCTCCGCCGACGAGATGTCGACCTTCACGAACACAGCCGAGCCTCCCAAGGCTTGCAGCTCCTGGGCGGTCGCTTCACCGGCGTCGGCCATGTCCAGAATTGCGACCTTGGCTCCATGCTTGGACCATGCGGATGGCGATAGCCTTGCCGATGCCTTTTGCGCCACCCGTCACCACGGCGACCTTGCCTTCGAGGGGCTTAGCGCACCTCACCGGCGCCTTGGCGCACTCGGCGGCCGGCGTGCCCGCCACCGAAACGGCAGTAGGGGATGCGGCCGTCTGGTCAGTCATCGGTCTGTCCTCCTTCCGCACGCGGGCCGCTTACGGCGGCCAGGGCACAGCTTAGCGAATCGGCGTCCCCGGTGGGCCCCATGGGGAAGTCGCGGGCGATCCGTTTCATCAGTCCGGCGAGAACGGCCCCGGGCCCTACCTCGAGACCGTGTTGCGGCGGCTCGGGCTGCCGGAGCACGCTCTCCATGCTTTGGCTGAACCGCACGGGAGAGGTGAGCTGCCGGGCAAGCACGTCTCTGAGCTCGCCTGCTTCAACGAAGCGGCTCTCCGTGGTGGAGAAGAACCGCCCCACTCCTGGATGGACATCGACAGCCTGCAGGGCCTCGCCGAGCTTCTTGGCCGCGCCCGCCATGAGCGGAGTGTGGAACGCACCCGCAACCGCCAGTGGCACCACTCGCCGGGCCCCGCGCTCGCCGGCGAGCTTACCCGCCTGCTCGACCGCTTTCGCCGCCCCGGAGATGACCACTTGCCCCGGGGAATTGTAATTGGCCAACCAAGCTTCGCCCACCGAAGCGCAGATCTCTTCCACCTGTTCGTCCTCCAGCCCGAGGATGGCCGCCATGGCCCCGTCCGTCTCCTCTGAGCAGGCCTGCATGGCGAGACCTCGTTGCTCCACCACGTGAACGGCATCGGCGAAGGCCAGTTGACCGGTAGCCACCAGTGCCGAGTACTCACCGAGGGAGTGTCCCGCCGCCACCGAGAAGGAAGCGCCAGAGTTTTCCAGGAGTCTCCACACGGCGACGCTACACGTGAGCAAGGCCGGCTGAGTACGATCGGTGCGGGTGAGATCCTCTAGGGATCCGTGGCGGCAGAGTTCGCCGATGTCCCAACCAAGCACCTCGCCTGCTTCGGCAAACGTTTCTCGAGCCGCCGGGTACGTCCATAGATACTCGGCCATGCCGGCCGCCTGGCTGCCCTGCCCCGGGCATAGGATCAGCAAGTCGCTCATGCGGGCGCCTCCAGCCGGCAGTGCCTGCGGAAGTGCACAGCCCCGTGCCGCATCACGAGCCCCACTCCAGCAGACCTGAGCCCCAGGTGAGACCGCCGCCGAAGCCCATGAGCAGGACGAGATCACCGTCGTGAAGCCGCCCCTCCTGCCTCGCCTCGGTCAAACACATGGGCATGGAGGCGCTGGAGGTGTTGCCGTAGCGCTGCAGATTCGTGTAAACCTTGTCCATGGGGATTCCCAGCTTTTTGGCGCCCGCTTCGATGATGCGCAGGTTGGCCTGGTGTGGGACGAACAGATCGACGTCGTCTATGGTCTTGCCGCACCTCGCAAGGACGGCTTCCGCGCTTGGGGCTATGATCCTCGTGGCGAACTTGTAGATCTCTTTCCCGTCCATGTGCACAAAATGCATGCCCGCATCGACGGTCTCGTGGGTGGCCGGCATGCGCGTCCCCCCTCCCGGTAGCGAGAGAAAATCACCGCCGGAACCGTCGCCCCCTAGCTCGAAGCCCAGGATATGCCCTGCTCCCTTCGCCGTGGACACCACGGCAGCACCCGCTCCATCGCCGAACAGCACGGCCGTCGATCGGTCGCTCCAATCCAGGACCTTGGAGATGGCTTCCGCTCCCACGACCAAGATATTGTCGTGTAGCCCCGAAGCCACCGCGCTCGCGGCCAGGGCAAGAGAGTACAAGAACCCGGTGCAGCCCGCGGAGAGATCGAACGCGGCCGCCCCGACACAACCGGCTTCAAGAGCGACGCGCGCCGCGGTAGCCGGCATGATCTGGTCGGGCGTGACGGTGGCAGTGATCACCATGTCGATCTCTTCAGGGTCCAATCGCGCATCCGCGAGGGCCGCCTTGGCCGCCGCGATGCCCAGGTCGGAGGCGGATTCACCGGGGGGTACCACGTGACGCTCACGGATGCCGGTCCGCTGGCGCACCCACTCGTCGGAGGTATCGAGGGTCAACGCAAGTTCTTCGTTGGTGATTACCCTCTCGGGGGCGTAGCAGCCCAATCCGATGATGCAGGTGGTCCTCCCCAACAGGGAGGGGATCTTGCTAGGAGGCATCGACGATGGCGAACGTGAGCGTGCCACTACAGACGAGGTCTTCACCAACATAGGCCATCGCCTCGGCCCAACCCAACTTGCCTCGACTCTTTGTCAACCGGGTCTCCAATCGCAGAACATCGCCGGGCACCACGGGCCGCCGGAAACGAACGTCGTCCACTCCGGCGAAGAGAACGATCTTACCCTTGGCCTCCGGCGGCGAAAGAGCGGCTACCACCCCCGCCTGCGCCAGGGCCTCCACTTGAAGAACGCCGGGGAAGACGGGGTGGCCCGGAAAATGGCCGCGGAACACGTCCAGGGTCTCCAGGATGTCCTTTTCGGCGATCGCGTACTCGCCAGGCACCAGTTCCACCACGCGGTCGAGCAGGAGGAAAGGTTCCCGGTGAGGGATGATCGCCTCGATCTGAGTTCTGTCTAGCACCAGCAGCTTCACCCCGCCAAGCGGGAAGGATCTCGTATTGCGCCCTCTGTCATGCTTGCCGGGCCGTCCAACATGTGAGCACCCGGCCTGAGGGTGCTAGTATTGTCCAGGATGACTCTGCCCTTTTCAAGGAAACCCTTCTCCAGCAGGATGTAGCGGCCGCTCATGCAGCTCCAATTGTCTTTGGCGGTCGCAGACAGGCTCCACGAGACCCTCCTCGTGCGAGGAGAGCCTCTTGGCGTGGTCGAGGCTGTCCACCAGCTGATCGCCTCGGATAACGCCTCGATCCTCGTCTGCCGCCAGATCATGCATAGCCTGGTCACTCACGACGCCCGCTTCTGCTGGGCCGGCGGAGGCGACGAGCAGGATCTGGTGTCACTCAGCCACTGGGAAGTGCCGGACCCCGATCTCTGGGACGTCCCGTTTGTCGCCCTGGACTTGGAGACGACGGGGGCTCGACCCGGCGAAGGCAAGATCACCGAGATCGGAGCGGTCAGGATCGAGGGCCTGAAAGAAGTGCGCCTATTCAGCACCTTGGTCAATCCCATGCGTCCGATCCCCGCGATGATCACGCACATCACCGGCATCACGCAGGAGATGGTGGCCGGCGCGCCCCGCATCGAGGAGGTCATCCCCGAGCTGCTGGAATTCTTGCAGGGCGCGGTGGTGGTGGCGCACAACGCTCCCTTCGACGTGGGTTTCCTCAACTACGAGCTTCGTCGCCTCAAGGGACGGCGGCTGGGAGAGGGCGCCATCGATACGCTGCCTCTGGCGCGCGCCCTTGCCCCCGGACTTCCCAACTATCGTCTGGGGACGGTTGCGGACGCCCTCGGAGCCCCGGTCGCCGCGTGTCACCGGGCGCTGGCAGACGCCCGTGCGGCGGGCCACGTTTTCGTCACCCTGGTCTGCAGGCTGCAGGAGCAAGGGATCACCCGCCTGAATCAGACCCGCTCGTACGTCAGCCCCACCATGCGTAGCGGGTTGCAGAAGCTGGGGCTAACGCGGGATGTTCCCCGCTCTCCAGGTGCCTATCTCTTCCTGGACCAGGACGAGCACGTGCTGTACGTGGGCAAAGCAGACAAGCTGAGAGAGCGGGTGCGCTCGTACTTCGTTTCGAACAGCGAGCATGCCCGGAAGGTCCGCCAGGCCATACGGCTGGTGGAGCGCATCGATTGGGTGGAGACCGTCACGCCGCTCGAAGCCGTTGTACGCGAGCAGGAACTCATCCTTGAGCATCGGCCGCCCTGCAATCTTCAGGGGCGCCGGCCGGAGAACTACGCGTATGTCAAGATAGGCGGCTCGGGCTCCGGCCTCAATCTGTACGTGAGCGGGCGACCGCCGAAATGGTTGGTACCCAGGACGACCGCGGTCGGCGGCGCAGATCGGAGCGCCGGGACAGCCGCGGCCCAGGTGGACACCCCGGTCGGCGCTGACGCGGGCGGTGTCGCTGCCAATGTCGGCGCCGACCTCGACGTTGAGTGTATTCCCATCGAAAGCAACCCCGCACCAGGGGGCAAGGGGCAGCGTTCGACCGGCAAACCCCGCTTCCCACTGGTCCTTGGACCATTTCGTGGGCGCACCCGCGTCTACTCGGCTCTGGACCTTCTTCAGCGCAGTTACCCGATCCGCCGTTGTCCGCGAAAGCCCGATGGGCAACCGTGCGTACGCGGTCATTCCGGCAAGTGCCTCGCGCCGTGCTCGGGTGACCCACAGGTCATCTCGCAGCACGACGCCCTAGTCTGCGACCTCCTGGGCTGGCTGACTGGGAGTGACGGGCCGCGGATGGCAACAGCTATCGACGACAGCGCGGCCCACCCGGCGGAAATCCCCGACCCCATCGCTCGCGCCGACGAGGTGATCCGGTCGCTGTCGCACCAACGCAGATACGAAGATGCACGTGCTATGCAGGAAGCGCGCGAGGACCTGCTCAGCCTCCGCCGATCGTACGCAGCGTTGGCGGAGGCTCGCGCCCTGTGTTTCGCAGCCTTGTGGCCCCCGGATCAGGATGACGACAGCAACGGAGTCCGTCTCAATCTTGTGTGGAATGGAAGACTCACCGAGGCAGTGACGCTGACGGCAGATTCAGCCGAGCAGATCGTCGGCGAGATGATAGCCAGGTTGCCGAAAGCAGAGCGCGACATGGAACCGGGCCCAAGATTAGCGGCCGTGGCTCAAACGGAACTCGACTCGTTCCTCGCGGTACGCCGTTGGTACTACGAGTCGGACAGGGTATGCAAGGTGCCCCTCCAAGCGGGGGCTACCCAGGATGACACCGTGGCTTGGGGAGGCCGCGTGATCGCGGACGCTCTCCGGTTACTGCCGGCACCTGCCGGCGAGAGCTTACAGCTCGTTTCAGAATGACGCTTTGCTGTCAGCGCGCGATCGGCGAGTGCGAGACAAGGACGCAGGAAGACTCCGTAGCAGCGCTACGGGGGCGACTGAGGACGCCGTATCGCGCCGACTAGCGCGAACTCGGCAGCCAGAGCTTCATTTTGAAACGAGCTCCACGAGGTCGGGGTCAGACTGCTGCTGCCTCGGCCTTCTGAAACTGGACGCCTTTGGCCTTCATCACCGTCATCAAGAGGCTGCGGTCCACTTTCCCCTTATAGATGGGGATGGCTTCTCGAACGCAGAATTGGATGACGTCCCTGGTCTCCGTCCCCAGTTCTTCAGCCAGTTCCGCGGGCGTGAAGTGGTTGGCCATCAGATCTCCTTTCCGAGCTAATCGGCGGTCGAGGTTGACACGAACAAAAAAGCCCGGCAGCGCAAGCCACCAGGCTATCGGACCATGTCTGACGCGCGGGCGCAGGTTCTCGTTTGCTGCCACCCCCGAGCCTTGGTTTTGACAGGTCACCCATCGGTGTAATTGTATCCCCGGAGTCGGATTCCGGCAACACCTGCGAAGAGAATGCGCAATCCCTACGCTTCCTTGAGATCTTCCCGCAGAAGCAGAAAATCAACCTCCTGGCCGGCCCTTACTCCACTGGGAGCGCCGGGCACGAAGATCAGCCCGTTCGCGCCGACCATGGACCGCAAGATTCCGGAACCCTGAGGCCCGGTGGAGCTCACGTGCCAGCGGTCCGCCTCGCGCCACGCCCTCACGCGCACCACGTACGTCCTCGAGTCCCGACTCTTGACATCTTCCTCGACGACGGCCTTGTACAAAGGCTTGACCACTTGCTTGTGCCCCATCAGCCGTAGGAGCGCGGGCTTCACGAACAGTTCGAACGACACCATGGCGGACACTGGGTTTCCCGGCAACCCAAAGACCAGCGTGCTGCCCCTTACCCCAAAGACCAGCGGCTTTCCGGGCTTCATGGCCACACCCCACAATCGCCGCTCCACGCCCAGGGAGTCCTGGACGTTCTTCACAAAGTCGAACTCTCCCACCGAGACACCCCCTGACGTGATGAGAACGTCGTAGGAGAGCCCTTCCTCCACCAGCCGTAGCGTGGAGTCGTAGTCGTCGGGGGCGATACCCAGGCGGACGACCTCGACGCCGACCTGCTGGCAATACGCCTGCAGAGCGTAGCTGTTGGAATTCCGGATCTTCCCGGGCGATAAGGGCTGATCAACCTCTACCAACTCGCTTCCGGTGGAGAGCACCGCGACTCGCGGACGCCGATAGACCTTCACCTCCGGAAGACCCAGGCTCGCGAGGACGCCCAACTCGGCCGGACCGAGAGCCGTACCTGCGGCCAGGACCCGATCGCCTTTGGCGATGTCCTCGGCGGCGCGTCGGACGTTGGAGCCTGGTTTCGCGGCTTCGTAGATCAGCACTTTCCCATCTTGTTCGCGAGCAAGTTCCGATTGCACCACCGCGTTCGCCCCGTAAGGGATGGGCGCGCCGGTCATGATCTTCGCCACGGCGCCCCGCTCTAGGGGACGTTGGGCGATATGCCCAGCTGCAATGGTCTCCTGGAGAGGCAACGACACAGGAGCCTCAGGCCCGGCATCCACCACGTCGGCCGCGAACAGAGCGAAACCGTCCATTGCCGAGTTGTCGAAGGGGGGAACGTCCAGCGAGGAGACCACATCTTCGGCCAAGACGTAGTCGAGCGCTTCTCCGAGAGAACGAAGCTCCACAGAAAGAGGGGCAGCCTCCGCGAGCACCCGAGCTCTGGCCTCGTCAATGCTGATTATCTTGTCCACCGCTATCGGTTTCCCTTCGTCATGATGAACATCCTGCACTACTCTGCAGGAATAATTGCACTATGAGTGTAAACCCCGGGGCCTACTTGACCGATAAAGAGCATAGCATGAGCCAGAACCACGCGATAAAAGGGCAAAGGCACCAGTGAATCCCGGCGACGCAGAGCACCAGACCAAGAACGACAACCTTGCGCGAGAGTGCGGTCCACGCAGTCCGCGCGGGAATCGCCTCCGCGCGATCCACGACATGCTCGAGTGCGACCAGTACGATCCTCCGGCTTTACTAATAGCCGAAGAGATGATCAACAGCGCTTTGTGGCTCAAGGAACCGCCGCAAAAGTAGCGTCTCCAGTCGATGCGTTACCTCCGCGAGTTGTCTCCCCGGCTCGGTAGGCTTAGAATTCACAAGCCTCGAGCAAATGGGAGTCACAGATGCCGCTTACCATACGCCGGCGCTTGGTGGATCGCGTCCGACAGTGGAGGAAGATAGCCTACGTCCTTTGCGCGGGACTGGTCGTCTTCATCGCAGCCGGCGTTTTCCTCTCGGTGTCGTCTCCAACTTCGACCGTCGAGCCCGCGGCGGAAACCACCTTCTTCGACGCCCATCGCGCCTACCGCTTTGCAAGTGAGATGGTGGGACTGAAGGACCCGCAGAGGACTCCCAACTCACCCGGTGCCGCCGCTGCGGCCACCTGGCTCGCAGCCCAGTTCAACGACCTGAAGATCCCTATCTACGAGAACAAGAGCTTTCACGTCACGCTTGGCGACCATGACGTTAGCCTGACGAATATCGCCGTGGTGCTGCCGGGCAACAGCAGGGAGACGATCCTCGTCACCGCCCCGCGCGACACGCAAACCATCGTCAAGGTTGATCCGCAGATCTATGCGAGTGGCACAGCGATGCTCGCCGACCTGGTCCAAGTCTTCTCCACGCGTCCGCACGAGAAGACCATGATCTTTCTCTCCACGAGCGACGGGAACAGCGGGGGGCTGGGTATCAGCCACTTCCTCGCCACCTATCCCGACGCTTCCGACATCACCACGATCATCTCGATGCAACGCCTCGGCAGACAGGATGCACGTACTGTCCAGGTGGCTGTGTCCGGACCTCAGAGCTCCACGCCGGGGTGGCTCCTCCAACTCACGGGCCGTGTGCTATCTGGAGCCGGCTTGAGCCTCAGTGTGCCGAGTATCTTGAGCCAAGCTGCCGACCACGCGCTGTCGCTGTCGCGTGGGGACCAAGTGGCCGGTTTGAGCCGCGGCGTCGCGTCACTCATGCTCTATGACGATGGCCCGGGCAACCTGGACACCGCTAGCCTGGCGACCGAAGGCGCCGCCGTGGAGCGCCTGCTCCTCTCGCTGGATTCCGGCACCCAAGCCCCGCCCGATCCGGGGACGGCCCTGTTGCTGACGTCCGGCCGATATCTAACGAACAAGGCCATGACCTTCTTGGCGAATGTTGATGCTACTCCCCACAATCGCCGCCTTGCTCATCTGGCTCTTTTCTTCGCGTCTTACCCCCCGGGTGGCTCTTCTTCACCTGCGAAACCTGTTCTCATTCGCGTTGCCGGTCGCGATGCTCTTCGTCATCGCCTATTTGTTGGCGCTCACCGGCCTCATACCGCGGTATAGCCTCCAGGTGCCGACCATCCTTGGCCCGTCCACCGAACCCCGGCTTGCCCCGACGCTCCTGCTGATCCTTCTTGGAGGGGCCGTGCTCATCCTTTCCCGCCGTTTCCTCGGGTATCTTCGTCCGCGGGAGCCGCGCGCCACTACCGAGATGGCCAAGCTCATCACCGGATTCCTCAGCCTGCTGGTCGGCTTGGCCCTGATGCTCTCCCGGTCGCCATTCTTGCTCTTGCCCTGCTTGGCAGCCGCTTGGGCGTGGCCTCTCGCCACCTGTTTCTCGGAACCCATCTACTCCACTGCAGTTTGGAGGTACCGCTTTGTGTCCAATGCACCGCTGCTCCTGCTGGGCTTGATCACGCCCTTCCTCCTGTATTCGTACGTGGCCGTGGCTCAGAGCGTGGGGTGGCTTAGGGCCTGGTGGTTCTTGGTGGTGCAGACGGTTTCCGGCGCATATGGTATCGGCGGACCCGCGGCTTTCGTCTTCATCACCGCGGGCTTCATGGTCCTTCTCGGAGTCAAGAGGATGCGGGTGGTCCCGATAGAGACACTGGAGATCACCGACGAGCTCAGCCTGCTGGAACCGCCGATGCGGCGACCGCGCCCGCAAAAGAAGCGGATCGGACAGAGCCCGCTGACTCCGATCCGGTAGCAGGCAGCTGAAGAATGGCGCCTCGCCGCCTAGGACGGCCTCACTGCCCAGGGTGCCCCAGCCCGCTGGGTCGGTCGCCTCGCGAGCGTCAGCGCGGCCCCTTGATGCAGCTTGAGTCCTGGGTAGACCCGCCGGGCCGACCCCTCCGGGTGGTCCCGCCTCAGAGAGATCGCACCAGCCCATCCTCACAAAGGTCCGTCCGCGGGTGGATGGCCTGGGCCCGCCTCCGCATCTCGGCGTGGTAGTGGTCGTCCTTCAAGGGCGACAGGTGACCGAGCAGTAGTTCGCCCACTCCCGCGTCCCGTGCCACGCGAGCCGCGTCCTCGGCAGAGGTGTGTCCGATGAGCGACTCCCGGGCCTTGTCGGTGCCGTCCTCTTCCCAGCTCCAGGCTTCGTGAACGAGGACCTTGGCTCCCCGGACGAACTCGACCGCCCCGGGGTCGTACACCGTGTCCGTGAGGAAGGCCAGTGCGTCGCCCACACGGAAGCCGAGCGAACCACCCGGGTGTCGCTGCTCTCGGACGGACATCGGCAGCGCCAGGTCCATGGGCACGCCATGGCCATCGGTCGGCTCCACGAACTCGACTTTCACGTCCAGCTCGAACTCACTGAGCCGGCGTGGATAGAACGGCGGCGACACGAGCCGCTCCAGCACGTCGGGTCCGAACTCCGCGGCGGCAAAGGCAGGCACGTGAATCACCGTAGGATTCCGCCACAAAGCCGCGATGAACGTCAACCCCACCGTGTGATCGAGATGCAGGTGTGAGAACCAGAGGTGGACGGTCCCCGTCAGGGGGATCAGCCGACGAAAGCGCGCCTCTCCAAGCCGGGCCAGACCGGTGCCGGCGTCGAACAGCCACAGATCGTCGGCGGGGCCGTCACCAAGGCGCAATGCCATGCACGTGGTCGCCCGCCTCGCGGTGGGCACCCAGCCTCCGGAACCCAGCACCACTAATTCCATCGACACCTTCTTTCGCTTGAGCCTGCCGCCTCGGCCGCCTGGCGCCGAAGATGGCGCTGAAGCGGCGCCGCACCCGGGCCGGAGCCCGACATCATCCGCGCCACATGCTTCGCCGCTCTCCCGCCGACGGCTCGACCCTGGTGCCGCGGACATGACCGTTCCGGTGTGACGGGCTCGACCGTCCCGGCGATATCTACCAGATGGTCATCGAATCCAAGAACATCTGGCGGTAGTCTTCCGCCCCGGCTGGGCGCGGGGAAAGCTTCGTGACCCGGTGCTGCGGCAAGACGCCCGCGATCAGATCGTCTACGTCGTCCGGCGTGTAACCTACCGCTCGCAGGCCGTTCGGCATCTGGGCCTTGCGCATCACCTCGGTGATGGCTTTCGCCAGGATCTCGCCCGCGTCGTCAGGACCTGCCCCAGCCACATCAGCCCCGATCAGGCCGGCCGCGTACAGGCACATCTCTGGATTCGCCGGCGCCATGAAGCGGAACGCCGCCGGCGCCGTGAGGATCACCGCCATGCCGTGCGGGATCATGGGGTGGTCTTGCGGATAGTCCGGCGGGCGGTAGTCGCGCACCATCCCGGCGATGGGGTAGGACATGCCGTGCGGCAGGCTGACGCCGGCGGTGCCGAACCCTATCCCCGCGTAGGTGGACGCCAGGATCATCTGCGCGCGGGCCTCGTCGTCGGAGGCGTCGCTCATGGCCCGGTACATATACTTGGCGCCTATCTCTGCGGCCTTGGACGCCCAGATGTTGCTTATGGGGTTGGCGCCCTGGTAGGCCGGCCGCATGCGCGGACTCTCCGGCGCTTCACGTTTGCTATACGGCAGCGCTGTCAGCGACTCCAGGGCGTGGCTGAAGATGTCGAGCGCACTGCAGGCGACGACCATGGGCGGCAAGGTCCGGGTGTTGTTCGGGTCCACGATGCCGAGGTTGGGTTTGAGCGCACGGTGCGCAATGCCCGTCTTCGCGCGCATTTCCTCGAAATCGAAGACCGCGACCCCGGTGGTCTCGCTGCCGGTGCCTGCCGTGGTCGGTATGGCCACCATGGGTTTCAGCGGCCCCGGCACCGGGACGCCCTTGCCGATGGGCAGGTTCACGTAGTCGAGGAAATCGGCCGGGTAGGTGGCGTAGAGGTTGGCGGCTTTGGCGGTGTCCATCGTGGAGCCGCCGCCGATAGAGACATAGCCGTCGAACGCACCTTGTGTCGCGAACTCGATCGCCAGCTTGAACGAGGAATCGGTGGGCTCCACGCGCACCTGGTCGAAGACCACGGCGTCGACGCCTTCATCTTTCAGCGACTTCAGGGCGATCGCCAAGGTCTCGCTGCTCCTCAGGTTGGGGTCGACGGCCACCATCACCCGCCGGGCGCCCCGTTCCGCCATCTCGTAGCCCACTTCGCGTGTGGCTCCAAGCCCATACTTGATGCTCGACGCGTCGACGACGAACGCGTTCTCAAAATCCATGGTCTTCTCCGTCTCCTTGTGCGCTCTGGTGAACAGCTGCCACGCGCCGGGCGGTGACGCCACACCCATGCGCCGCGCCTCGGGTCATTTCATAGTACCCGCCCGGCGCTCGTCCGGCCAGGACAGGGCGGTTCCGCTATTATTCCCATGAAATGAAAGTGACCGTCACCGCGATAGAAAGAGACTTACGCTCTCTATTGGCAGGCGACGTGGAGTTCGATGCCATCACGCGGCACCTGTACGCCACGGATGCCGGTATCAATCAGATCACCCCGCTGGGCGTCGTGTCGCCTCGGGACGTCGAGGACGTCGTCCGGCTCGTGAGATACGCGTCGGAGCACGGCATCCCGCTGGTGCCGAGAGGGATGGGGTCGGGACTGGCCGGCGGGGCCGTGGGCGCCGGCGTGCAGGTGGACTTCACCCGCTACATGCACAACATCCTCGAGATCGCCGACGACGCCTCATGGGTGCGCGTGCAGCCCGGCCTGGTGATGGGGGTCCTGAACCGGCAGCTGAAGCGGCATGGGGTCTTCTTCGCGCCCGACCCTTCCAGCGAGGACTACTGCAGCCTGGGCGGCATGATCAGCAACAACTCCTCCGGCGCGCGCACGGTGGCCTACGGAGGCACGAAGGACCACCTGCTGGCGGCCGATGTGGTGCTCGCCGGGGGTGAACTCTTCCAGGCGGCTCCGCTCCGCGACGGCAGCGATGAACTCGCTCAGCTACTGAGCGGTGGCTCGATGGCGGGGAAAGCATTCGACAAGATCTTGCCCGTTCTCCGGGAAAAATCAGAGGCGATCGCCGCTTCCATGCCCCGCGTGGTGAAGAACTGCTCCGGCTACCGCATCGAGACCATCTTCTCGGGAGATACCGTCAACCTCCAGAAGATGTTCGTGGGGGCCGAGGGAACGCTTGGACTGGTGGTGGAGGCGAAGCTCAACCTGGTGCCTCTGCCCGGGGAGCGCGGCATCACCATGGCGTACTTCCCATCCGTGTTCTCCGCGTGCGAGACCGTCCCCGGCATCCTGGCCCTCAAGCCTTCGAGTGTCGAGATCATGGACGCCCGCTTCCTCAGCTTCGTGCGTAGCCACTATTCGCAGTTGGACGCCATGCTGCCGATCAGCGTGGACACGGCTCTGCTCATCGAGTTCGAAGGACGAGACGACGCCGAGTTGGATGAACGGCTGACCGCCCTCGAGCGGCACCTGGCCACGAGCGCAGCCACGGCGGTGAAGCGGGCCGCCTCCGCCGCGGAACAAGACCAACTGTGGACCGTGCGCAAGTCGGCCGTCCCGTTGCTGCTGAGGATGCCCGGTCCGCGCCGTGCGACGCCGTTCATCGAGGACGTCACCGTCCACCCGGACGAGCTGGCCGGCTACATCGACTTCCTGCAAAAGATGTTCGCCCGCCGCAACGTCGACGCCGCCATCTTTGGCCACGCCGGCGACGGCAACGTCCACTGCCGCCCGATGCTCGATCCCAAGAACGCGGAAGACCTCCGCTCGCTCCAAGGCATCTACGACGAAGTCTCCGACTACGTGCTTGCCATCAAAGGCACCATGTCCGGCGAGCACGGAGACGGGCTCCTCCGTTCTCCCTACGTTCGCCGTATGTACGGAGACGAGATCTACGGCATCTTCGAGACCATCAAAGGTGCATTCGACCCGCTTGAGATCCTGAACCCAGGCAAGAAGATCGCCCTTCCCGGCGAATCCGGCGGCCTTGCCCGCAACCTGCGCTACGGCACCGACTACTGGACGTTCGAGCAGCACCCTATCCTGAACTTCCCCGAGAACGAGTTCGAGCACGAGATCGAGAAGTGCCACGGGTGTGGGCAATGCAAAAGTCTGGTCGCTACCACTATGTGCCCCACGTTCAAGGCCACCCACCGAGAGCACGCATCGCCGCGCGCCAAGGCCAATCTCTTGCGCAACATCATCACCGGGAGACTGGACCCGGAGAGCACGTATGCCCTGACTGCGGCTAAAGAAGTCACCGACTACTGCATAGTGTGCGGGATGTGCGCCGTCGAGTGCCCCTCGCGGGTGAATATCCCCAAGCTGATGCTTGAGGCCAAGAGCAAGTATAGGGCCGCGCACCCCGGCACGCCGGTGGATTGGACCCTCGGTCACGCGGAGATGGTCTCCCAGGCCGGGCACCTCGCGGCGCCTCTGGCCAACCGGCTGCTGAACCAGGGCATGTTGCGCCGGGCCGGCGAGCGCATCGTCGGCATAGACCGTCGCCGCACCATGGCTCCGTTCGCCCGCCGCACCTTCGCACAGATCGTGGCGGCACGCGGGGACGTCTACAGCGAGTGGGAGGCCGAAGCCAACGAGGCCGGCCGCGTCGCCGCGTCGCCCACGGCGGCCGCCGAGCCGGGGACCACGGCCGAGCCGGGCGGGTCGCCGGCGGGCACCGGCACCCGGTCAAGAGGACCCACAGTCGCTCTTTTCTACGATGTGTTCGCCAACTACAACGACCCGCAACTCGCGCTCATCGTGGAGGACCTACTCAAGAGCCACGGCGTCCGGGTTGTCTTCCCAGACCAGAGAGCCAGCGGCATCCCGGAGATGCTCTACGGGTACGCGAAGCGGGCCCAGGCCGCGGCTTCCTACAACCTCGAGCGTATGCTCCCCTTCGTTAAGAACGGCTGCGTGTTGATCAGCTCGGAGCCCACGGCTACGTTCGCCTTCAAGGTGCACTATCCGGATTACGTCAGCAGTCCAGCGTGCTCCGAAGTGGCCAACGCGACACGAGACCTGGGCGAGTTCCTGGTCCGCCTTCGCGCCGACCGCCCGGAGTCCAGCCCCCAGGCCGGTCCGCTGCGCCTCAGAGTCGGCTACCATCAGCCCTGCCACCTCAAAGCCCAGCAGATCGGCAACCCGGGACTGGTGCTGTTGAGCGAGATCCCGGAGCTGGATCTGGTCAATCTCGATTCCGGCTGCTGCGGCATGGCCGGCACCTTCGGCATGAAGGCCGGCACGTTCGACTTCTCGATGCGGACCGGGAAGCCGCTGTTCGACAAGGTCGCCGAGACGGCGCCGGACCTCGTGGCATCCGAATGCTCCACCTGTCGCATGCAGATTGGCGCGGCTACCGGAATACCCACCGCACACCCAGCGGAACTTCTCGCCAAGGCCTACGGGCTTCCCACCGTTGAAGGCCGGCCGAACATACCACCAAGAGGCTAGGAGAGAGACATGCGTATCGACGTTCCTTGGGGGACAGGTACCGTCCCGGTCGACATAGACTCGCGGCGGGTCGGCGGTGTGCTCACGGCCAAGACCGAGCGCGCCACTGACCCCGGGGGCGCTCTGCGCCGCGCGTTGGACGAGTCGCGGCCGACCTTCCGTGAGTTTCTAGAACACGCCCCGTCGCCGATGCTGGTCATAGCCAACGACGCCACCCGGCCCACGCCCACCGCCGCGGTGATGCGACTCATCGCCGGCGACCTCGAACGCTGGCTGGCCGGCGGAGAGGACGGTGCGAACGCCGACCCGGGCGCCGGCTCCGGCTCCGGCGCGGACGAGAGTGCGGCCACGGGCCCCAACCCCGGGGCCGGCGCGCCGCAGGCGCGCGGCCGTGAGCTGGCCTTCGTGGTCGCCACGGGGACGCACCGGGTGGCGAGTCCCCAGGAGTTGGTCACCATCTTCGGCGAAGAGGTGGCCGAGAAGCACGCCGACCGGATCTTCTCGCACGATTGCAAAGACCGCGACAGCCTCGTCTTCGCCGGCGAGACCTCGCGAGGCAATCAACTCTGGGTGAACCGGCTGCTGGCCGAGGCCCGCAGTGTCATCTCCATCAACTCCGTGGAGCCGCACTACTTCGCCGGGTACACCGGTGGCCGCAAGTCGCTGTTTCCGGGTCTTGCCGGCTACGACACGGTCAAGTTCAACCACATGCACTCGCTGCACGACGGCTCCGACACGCTGATACTGGAAGGCAACCCCGTCCACGAGGACCTGGACGAGGCGACGCGCCTCGTCGCCCGTGACAAGCACCTCTACTCGATTCAGCTGGTGCTGGACGAGGACCACGGCATCGGATTCGCCGCCGGCGGCGCGCTCGAAGATAGCTTCCGTAAAGCGGTCGCCGTCGCGGACCGGCAGTTCGTACTCGAGTTGGATGAGGCCTACGACATCGTGGTGAGCGTCGCTCCGCACCCCATGGACTGCAACCTATACCAGACAAACAAGGCCATCCGCAGTGGGGCCCTCGCTCTGAAACCCGGCGGCATCCTTATCGTGGTCTCTGAGTGCCCGCATGGTCTGGGCGACAACACCACTCTCGTCGATCTCCTAGCGGCCGCCGACTCGCCCGACCAAGTGCTGGAAGACGCCACCCGTAGCGAGTACAAGCTGGGGTTGCAGCAGGCCACGGGCATCGCACGCGTGCTTCAGCAGGGCGACATCTGGATCGTGAGCTCGCTGTCCCCGGAGCGGATGCGCTCGATTTTCTTCCTGCCCTTCACGAGTGTGCAAGCAGCCGTCGACGCCGCGCTGCTCAAGAAAGGACCGGGCGCGAAGGTGCTGTTCCTGCTCGAGTCGAGCATCACCGTGCCGCGGGTGCGCGCAAGCTAACGCACAGGACGCGGGGCGTCGCCCGCGGGCGCGACACTCTTCGCGCCGAACCGGACTGCGCCAGACGCAGCGACCGGCTACTTGTCCGAAAAGAGCACGCCCGCTTTCGCCCAGTTGCCTGGTTCGTGCTCCTCGATGACCACGTCCACTTGGTCCGGCGTGGTTTTCGCAACGCGGACCACCACTTCGGTGATCTCTTCGGCCAATGCCCGCTTCTGCTCGGCCGTCCTGCCGGTGAGCATCTTGACGATAATCAGGGGCATGCTTTTGTCCTCGCTTTTTTGGCTGACGCACTCTCATCCCCAAGAACCGCGGGAGCCCGGGTCACTGAGATCAGACGCGCCCTGGAGGTCCTAAACAAGGGAGCGGAGGCCGGCATCGCGCGCGGGCCCAATGTTCGCCCGGCGGAACCCAGCCTCGACGCTCCCTTGGTATCACCGTCGTCGGCCGCAGATAGTTCGCGGCCCGGCGGCGGTTTCCTACTTGAGTCTTCCCCAGAGCCGGCGACGCACGGCGGCCCGTTTGAGCCACTGGATGCCCTCCGTGGGGTTGAGTTCCTTCGGGCAGGCTTCCACGCAATTCATTATGGTATGGCAACGATAGACCCCGCGCTCGTTGTCGAAGAGCGGCAGCCTGTCTTTCCGGGCTTCGTCCCGGGAATCAACCTCGAACCGGTGGGCCTTCAGCAGCGCGGCCGGGCCCAGGTAGTTTTCCTCGCCCCACACCGAGGGACAGCTCGAGTAGCAGCAGCCGCACAAGATGCAGTCGGTGGGCATATCCAACTTCTTGCGGTCCTTGGGCGACTGTAGGATCTCTCTCTCGGGTTCCGGCGATTTCAGGATAAGCCAGGGTTTTATGTACTCGTACTTAGCAAAGAAATCGTCCAGATCGACGACAAGATCTTTATAGACCGTGAGGTGTGGCAACGGTTCCACTGTCACCACGCCGGGTTTCAGATGGTTCACGTTGGTCTGGCAGGCGAGGCGGTAGGCACCGTTGATGTAACACGCGCAACTGCCGCACACCGACGCCCGGCAGCAATACCGGAAGGAGAGGCTGCCGTCGAGATGCTCCTGGATGTAGAAGAGCGCCTCGAGCACCGTGAAGGCGCCCTCGAAGGGAACGGTGAACTCGTCCCAGCGGGGCTCCGAACCCTTGCCGGGATCTTGACGCTTTATGCGGATCTTTAGGTCTGGCATCAGTACTTCCGCTCCTGTGGCTCGAAGTGGCCGAGTTGCACGGGCTTCGAATCGAGCCGTGGGCCGGCCACACCGGGCTGATAGTACGCCAAGGTATGTTTGAGCCAGTTCACGTCGTCGCGGGTGTTGTAGTCCGTGCGGAAGTGAGCGCCGCGCGACTCCGTGCGCGCCACGGCGCCGGCGCCGATCGCAAGTGCGACGTCGAGCATGCCTTCCAGCTCGACCGTCCGGATCATGTCCAGGTTGAACACGCTGCCGGTGTAGCGAAGGCCGGCTCTCGCCAGGCGGTCCTTGAGAGAGACGAGCTTCTCGTACCCCGGCTCCATGGTGGGACCATCGCGGAAGACGCCGAAGTGCTCCTTCATGATGGACGTCATCTCGGCGCGGATGGCGTAGGCGTCTTCGCTGCCCTTCCGCTCGCCGAGTTCCTTGACCTTGTTTTCCATGGCGAGGACCACGCTATCCGCGGTGCGGGCGCTCGTACGTTTTGCGCCGAGCAAAGACAGATACCGCGCGGCTTCCGCACCGGCACGGCGGCCGAAGACGATGGTCTCCAGCAGTGAGTTTCCGCCCAGCCGGTTGGCTCCGTGCACAGACACGCAGGCACATTCCCCGGCGGCGTACAGGCCCGGCATGGGCGTGGCCCCGTCGACGTTGGTGTCGATACCGCCCATGGTGTAGTGCTGGCTGGGCACCACCGGGATCGGCTCCTCGATGGGGTCGACGCCTTCGAAGTGGATGGCCAGGTCGCGGATGCCGGGCAGGCGTTCCAGGATCTTCTCCGCCCCCAGGTGGCGCAGGTCGAGGTAGACATAGCCCTTGCCACCGATGCCCCGGCCTTCGTTGATCTCGGTCTGGATTGAGCGGGCGGTGATGTCGCGTGGCGCCAACTCCATGAACTTGGGCGCGTAACGCTCCATGAAGCGCTCGCCCGAGTCGTTGATGAGGTAGCCGCCTTCGCCTCGGGCGCCTTCCGTCATGAGGATGTTCGTCGAGAAAAGCCCGGTGGGATGGAACTGGATGAACTCCATGTCTTTGAGCGGGACCCCGGCATGGTAGGCCATGGCCATCCCGCCGCCTGTGTTGATCACGGCGTTGGTGGAGTTGATGTACGTGCGACCGGCGCCGCCGGTGGCGATCACTACGGCGTTGCCGCTAAAGGCCTCGAAACCGCCGCGGACCATGTCGTACGCGACCACGCCCTCGCAGACGCCCTCGTGCACGATCAGCCGGGCCACGTACTGGTCTGTGTAGAACTTCACCTGATGCCGATAGGCCTGCTCTACCAGGGTCTGCAGCAGATAATGGCCGGTCTTGTCGGCGCCGTAGCAGCACCGCGGGTAGCCCGCCCCGCCGAACGGCCGCTGGGCGATGCGCCCGTCGTCATACCGGCTGAAGGGGCAGCCCCAGTGGTCCATCTCGAAGATACAGCCGATGGCATCCTTGGTCATCTGCACGATGGCGTCCTGGTCGCCCAGGTAGTCGCCGCCCTTGGTGGTGTCGAACGCGTGCTTTTCCCAGGTGTCGTCGGCGCCGGCCGGGTCGTTGGCCAGCGCGGCGTTGATGCCGCCCTGGGCCGCCCCGGAGTGGCTGCGCGCCGGGTGCACCTGCGAGAGTATCGCCACGTCGAGGCCGGCTTTCTTGGCTTCGATAGCGGCGCGGAGGCCGGACAGGCCTCCCCCTACAACGATCATTTCGTGATAGATCATGGTTTGCTCACCTCACCTGATAGCCGATCCAGGGCCAGAGCGCCCAGATCCCGTATGCCAGAGCCACGATCCCGATCACCCAGAACACGATGGTCAGGATGCGGGCCCGGTCACGCGAGGTGAACCAGTAGTCCATGAGCACCATGCGCAGGCCGTTAAGGGCATGAAAGATACCGGCCCCCAATAGAATGATGTCCACGGCCGTGAAGCCGGCGTGGGCCACCCGGGCGCCGATGGTGTCGTAGTCGATCTTCCCGATGTTGTAGAGGTGGGTGACGGTCAGGTGGATGGCCAGCATCACGATCAGCAGCACGGCCGTGACGCGCTGGAAGAGCCAAGCCCACATGCCCCCTCTGTGCTTAGAGACAGCCTCGGCTCTCAACTCAGGGCTCCTTTACCGGTCGCGATGAACGTGAAGGCCACCCAGGCGAAGATGGCGAAGCAGATCACCACGACCCCCATGGCGCACCAGAACATGAGCTTGTGTTGCTTGGTGCCTATGCCCAGGTCCATCAGGATGATGCGCACCCCGTTCAGCGCGTGATAGAGAACGGCCACTACCAGCGCCAGATCCAGCACCACCAACGCCGGGTGGTCGAAGAACTTCATCAGACTGTTCAGGGTCTTGCCGGACGCAGTCCACCGCCCGGTAGAGATCACGACGATGTGCAAGAACAGGTACAGAGCCAGGATCACGCCGCTGATGCGGAAGAGCAGCCAGGCCCACATGCCCGTCGCTTTCCACAGGCCGGCCCCGACGTTGGCCGTCGCGCGGTTCTTCACGCTCAAGAATCCACCTTCCTTTCGTACTTCTTGCGGCCTTCGGCGTAGAGGTCTCCTCCATACATGTCGTTGATCACCACTACGGGAAAATCTTGCACTGTTAGCTCTCGGATCGCTTCCGGGCCCAGTTCCTCGTAGGCGACCACCTTGGCTGAGGTGATCCGTTGGGCGAGGAGGGCGCCGGCGCCGCCGGTGGCGCCCAGGTAAACGGCCTTGTTGCGCTTGAGGGCTTCGCGCACCGCCTCGTTGCGCACGCCCTTGCCGATCATGGCCTTGAGGCCCAGGTCGAGGAGCTTGGGCGAGTAGGCGTCCATGCGGCCCGAGGTGGTAGGTCCCGCCGACCCGATGACATCGCCGGGCCTTGGCGGCGTGGGGCCGACGAAGAAGATGATCTGGCCGCGCGAGTCGATGGGGAGCGGCTCGCCCTTGTCGACGAGTTCCACCAGCCGCTTGTGCGCGGCGTCGCGGCCCGTGTAGATGACGCCGGTGATGAGCAGGCGGTCGCCCGCGTGCAGACTCTCGATGACCTCGTCGGTGAGCGGCGGAGTGATGGTGCGGTCCATCAGAGCACCACCTCCTTGTGGCGGGCCGAATGACACTGGATATTCACAGCCACCGGCATGCTGGCGATGTGCGCAGGCAATTCCTCCACGAACACGTCCATGACGGTGATGGTGCCGCCCAGTCCGGCCGGTCCGATGCCCAGCGCGTTGCACTCTGGTCTCCAGCTCGTCCTCCAGCTCGGCCAGGCGCGGGTTCGGGTTCGTCGAGCCTATCTCGCGAAGCAGAGCCTTCTTCGCCAGATACGCCGCCTTCTCGAAGGTGCCGCCGAGCCCCACTCCCACGATGATGGGCGGGCAGGGGTTGGGACCGGCCTTGCTGACGGTGTCCACGATGAAGTCGATCGCGCCCTGGCGTCCCTGCGACGGCTTGAGCATGCCCAAAGCGCTCATGTTCTCCGCGCCGCCGCCCTTGGGAGCCACGATCACGCGTACTTTGTCGCCGGGCACGATGCGGGTATGGAGCATGGCCGGCGTGTTGTCACCGGTGTTCTTGCGGGCCCCGATGGGATCGGCCACCGCGGACTTGCGGAGGAAACCCTCCGTGTAACCCTTGCGCACGCCCTCGTCTACCGCCTCTTCCAGGCTGCCGCCCACCAGGTGCACGTCCTGGCCGACCTCCAGAAAGACAACGGCAAGACCCGTGTCTTGGCAAAGCGGGAGCGGTTTTTCGCGGGCGATCTTCGCGTTCTCGAGAAGCTGCCTGAAGATGTCCCTGCCGGTTTCAGACTCCTCGCGCTCGGCAGCCTTCTCGAAGAAAGCCACCACATCGTCGCCGATGTTGTAGCAGGCGTCCATGGCCAGCTTCGCCACCGCCTCAGAGACCCGACCGACGTCCAGTTCCCTCATAGCCTTCTCCTCCCTCACTCGGCCGCCCACCGGCGAGCCTCGTGTCGCGCCCAGACTGGCTCCGGACCCATCGCGCCGCCATCCAAGCGCCCGATCCACGCCAGAACCACATGCCACCTTACGCCTGACTCCGCAAACAAAAAAGCGACCCAACGGCGAATGCCCCGAAGCCACGCGGGATCGTCGCTGGATCACTAGAGCTTATACCGTGCCGTCCGCCATGAGAAAGAGAGCGGAACGACAGCGGTCACCTTAGTTGCAGCTATGTTCGCGCGTGTTACCCGCGCTTAGTCTCGATTTTGCCACAGTGGGCCCGACAACGCCAGGAATGTTCCCCGAGCCGCACGCCACCCCGGTTTCCGACGCGTTTGTGTTCGAGCTTGCAACATTCGAGTTTGATAGGGAGAATGGGCGCAATGTCGTGGGCCTGCCACCGGTTTTCCCGAGCAGACGATAAGCCTGCAGCTTTCGCCGGCCAGGGGATCGGGGAGGGTCGGGAGAAAAAACAGGAGGGATACGGAATGCGGGGCATCAAGCACCTGTCGGTTCGAGTTGCGCTGGTCGGGTTGGTCATCTTGGGGTTGGTGGTCTTGGTGGCCGCCTGCGGAGGGTCGACGACCACGACCACTGCCTCGATCACAACTACCACTGCCGCAAGTGCGACCACCACCACTGCGGCCAGCACCACCACCGCCCCTGGGGGAGCGAGCACCACTGCTGGCGCTTCGTCGGATGCCGTGGCTACGATCACGGCCAACTGGGTCAAGTTCTTCGACGGCAGCGGCGCGGCAGCGGACAAGATCGCGCTTCTCGAGAACGGCCAGCAGTTCGCGGCGCAGATCCAAGCGCAAACCAGTTCGGCGTTGGCCAAGTCGGTGACGGCGATCGTGTCGTCGGTGACGGTCGATTCGGCCACCACCGCGACGGTCAAATACTCCCTCGCGTGGGCGGCGCTGTAGCGCTTCCCGATCAGACCGGGCAGGCCGTGCTGCAGGACGGCGTGTGGAAAGTCAGCGACGCGAGCTTCCAGGCCCTGCTTCAGCTCGAACAGGGCGCGGCAACTCCTTCCACAACGTAGCCCGCGATAATCGAGGACTCGGGGAGGCCCGATGGCTAACACTGAAGCGATCCCGTCGCTGAGGGGTTCGCGTCGCACACTGACCACTATCAGCGTCATCCTCTTCCTGACGTTCCTCGATACGACCATCATGAGCGTCGCCCTCGCCGACATGCAGGGAACGCTGCACGCCGGGGTCTCGTCGCTGCAATGGGTGGTCAACGGTTACGCACTTGTCTTCGCGGCCTTCATGCTCGCTGCCGGCACGCTGGGAGACAGGCTCGGCCGCAAGAAGGTCATGCTCTTCGGCGTCACGGTGTTCATCGCGGGGTCGCTGCTCGGCGCTCTCGCGCCGAACATCCCCGTCCTTATCGCCGCGCGGGCGATCATGGGTCTGGGCGCGGCAGCCTGCGAACCCGGGACGCTCTCCATTATCCGACACGTCTATCCGGACAGGCGTCAGCGGGCTCGGGCTCTCGGCGTGTGGGCGGCCATCGCCGGACTCGCTCTGGCGATGGGGCCGGTCATCGGTGGGCTCCTTGTTGGCGCGGGCGGCTGGCGGGCCATCTTCTGGTTCAACCTGGCCGCCGGCGTAGTGGCGATAGCCGCCGCGATCACCACCATCCCCGAGAGTGCGGACCCCGAGGCGTCGAAGAGCTTCGACTACCTGGGCTTCTTCCTGGGGCCCATCGCGCTGGGCACGCTGATCTTCGCGGTTATTCTCGGAGAAACAGCCGGGTACAGCGCGCCCCATATCATCGCGCTCTTCGTGATAGGTGTGGTGACGGCCGGCCTGTTTGGGTTTGTCGAGAGCCGTGCCAAAGCGCCCATGCTGCGAGTCAAGTACCTGCGCAAGCCGGCTTTTTCCGGCTCGCTCACGGTTGCTTTTGCCGCGTACTTCGGCATCTTTTCCATCTTCTTCCTGACCGCGCTCTATCTCCAAGTGGTGCAGGGGTATACGGCCTATCGTCTCGCTGGGCTATTCGGCCCGATGGCGGTGGCAATGATCGTGGCCTCCACCTTCTCGGGCAGATGGGTCGGCCAGAGAGGGCCGCGGTTACCGGTGGCGGTGGGCTGTCTCGCGGCCGGCATCGGAGTGATATTCGCCGAACTGTCGATGCGGGGAAATGTCCACTTCTATTCCCTGGCCCTTTCGCTCATGCTGGCGGGCATCGGCTTCGGAATCGCCGTGGTGCCGATCACCTCGGTGGCGCTGTCGGTCATCCCGGCCAGATACTCCGGCATGGCGGCCTCGGCGACCACGACCAGCCGCGAGGTGGGCACCGTGGTCGGGGTGGCCGCCTTGGGCTCCCTTTTCAACGCCCAGCTCACCAACTACCTTACGCAGCGCCTGATCCAGCTGGGCGTGCCTGAGGCGTTCCGTGGTGTCGTCATAAACGCCGTTGAGACGGGGCAGGTCTCGGGTGGAAGCGCTAGCGCTCAGCAGCAATATGGCCCCGTTGTGGCCAAGGTCATCAACGCCGCCTACGACGCGGTGCACTCAGGCGTAAGCATCTCGCTCGTCGTCGCCGGTTGCGTGATCCTCGCTTCGGGCCTCGTGGCATGGTTCACGTTCTCCCCTGAGCGATTGCCGGTAGAGTGACACGTTCGCTAAACTAGGCCGGCTATACCAAGCAGGCCGGCCATACCAAGCGCCTTGACCCAGGCCGCGGGTGACCGCGCGGCCGCGAGCACGGGGAAGACATGCGAATACTTTCAGGGATACAACCTTCCGGCCGGCCCCACATCGGAAACTACTTCGGGGCCATCCGCCAGTACATCCAGCTTCAGGCGGACAATCAGGCTTTTTACTTCGTTGCCAGCTATCACGCGCTCACCGCGGTCCAGGATGCCGCGCTGCTTCGTGAATACACGCTCGGGGTAGCTCTCGATTTCCTCGCCTTGGGCCTGGACCCGGAACATGCCACGCTTTTCACCCAGCAGGACGTCCCCGAGGTCACGGAGCTCGCCTGGATCCTCTCGTGCGTCACCCCGATGGGGATGTTGGAGCGCGCCGTGAGTTACAAGGACAAGATCGCCCAAGGGTTGAGCCCCAATCACGGCTTGTTTGCCTACCCGGTACTCCAGGCGGCGGATATCCTCATCTACCTCGCGGAACTCGTCCCAGTCGGCCAGGATCAGAAGCAGCATATCGAGATGACCCGCGACATAGCCGGGAAGTTCAACCAGCAGTTCGGCGAGGTCTTTGTGATCCCCGAGCCATACATTCTGGACTCCACCGCCATAGTCCCAGGGTTGGACGGCCGGAAGATGTCCAAGAGTTACGGCAACGAGATCGGGATCTTCGAGGAAGGCAACGCACTCAAGAAAAGGGTGATGTCGATCGTCACCGACTCGGCGCCTGTCGAGGCTCCCAAGGATCCGGACACGTCGACCCCCTTCCTATTGCTCAAACTGTTGGCCAGCCCCGGCGAGGTGGCCGAGTGGGAAGCCCGTTACCGCGCGGGAGGCATGGGATACGGAGATGTCAAGAAGCGCGTGCTCGAGCTTTGTGACGCGTACTTCGCCCCATTTCGCGAGCGCCGGCGTGAGCTGGAAGGCGATCCCGGATATGTCTCGGACGTGCTCACGGAGGGCGGCCGCAGGGCACGGGCCGTGGCGCAACAGGTCATGGAACGAGTGCGCGAGGCGACAGGCCTACCGACGACGTATCCGGCGGCCTGATCGGCACGCACTGCAACGCCGGCACCTGCTTTCGGGGTCGGCACCGCCTTCCGGGAGCACATGCACCTTCGAAATCGCCGTCTAACAAGGAGGCTACGATGGCCGATCGGGAAGATACCAAACACGACTGCTCCAAACCCTGGGTGGGCAACCTGGAGGAAGCAGTCCAGTTCGCCGAGAAGGGCATCGTCAGCAAGACCCTGGTCGATTGCCCGGAGATCAAGATCGTGCTCTTTTGCATGGTGGCAGGCCAGTCGCTGTCGGGCCACGCCGCCGGCACCGCGGCCACCATCCAGGTGCTCAGCGGCAAAGCGGCCATCACGCTTGGCGACGACGTACATCAAGGGGTGCCGGGCTCCTTCTATTACATGCCCGCCAAGCTCTACCACGCGATACACGCGGAAGAAGATCTCGTGTTCCTGCTCGATCTCCTGAAATGAAGGCCACCGCCTACGTGGCGCCGCCGAACTCCATTCGATTCGTTTCATGTTGAAGCGCACATTACGTGTCACGCTGCATCCCACAGTCAGTTTCACACTTTATCGCACATTTAGTTACAAATCTTCTTCCACAGTGAGTTTCACCTGCCGATGAAAGTCGTCGATCTTACTCGTCCGCTGGTCTCGGGAATGCCGGTGTTTCCCGGGGATCCGCCTGTCGCCATCGAGCGGGTCCGTACTCACGACGAGGACGGATTCGAAGTCAGCCGCATCTGCGTGGGCTCGCATTCCGGCACCCATCTGGATGCCCCACGTCATTTCTTCCCCGAGGGAGCGACGCTCGATGAGTTTCCCGCCGGGCGGTTCGTGGGCCGAGGTGTGATCGTGGACCTTAGGCGAACGCGGCCGGGGGGACGCGAGGACCGGCCTCCGGCACCGACCGGGGCGGCACTCGCTCCGGAGGCTGCACCGGCCGAGTTAGGGCCTGCTGGGCCGATGGGTGCTAACCCGGGCGGAGCTGAGAGCACCCCGACAGTTGCGGGGAGCGCTGGGCCGACCGTTGCGGGGCCCGTTTTGGGCCTCGGCCGGCCTAGTCCCGAGCCGGCTGTAGGCCCGAGCCCGGTCTGGGTAGATGCCACTTTCCTGGCCGAGCGGTTGAGAAACTGCCCCTTGATGCGAGGCGACATGGCCCTGCTCTGGACCGAGGGCGCCTTGCTAACCGAGGACGCGGCTCGACTGCTACTGGATGCCGGCGTGGTCCTCGTGGGCACCGACAGCGACAGCCTCGATCCCGGTGAGAGTGCGCACGGATACGGATATCCCGTGCATCAACTCTTGCTTGGGCACGGTGTTCTATTGGCCGAGGGGCTCTGCAATCTGGACGAACTGGGGCCCGGACCGGTCACCTGCGCGTTCCTTCCTCTGGCGATCGCGGGCGTGGATGGCGCGCCCTTGAGGGCAGTAGCCTGGCGTTAGACTGACGATCCCCGGTCCGGCGCGCAGTCCGGCCAGATCCGGCGCGGGAGACCAAGCGCGAACTCTGGCGATACTTGCTCTCGTCATTTTCGCGGGAGCTACAGACCGGCGGCCTGAGCCCCGGCTGCGAAGAGGTGGTGGTCTCCGCAGGTTGCGAGATTCGGATCGAGCCGCTGTACCAGGGGGGCCTGTACACGAGCACAGGCTCGAAACCGGCGGGGGCCAGGAAGGTGAGCACAATGTCCAGCGAGGTCCCATGCAGCAGGCTGCGGGCCTCGGGGCCCGAGCGGGTAGCGTCGACTGGATACGAGGAATCGCCCACCAAGCAGTAGAAGTCGAGCCCATCGACGCGCACCGGCATAGTGCCGTGGTTCTCGATGCGCACAAACGCCTGGTAGAAGGAATCCTCTGCCCCCGGAGGCACCGGAGTCTGGTCGCTCATGCGCTGTGAAGGGAACGACGGGTTGAGCGTCGCCTCCAGCGCGTTCACCGTGATGCGGACGTCACCGACGGCCAAGGGCGTGCCTACTTGACCCTGCACATCGCCCGACGGCTTGCTCGTTGTGCTCGACGAGCTTTTCCCACTGTCGTCGCTGCCCTTCGAACAACCGACAGACCAAAGGACGCCGGCCGCGAGCACCAGAGCCAGCGCGACCGGCAGGGCCGCGCCCGCGAAGCGCGGGCGCCGGGATCGCCCGGCCCGTGCGTCCCGGCTCTCGAACGTACCGGGACGATGAAGTCCCGCCACGGCATCCCTCCTAGAGCTCGTTAGACCGGAAATATCGCTTCACGTGCAGCATGCCCCCTCGTCAGTTCCCGCTCAGTGTCACGCTGACGGCCCCATGACCGATCCAATGATACTGCCCCGCGCCAAACTCATCGTCCGCGGGTAAGAACCTCGGGATTGACCACGCTTGGAGCAGGCTCTCCACGCACCACGGCTATCGCGTTCTGAGCGGCCATCTCCGCCATGCGGCCGCGCGTCTCCACGGTGCCGCTCCCCAGATGAGGCAGCAGCACCACATTGTCGAACTCCACCAGGCCCGGAGCCAGTTCCGGCTCCCGTTCGTAGACGTCCAATCCCGCGCCCCCGATGTGCCCGCTGCGTAGCGCCTCGACAAGTGCCGCTTCGTCCACGACAGGACCGCGAGAGGTATTGATGAGAAACGAGCCCTCGCGCATGACCCGGAACTCGCGCTCGCCGATGAGATGCCGCGTTTGCGCGTTGAGCGGCACATGCACGGTGACGATGTCAGATTCCCTCAGGACGTCTTCGAGGCTCTCGCGATACTCCCAGCGGGCGCCGCAGGGTACCTGAGCGTCACTGAGCGGGCCGCTGTACTCCGCGTACAGGATCCGCATGCCGAACCCCATCGCCCTCCGAGCCACCGCCTGCCCGATGCGGCCCATCCCGACGATCCCCAAGGTCGCGCCGGACACCTCCTTGCCCAGCAGCACGAACGGTCCCCACGGGGGGAAATGCCCCTCGCGCACCAGGCGATCGCCCTCGACCACCCGGCGCGAGAGAGACAGGATGAGCGTCCAGGTGAGATCCGCCGTGGCCTCGGTGAGCACGCCGGGCGTATTGGTGACGACGATGCCACGGGCCGACGCCGCCGCTACGTCGATGTTGTCGAAGCCGACGGCCATGTTGGAGATCACCTTGAGCCGCGGCCCAGCGGCGGCGATGACCTCTTTGTCGACGGGTTCGGTGAGCAGGCACAGCATCGCGTCCACGTCGCCGATGTTGGCCAGAAGTTCCTCGCGCGTGGCGGGGCGGTCTTCCGTTCCTCCGATCACCTCGAAAGCCTCCCGCACCAACCGCAGCCCCGGCTCGGGGATCAAACGGCTGAGGAAGAGCCGCGGCTTCGCCCGGTCGTGGGCGGAACTCGCCGCTGCCTCGGAGGACCCGGACAGAACATGATCTGAAGTGAGACCGGCATCCGGCATCTGATTACCTCGCTTGCGTGACTTCGACTGATCCTTCGCGACTCACCGGTGCCCTGGGGCGCACCGCGCGTGCCTGCGCACGACTATCCCACACGCTGCAATCGCAGGCTGTCCAGTATATCCTTGGCGCATGCTGGGACACGTCCGAGTAGGCACATGTTCGTGGACCGACCCTACCATGGTGAGGGCCTGGTACCCACCCTCCATCCATTCCGCCGCGGAGCGGCTCCGCTATTACGCAAGCTACTTCGATACCGTCGAGGTCGACTCCACGTTCTACGGACTCCCGACCTCGAGCACAGCCGAACTCTGGGTGGAAAGAACGCCGCCAGATTTTGTTTTTCATATCAAAGCCTTTGCGATGCTTACCCGGCACGGAGTGAGACCGGAGCAGTTGCCGGCCCCCGTCCGGACGGCGCGGACGTTCGAGCTCGACCAGCACGGCCGGATCCTCCACCCGTCGCCGGGGTTGCGCCAGAGGGTGTTTGACCTGTTCTCCGAGGCGCTGGAGCCATTGAGGCGCGAAGCGAAACTGGGCGTGATCCTCCTGCAATTCCCACCGTACTTCGTGGCCAACGCCGCGAACCGGGAGTACATCAAAGAGGCCGTCGGTCTGCTGGCGCGGGACCGGGTGGCGGTGGAGTTCCGGCATGCGTCCTGGCTGGAGCCTCAGGAGTTGGAGACGACACTTTCGCTCCTCAGTTCGTTGGACGCGGCTTACACGTGCGTAGACGAGCCGCGGCTGGCGGGCTCCACGGTCCTGCCGCCGTTGAGCGCCGCCACGTCCGACATCTCCTATGTCCGCTTCCACGGCCGCAATGCAGCCACCTGGAACGCCCGCGTCGCCACGGCCGCCGAGCGCTTCAACTACCTGTACTCCGAGGCCGAGTTGGCCGAGTGGGCAGGACCGATCCAGCAACTGCGCGAAGACGCCAGGACCACCTACGTGATGTTCAACAACTGCTTCGCGGACTACGCGCCGCGCAATGCTCAGCAGATGATGGCGTTACTGGCCGCGGCCCCCGTAGACCCGACCGAGTAGCTTGAGGGAAAGCAAGTTACAGGACCCTGAAGATCGACTCGTCTCGCATGTGAAGATTCTTATTGGCCAGTATTGGCCAGGAGACCGGCAGTCCTCATCGGCGCCTTGAAGAAACGGGCGGCGCCCCGCCAGGGGCGCCGCCCAGAAAACGCGATCATTCTTGACCCGAAAACTCACGGCCGACCTCTCACGAGGAGGACCCCTACGCCCGGAAGAGCCGGCCTCGTTGCCCCGCGCTGCGCGCGGTGACGGTCGCCGGAGACCGGGTCAAGTCTGCCTCAGATCTTGGGCAGGTTCTTCATCGCTTCTTTGATCTTCTCTTCAGGGTACGCGTAGTCCTCAAGCTTGCCGTCCAGGTACGCGTCGTAAGCGGCCATGTCGAAGTGGCCGTGACCGCTCATGTTGAACAGGATGGTCTTTTCGTCGCCGGATTCCTTGCACTCGTCGGCCAGCCGTTTCACAGCGGCTATGGCGTGAGAGCTTTCCGGAGCCGGGATGATGCCTTCGGACCGGGCAAAGCTGACTCCGGCGGAGAAAGCCTCGGTCTGCATGACCGACTGGGCCTCCACCAGACCAAGATGGTACGCGTGCGACAGCATGGGAGCCATCCCGTGGTAGCGCAGACCGCCGGCGTGGATGCCCGCCGGGATGAAGTCGTGGCCGAGGGTGTCCATCTTGACCAGCGGCGTGAGCTTGGCGGTATCGCCGTAGTCGAACGCGTAGCAGCCTTTGGTCATGCTCGGGCACGCTGCCGGCTCGACCGCGATGAGACGTGTCTTCTTGCCCTTCTTGAGGTTCTCGCCCAAGAACGGGAACGCGATGCCGGCGAAGTTGGAGCCGCCGCCCACGCATCCGATGACGGCGTCGGGATACGCGCCGGCCAGCTCCATCTGCTCGAGCGCTTCCTGCCCGATGACGGTCTGGTGCAGCAGCACGTGGTTGAGCACCGAGCCGAGCGAGTAGTGGGTGTCGTCGCGCTGTGCCGCCACTTCCACCGCCTCGCTGATGGCGATGCCCAGGCTGCCCGGAGAGTCCGGGTCCTGAGCCAGAATGGCGCGGCCGGACGCGGTGGTGTCGGACGGGCTCGGTATGACTTCCGCGCCCCAGACCCGGATCATGCTCCGGCGGTACGGCTTCTGGAAGTACGAGACCTTCACCATGTAGACGAGGCATTCCATGTTGAACATCTGGCAGGCAAGCGAGAGAGCGCAACCCCATTGGCCGGCACCGGTCTCGGTGGTCAGCTTGGTGATGCCTTCCTTCTTGTTGTAATACGCCTGAGCCACAGCTGTGTTCGGCTTGTGCGAACCTGCCGGGCTCACACCCTCATACTTGAAGTAGATCTTCGCGGGAGTACCAAGGATCTTTTCCCATCGAGCAGCCCGAATGAGGGGAGTGGGGCGCCACAGCCGGTAGATCTCCCGGACCTCATCTGGGATGTCGATCATGCGTTCCGGCGACATCTCCTGCATGATGAGGCCCATCGGGAACAATGGGGCCAAGTCCTCAGGACCGGCTGGTTGCATCGTTCCCGGGTGGAGGGGCGGCGGCGGGGGCGAGGGAAGATCAGCCGCGACGTTGTACCACGCCGTCGGGATCCTGTCTTCCGGTAGGAGAAACTTGATCGCCATGCCTATCTGCCTTTCCATCCTCTTTGGGGCGTACGAGGATGCAAGGTACCACAGAAGGAGAACATATGCATGTCAAGGGATGAACCGGGGTATCCTAGTCCCGCTCTCGGAAGACACAGCGGACGCAAAGCGGCGCAGAGAGGTGACATGGAGACCCTGCCCCGGCTGAACCCGGAGAATCTTGAATTCGTGCTGCTCTCGTTCGAGGGCCCCGACCAGTACTCGATGGCCGGCGGGCTTGGCGTACGCATGAAAGAGTTGGGTCTGGAGCTCGCACGCCAAGGATTCCGCACGCACCAGGTCTTCGTCGGCGACCCGGAACTGCCGGGCGAGGAATCGCCTACAGAGAACCTGACGCTGTACCGCTGGTCGCAATGGTTGTCGGCGCATTATCCCGGCGGCGTCTACCAGGGCGAGGAGGCGAAGCTCGTCGATTGGAACGAGCAACTGCCGGACTTCGTCGTCAACCGGATGGTCGCGCCCGCTGCCGCCGCGGGCAAACTCACGGCCGTCCTCGCGGAAGAGTGGCACACCGCCTACGCCACCTGCCAGCTCTCCGACCGGCTTTGGGCCGAACGCCTGCGCGACAAAGCGATCATCCTCTGGAACGCCAACAACGTCATGGGCTTCGATCGCATCGACTGGCGGCGCCTGGACTTCTGCACACAGATAACCACCGTGTCGCGCTACATGAAGCACGTGATGTGGGATCGGGGCGTCAATCCCCTCGTGATCCCCAACGGCATTCCGGCCGACCGCATCAAGGTGGCCGACCCGGTGCTCGCTCGGCGTCTGAAGGCACAATTCTCGGGCCGCGAACTCATCTTCAAAATAGGCCGTTTCAGCCCCGACAAGCGCTGGAACATGGCGGTCCAGGCGGTAGCGGATAGGAAGAATCGCGGACGGGACGTAGCCATGGTCATCCGCGGGGGCATCGAACCGCACGGGGCTGAGGTGCTGGCCACGGCGCGAGAGCGGGGCCTGCGTCGTGCAAGATGTCGGCCTGGCTCGCGACCTGAACGAGTCCATTGCCCAGTTCGGCGAACTGCCTACCGCCGACGTGTACAACGTCGTCAGCTTCATGAGCGACGAGCTCATCTCTCTCTTCTACGCAGCGGCGGACGCCGTACTGGCCAACTCCGGGCACGAGCCTTTCGGCCTGGTGGGCCTCGAGGTGATGGCCGCCGGAGGGATCGTCTTCGTCGGTTCCACGGGCGAAGACTACGCGGTGCCTTTCCTCAATTCCGTGGTCTTGGACACGGACGATCCGTTCGAGATCGGCATCGCCCTGGACTTCCTGGGCGAGCACCCGGAGGTAGCGGCCCGTATCCGCGAAGATGCACAGGAGACCGCCCGCAGCTTTAGCTGGGAGAACGTGATCCAGGACAACCTTATCGGCAAGTTGGAATACGTTTCCCGCCGGCAGTTGGTGGAGCCGCCGGTCGAACCGCCGCTTATGCCGACCTTCCAGGGCAAAGGCCGCGGCGACGCAGGTCTTTCCGGCGCGGACAAAGCTTCTCGGGCCGCCGGCCGCGCGGCCGGCGGATCCCCGGCAACCCGGTCTCTACCGGTGCGAACTCCGCCGACTCGGCTGCCGCGGAACCAGCCGAGCGGCCGGCCCAGACCCCGCCGACACCGTACCACGCGACCAAGGGCAATCGGCCGCATATGGGGGACGCTCCGTCGGTCATGGGCTGCCGATAAGGCCTCAGCTTCCCGCTTCAGAATGCGGGCCGTCCGCGCCGGCCGCACCGGACCCCTCTCTGTCGCGTAAGACCGATTTACCAGCCACGCGGAAGTCTGGAAACTGCAAACCTCCGAAGTCCGCCTCCTAGGGCCGCGGGAGCTCTGACCGCCGACCCATGGCCGAGAACGTAGTCACATACTGCGTGGTGCATCAGCCTCGGCGGGTAAGGCTGCCCGCGCAGGTGATCCCCGAGACACGCGCCCCAGGCCAGATGGCCGCCTACCTCTTCGACGACGACATGAACCGCCGTTACTTCGAAAAGGTGGCCCGCTGGTGCTATTACCCCGCCACAGAGATGTTCCTGGACATGCTGGACGAGGGCTTCAAGCTGTCGCTGGGCTTTTCCGTGAGCTTCCTCTGGCAGTTGCGGAAATGGGACCGCGCCCTGACCGACCGCTTCAGAGAAGCTGGTCGCGCCACCCCAACTGCGAGTTGATAGGGGTGGAGCCGTACCACAGTTTCGCGTTTCGCCCTGGATATCAAGCTCTTCCAGAAGGAGATGCTTCGCGGCAAGGCGTACGCAGAGGAGTTCTTCGACAAGCAGATCGACTTCACAGACACCACCGAGATGGTGATGAACAACGAGATCTACTTTGCGCTGGACCAGCTCGGCTACCGCGGAGGGATGCTCGACGGGAGGCCTTGGGTGCTGGAATGGCGGGAGCCCACCCACCTCTACAGCCACGCCGGGCACGATCTGGCCCTGTTCTGCCGCCACCACGAGCTTTCCGACGACGTCGGCTACCGCTTCAGCGACCGCAAATGGGCGGGCTTCCCCCTGCACGCGGAAACGTATGCCAAGAACTTGCGCGCCGCCTGGGGTGACTTCGTCTTTATCGGATGGGATTTTGAGACGTTCGGCGAGCACCACAGTATCGACACCGGCATCTTCTCGTTCATGAAGCAGCTGCCGCGAGGAGCTCAAGAAGCTCGGCGTCCGCTCGATGCTGCCGAGCGAGGCCGTCGACCGATTTCGGACGCTTCCTTCCCGATCTGCCGCTGCCCGAGTTCGGCACCACCTGGGCGGGCCAGGGAGGCATGGAGTTCTTCCTGGGAAACGCCTCGCAGCAGGCGATCTTCCGGCTCATGCACTCGGTCCTTCACAAGGCCCGCCTGACCGGGAACCGCACGCTCACCGACCTGGCTTTGTGGCTGCTGCAGTCGGACAACCTCCACCTGATCCAATGGGCCGGCCGGACCGGCTCAGAGGCGGAAGTGTCCGCGTACTTCACTCCTGACGAGTGGTGGGGACTGGGCCCCGACATGATTCTGTCCGAGCAACAGCGCGTGTACCTGAACTTCATCCGGGCCATGGACGCGTACGCGTGAAGCGAGGCCTTCCCGGCGTGGCGTCCGTGCTTACGCGGACCCCGGTCGACGACCCGCGTGCGGCTCACGTTTCAGGTGACTGAACCACTTCACATAGCGTTCGTCTGGCACATGCACCAGCCCTACTACCGCTTCGGACGCAGGGGTCCGTTCGAGATGCCCTGGGCTCGGTTACACGGCCTCAAGGACTATCTCGAGATGGTGGAGACCCTGGCGCGATTTCCCCGATCTGCACCAGACGTTCAATCTCGTCCCATCGCTCGTGGAACAACTGGAGGCGTACGCGAGCGGCGACTTTCGCGACCTCTACTGGGACCACACTCTCAAGCCGGCCAGCGAGCTGTCCCCTGAAGAACGTGTCTTTCTCGTGGACCTCATGTGCGAGCGATCAGACCACCCGAGGGCCCGGGCCCACCCCCGCTATCTGGAGTTGGCCCTCAAGAAGGAGGCCCTGTTGCCGGGTGGTCTGGACGCCTGTGCTCGCGCTTTCACCGCGGCCGATCTCCGCGATCTCCAGATCTGGTTCAATCTGGCCTGGTTCGATCCGCGGGATTTGGAGACCGGTCCCCTCGCCGACCTCCTGCGCCGAGGGCGCGACTTCATCGAGGAAGACAAGGCTGTCGTCGCCGATGTCCAGGCCGACCTTCTCGCCCGCATCATTCCCGCCTATCGCGACGCCGCCTCCCGGGGCCAAGTCGAGCTGTCCACAAGCCCCGTTCTTCCATCCGATCCTGCCTCTTCTTCTCAACTCAGACTCTGCCCGTCTTTCCGCTGGGGACACCATCCTGCCCTGCATGCGCTTCTCCCACCCGGAGGACGCGGCCGAACATGTCCGCTTGGCCATGGCCAAGCACGAGCGCGTGTTCGGCAATCCCCCCGCCGGGATGTGGTGCTCCGAGCAGGCCGTCGGGGAGGACGTACTGCCGTTGCTGCTGGACGCGGGCATCACGTGGACCATCTCGGACGAAAGCGTCCTGGCGCGCTCGCTCGCCGGCGCGGAGCTACCATTCTTCGAGCCTGTCACCGGCCTTGGCCCAGGGCTGCACCTTCCCCTGCAGCTGCCGGAGGGCACCGCCGCGGCCCTCCCCGTTGAAGATGCGCAGTATCAGCGGAAGGCCGGCGAGGCTTCCAGGCCTCGCGGCGGCGACCGTGCACTTGGAGCGCGCCACGCGCCTTACCGTCTCGAAAGAGAAGGCCGCAGCCTGGCGATCGTCTTTAGGGACCACGCACTTTCCGATCTGATCGGCTTCACCTACAAGTCGTGGGATTCCAAGGATGCGGCGGCCGACTTGCTTCGACGCCTGCGCGAGCTGCGAACCGCACTTGCCGAGCGACCAGAGACCTCTGCCGGGTGAGATTCCTCTGGTCACGATCGCCCTGGACGGCGAGAACGCCTGGGAGTACTACCCTCGCGACGGGCGCGACTTCCTGCGGTATCTGTACGAGGGCCTCAGTTCCGACCCAGCCTTGAGGTGCGTCACGGTCTCGGAGCATCTCGGATCGGCGCCACCGCCGCGCTCTCTCGGCTGGCTTCACACGGGCTCCTGGATCGGGGCAGACCTCACCACCTGGATCGGCGCGCCGGCCCACAATCGAGCCTGGGCCTTGCTCCACCAGGCGCGGGATCTAGTAGCCGCCCGACGGGCAGCACTGGGTGATATCCCGGAGGATTCCTTGGAGGAAGCCTGGCACCATGTTCTCGTTTGCGAAGGCAGCGACTGGTTCTGGTGGTTCGGTGAGCACCATCACAGTGAGCTCGACGACCTCTGGGACCTCAATTTCCGCCGTCACCTGCAAGAAGCCTATCGGCTGCTCGGCGAGCCTGTCCCGCCCGAGCTGTTCGCCCCCTTGCTGCCCCAGGGCGGTGGCTCGGAGTTTCAGTTGCCGTTGTCCAAGATATCCCCGATCATCGACGGCAGGATCGGCGGGAGTCCGATGCAGGGCGCAGCCAACGCGGGCGGCGACTCGGCCAAGGCCGGTGCAGCCATCGCGGGCGACGAGTGGGCGAATGCTGGCGTGCTCAAGCCGGCCACCCTGTCTACGATGCAACGCGCGGAGGGCGCGGTCGTGGGCGAGATCCGCTTCGGATGGGACGACGACAACCTGTACTTCTTGCTCGTGCCCAGTGCCCGCGGTTTTTCCCCGGGGTTGGAGATAGGTATCCACCTTCAACAGGACGCCCGCGATGAGCAGCACGCTGGTAACGAGCACCGCCCGGCTGACGAGCGGCTCTCTGAAGGTTTCCGGCCCCCTGAGGGCGCGCAGCCGCCTACTGACGCGCGGTCACCCATTGAAGTGCGGCCGCCTGATGCGCGGGGCGAAGCGGCGGGCGGACCGAGCCTCCACGGGCGCAGTTCCGCGGAAGCGCCGGTGCCTGAACTCGCCCCTTCCGTCGCCGGCACACAAGAGACGGCGATCGTGCAGCTAGTCCTGGAAGGCTGGTCTGTGCTGGAAGAGAAAGGCCATATCAGAGTAAGCTGTATGCAATACCCTGCCCTGGCGGCCACTTCCCGGTCTTCTTGGAGAGAAGTGGTGGAGATGGCGCTTCCGCTGAACATGCTGCCCTTTGCCTCCCTCCAAGGGCTGAGACTCCGCATAAGTCTAGGCCGAGGCGGCGAAGTAGAGGACCTTTTGCCCACTCGAGGAGCATTATCTTTGGGAAGCTTCCGCGCATGAGGGATTACGATCTCATCACGTTCCTGACCGATTTCGGCTGGAGCGGGGGGTATGTCGCGGCCTGCGAGGCAACACTCACTCTGCTGCGCCCAGGGGCCAAGGTGATGCACATCTCGCACGAGGTAGCGGTGGGGGATGTCCGCGAAGGGGCGGCCGTTCTCGCCAGGGTGGCGCCGCTGTGCCCCGTGGCCGTGCATCTTGCGGTTGTCGACCCGGGCGTGGGTACCGACCGTCGCCCGCTCGCGCTGCGCGCTATGAGGGGGGACTTGTTGATCGGACCGGATAATGGTCTCTTGGTCGCCGCGCTCGATGCTCTCGGAGGAGGCTCCGAGGCCTGGGTGTTGGATCAAGGACTGGTGCGCACCCGAGCCGGACTCGCCGACGACCGAGCTTCCCACACATTTCACGGCCGGGACCTTTTTGCCCCCGCGGCCGCTATCCTTTCCTCTGGCGTACCCGCCGCGGAGATATCCGCGCGCACCGATCTCGACTCGATCGCCCGCCTGCCTGAGCGCATCGTCAAGTTCGACAGCTCCGGCGTGACCACCGAGGTTATCGAGGTAGACCGATTTGGCAATATTGGGCTGGCTCTGTCTTATGACAAGGTCGGAATATCGTCACTGCGGATGGACGTCGAGGTAGTAGGCGAGTGCGTTCCTCAGTGGAGCGCCCGACACGTACACACCTATGGAGACCTAGCCCCGGGGGAGTTGGGGCTCTACCGTGACTCCTGGGGCCAGGTGGCGCTTGCGCTCAACGGTGCGAGTGCCGCGGAGGTATTGGGAGTCCAACGCGGGATGTTGCTCAGGATCAGCCCCTTGGCCGAAGCCCGCTCAGGCGACTCATCGGGCCCGCCTGGAGTCACCGCGACGGACGTCACCACGGATCACGGTCGTATGGGCGGCATCCGTATGCCGCCCCTGCCGACAACAAGTCCTCTGGACCTGTAAATGGCTACCCCCGCGAAGCCCGCCCGCTCGAAGCCTGCCGGCCGCGATCAACGACGCCCTGCCTCCGCCTCGCGGGAGGACGGAGCCAAGCGGGTTTCGCGCGCTTCTGTGGCGCGCCGTTCCGATTCGGCTCAAAAGAGCCACCCCAAGACCGGCGCAACGCGCCAGGTCAAGGTTCCGCGGCCACCTTTGAGCGCTCAAGATCTGCTCGCACTTTATCGCCCCGATCTCCACCAGGAATTGCTTGACTCGAATGCGCCACTCTACCGGTACGGGCAAGTCTACGAGCACCTGGTCCATCATCCCGGCGTCGAGTTCGCCGAGGCGACATCGATTCCGGGTGACCTCAGGTCCCGGCTGCAAGATCGCGGCGCGTCGGTCCTTCGAGAGACAGCCCGGCGCTCGTCCGAAGACGGCACCAGCAAGCTCCTTCTCGCCGGGTCCGACGGGGCGTGCATCGAGACCGTCGTCATGCGCTACCGGCAACGAGTCACGGCCTGCATCTCCACCCAGGTAGGCTGCGCGGTCGGCTGCGTCTTCTGTGCCACTGGGGGCATGGGCCTCACCCGCAACCTGAATGTCGCAGAGATCGTCGACCAAGCTCGCGCGGTTTCGGCGCTCTTGCACGGTGAAGGGAGGAGGCTCTCGAACATCGTCTTCATGGGCATGGGAGAACCACTTCTGAATCTGCAGGCGGTCCTCACATCGATACGGGTGCTCACCGACCCTTCCGGAATGAACATATCCCATCGGTCTCTCTCTATCTCAACCGTAGGAATCCCCGCCGGAATACGCAGGCTCGCGGATGAGGAGCCTCAGGTGAACCTCGCCGTCAGCCTCCATGCCGCCGACGACGCTCTGCGAGCCCGGCTCATTCCTCCCAAGTTCCGGCACTCGCTGGCGGAGGTCCTGGCCGCGGCGTGGGACCACTTCGAACTGACGCACCGCAAACTGCTCGTCGAATACGTTCTCCTGGGTGACGTTAACGATTCACCCGAGGATGCTCGGAGACTGGCTGCCCTGCTCAAAGGCCACGTGGTCTCCGTTAACCTCCTTGTGTGGAATCCGGTCTGGCGAGGACCGCAGCCGAAATCAGCGACTGCGGCAAACCGACCTTCCATTCCGGCCGCCGATTCGGGTCGCGCCGACAGGCCAGCCGGCCTTTTGCACCCCCCAACTCACCAGGCGGTCGAGGCCTTTCGTAGCATTCTGACCAGCAGTCGCATCGAAACAGTAGTCCGGCAGAGCAAAGGCGGTCGGATCGACGCCGCGTGCGGGCAGCTAGCAGGCCGACTCGGGTCTTACTCGGATAAGTCCTAGCGTTCGCCTGACTGGAGTAATGACTGGAGCGTCCGCGCGCCGTCTCTCGTGCGGAGTGCCCTGCGGACCGCCCGACCGATGCCCGATACGCCCTCCAATGCGGCGCGCCGATGGCTCCGGGAGATTGCTCCGGGACCCGCGGCAGACTACGCCTATGTTGCTGGATGTAGGGATCTTGCCGTGGCCAGTCGCCTCGGGCACGTGACTGCGGCAAGCCAACCGTCGACTCGTCGACCGTGATGGTCTGATGGTCCTGCCACCATGAAGCGGCCTGAGGCAGGTCAATACTCTATGCCGCGCCGACCAGGCACTCCTTGAGCAAAGGCGTGCTTGATGCATCTCATGTCCGTCACGGTATCCGCGACATCAATGATCTCTGCCCGCGCGTCTCTCCCAGTGATGATCACAGAAAGACGAGGCGGCTTCTGCCGAAGGAATTGGACAACCTCTTCCACACCGACGAAGCCCTCGGCCACCGCGCAATTCAGCTCATCCATCACAAGCAGGTCGAGCTCTTCGCTCGTTCCTAGTTCAAGGCATTTGGTCCAGGCCTCCCGAGCCAGATTCCGGGACTCTTCTGGATCCTTGGCCAGCCATGTGAAACCCGCCCCGATCCTGGTGATTTCTACGTTCGAGAACTTCTCAGCCGCTCGAACCTCTCCATAGTTCCACTCGCCCTTGATGAACTGAACCACGGCTATCCTCTGTCCGTGGCCGGCCGCTCGAAAGACGGTGCCAAAAGCTGCGGTGGTTTTCCCCTTGCCATCTCCGGTATTGACTATGATCCTGCCTTGGCCGAGCACCGGCGCTCCTTCCCACGTGGCGTTTTCCACCCTCCTGAAGGATAATCTGGTTCGAGACACCTTGGGAACCGAACCGGGCACGGTTGATCCGGGCGCCCCGATGGTGAGACTCGGAGGGAACTCTGCCGCATGCGACCCGTACGCCATCTGTTTTGGATTATCCCAGCGGTGATTCTGTTGCTGTTGGCCCTTCCGCTCCCCATCGCCGAACGGTTCACTTCGCCGAATCAGGACGGTGAGTACGCGACTCACCCTATCAGAGCGTACGGTTTCATCGTAGCCTTGCTTCGTGCCTCGGGCTCCGCACAACTCAGCAACTCGGGCAAGGCGCTGAGCCAGGCGAAAGCGGTCTTCTCGGCCAGCTCACTGAGACCGACCAAGGTGAAGCTGCTTTACTTCCCCGATAGGAAGCCGTACGTTTACTATACTCGAGCCGGCGTGGCTCTCACGATCATGGATCCGCCCCGGCTTGTGTGGGAGGTCTGGGGGATACTCGGCCCCAGCCAACCTCTGGCGCCAGGATCGGACCGGGGCACCGCGACGACGACCGAGGCGACTTTCCCCGCTTCTAGTTCCGTGACTGCCGGCAGCGTCGAAGTGATCGGCTTCTTAGATTACGTCACGGGAAAACAAATCGGCACTCACCTCCAGCCGAATCCATCACCGAGGTGACCCCGGCGTGACCCTTGGAAGGGCCCAACGACCGCCCGCCTGAGGTTTCAAGACACCTCAGGACTGAGCGAGGACTACTCCGGCGCGCCGACACCTCGGGAATCAGACGTATCCTCGGGAGCCGTGCGTCCCGTTCGAGGAGATGCCGCCGCCATTGAACCGGGTTCAGCGACTAGGACCAACATCACCTCGGATGAAAATGGGGCGACGATCAGACTCAAGTTCTCGTACTCCACTGTCATAGTGCCTAGAGATCCGCCCCGAGCCTGCGCGCCCAGTCTTTGAGCCGAAGAAATCGTGTCGACGATGAGCGCCGCAATACTTACGGTGTCCACGCCGTCGATGGCGACCCCGCTGATCATGAGTCCTTGGTCAGAAACCAATATCGCCGCTCGCATCCCCGGAAGCGTGAGGTACTCGGCCAGTGCCTCCCTAAAGAGATCCACAGACCTCCCGGGAATTGCTGGCGACGTCCGCGACTCTTCTTGGATACCGGCTTCTTCCAGTTCTGTTCGAAGCATCGCCGCAGCACTCGCAGCCTGCTTCTCGGTGGCATATTCGAGGCGGACTCCCTCGGACCGAGCGGCCGCCTCAGAGATAAACATCGTTGTGCGCTGAAGAGGAAGATTGCTCACTGACCGCAGGCCGTCTTCCGGCCATTGGAGCAGGGTATCTCCCGACACGAAGACTTCCGCGCTCTCGACCCGCGTCAAGCTCACCGTGAGCTCAAGCACCCATGTATCTTGGGTCTTCTCGATGACGATCCGGAATCCCATGCGCCCATAATAACAGGACGTGTGGCGGGCAAGACCGGCCGATCATCAGAACGTTCGAGCCCAGGCTGAGCTTCGCTTTCAATTGGTAAGGCTGTACATGACCGTCATGCTCCCGGTGATCTCGACGGTGCCGGCGCTGACCGGCGGTTTTTCGACCGAGCTTCCAGTTGCAGTCTTGGCGCTGTCGTACTGCGGAATCGTCGGCTGATCCACTGTGCCCTCTGTCATAGAGACAACCCCGCCCAACTTGACTCCCTGGGCTTCAGCAAGGGCTTGCGCCTTCTCACGCGCGTTGGCGACAGCTTTTGTCAACGCCTCAGTGAGGGAAGTACTGTCCACCTTCGCGCGCGAATGGTCAAGAGCGTGGGATGACGAGAAGCGCATGACGAAAGACACATGACAAGAAACACGAGATAAGAAGATGGAAGGACAGGGACGCTGCCCGCTGCGACTATCCAGACCCCGTCAAAAAGGACCGGGTCAACCGGCCAAAGACCTGCATCCGCCAGTTCAGGACCCGAGTCTCTCCATCAAACGGCGCAGATCGTCCGCGTCCGAGAACGGAATCTCCACTCTTCCGCCTTTGCCCCGCAGCCTGAGCCTAGGCACAACACCCAGGGAAGAGAAGAATCTGTCTCGGACCTGGTCTGCCAATTCGGGCTCCAAAGCCGTCGCCGGGGCCGCAGCCTTCGTTCCGGAGACGTCGTTCAACCTACGGACCTCTTCTTCCACCTGACGCACCGAGAGACCTCGCTCCGACGCGCGGCGCGCCAAACGCAATTGTTTCCCGCGTTCACCGACTGCTAGCAACGCGCGCCCATGGCCCTCACTTAACGAACCCGCGCTCATCAATTCCTGGATGCCTGATGGAAGGTCCAGCAGGCGCACCTTGTTCGCGATGGCAGAGCGGCTCTTGCCGACTCGAGCAGCAAGATTCTCTTGGGTGACGCCGAGGTCCTCCAGAAGGATCTTGAGCGCGTATGCTTCGTCGACGGGGTTCAGTTGCTGGCGGACCACGTTCTCGATCAGCGCGATCTCAAGGCTTTCGGTATCGGAGGCACCACGCAAAATTGCAGGAACAACGGTAAACCCGGCTTTCTGCGCGGCTAGCCATCGCCTCTCGCCAGCGATCAATTCATAGCCCTCAGAAGTCTGACGGACGATGATCGGCTGAACCACACCCACTGCGGCTATCGACTGGGCAAGTTCTTCCAGGGCCTCCGGATCCATGACACGGCGAGGTTGACGCCGATTGCGCTTGATAGACCCAACAGGCAGATCTACAACTCCGCCACCACCGAGAACGGCAGCGTCATCGATCAGTGCGGCGCCCTCAGCGTCGGTGCCCTCGCCCAGCAACGCTGCCAGACCCCTGCCCAGAGCCGGTCTCTTAGCCATGACCTACAACCTCCATCGCAAGATCGAAATAAGCGTCCGACCCGGCACAGTGCGGATCGATCATCGAAACGGGCAAGCCATGACTCGGCGCCTCCGCCAAGCGGACGTTGCGGGGAATAACCGTTTTGAAGCTCAGATTCGGGAAATGTGATCTGATCTCTCGCTCCACTTGCCTGGCCAGCATGGTGCGCGGGTCCATCATCGTAAGCACTAGTCCGGCAATCTTAAGCGACGGGTTCAGCCTCTCTCGTACCGCGAAAACCGTCGAGATCAGCTGAGCTAGACCCTCAAGAGCGTAGTACTCCGTCTGGACCGGAATGATCACCTGATGAGCAGCCACAAGGGAGTTTATTGTAAGCAGCCCCAACGACGGCGGACAGTCGAAGAAGATGTAGTCATGATGCGAGCCGCTCTTCTGCAGTTCTTGGACCGCGTCCTTCAATCTGTACTCGCGGCGGTCGAGATTTGGCAGCAGCACGCTCGAACCCGCCATGTCTGGTGACGACGGAGCAACGTCCAGCCTCTCGACCGAGGATGGGCGAATGATTGAGGCTAGCGCCTTCTCTCCCAGCAATACTTCCAGAATCGTGGGTTCGCCGCGCGGCACTCTGACGCCCAAGCCATGAGTGGCGTTGGCCTGGGAATCCATGTCGACGAGGAGGACCTTCTCCCCCGCCTGGGCCAGGTTCGCGGCCAGATTGATGGCGGTAGTCGTCTTCCCCACCCCGCCTTTTTGGTTTGCGATCGCGTAAATCAGGGTCTAGCTGCTTTCGTCATCGGCTCTTGAGCGGTCTTCAACACTTGTCGCATGCGCCCTGCCATTCCCTCAACGCGGCCACTTTCCCAGCCGCCGTCCACTTCCTTCGTGGATACTTATGCTCCAAGCGGCCTTTTAGCCGGCATTCCAGAGCGACGAGGAAAGCGGGAATCCGTCTCCCGCCGCTTGACAGCCACACACGCCCACCTATTTTCGTCTCCCGGGAACGGGTGCAGCCGAACCATATCCATAGACTCAGCCCCCAGTATAGCGAGGGCCTTCTCGCCTTGCGTACGCTCTTGGTTGGAGACAGACCCCTTCATGGCGACCATCGCCCCGCCTAGCTCCAGAAGCGGAAGGGAAAGTTCGGCGACGACGGCCAAGGGAGCAAGGGCCCGTGAGACTGCGAGGCCGAACGACGCTCTCCTCTCGCCTCGCGCGTAGTCCTCCGCTCTTGCGCACTCGACTGACAGGTTGGAAAGGCCAAGTTCTTGCGATGCTTTTCGAATGAACCTGCACTTCTTTTCTTGTGACTCGAGCGCCACGAGCCTGGCGTTCGGCAGCGCGAGGGCGAGCACCAACGCCGGCAGGCCTGCACCCGAGCCAATGTCTACGATGCTGGAGGCAGCGGAGAACTCGGGAAGGTCGAGAAGGGACAGCGAGTCGAGAAAGTGCATGCGTTCAATTTCTCGCGGATCTTTGAGTGCCGTAACATTTGTCCTTGAGGATAGAAGCAGGTCGCCGAGGGTGGCTAGACCATCCTGGGCACAGGTATCTAGGCCGCGGGCGAGATAACTGTCCCTCTCAACCAGTTTCAGTGGTGGCCCCCTCGGCCGCCCCAGCATTCCTACGCTCTTCGGCCCCGTCGTTCCAGGCGTTTGCTCGATGAACGTGCACTAGGAGCAGAGAAATATCCGCAGGCGACACTCCGGGGATACGAGACGCCTGGCCGAGCGTGGTGGGTCGTAGCCGGTTGAGCTTGTCCTTTGCTTCAAAAGTCAGACCTTCCAACGACACGTAATCGAAATCCGCTGGAAATGCCAAGGATTCTGTGGCGCGGTGACGACGAATGTCTGACAGTTGACGGCGAATATAGCCCTCGTAGCGGGCTTGAATGACTAGCTGCTCCATAACCTCTATTGGGACGCACTCCAATCGCTCGCGATCATCTTCAGCAAGCATGCCGAGAAGTTGATCAAAGGTCACCTGCGGTCGTCGCAAGAGTCTTGCAGCGGTTTGGGATTCCTCAAGTGGTACCGTGCCAAGCGACTCGAGCAGCCCGTCAGTTTCCGGACTCGCTCTGACGAAGGAAGTTTCCAACAACTGAGTGTATTCCCGAACCCGCCGCTCTTTCTCCTCCACTTGGGCCAACTGCTGCGAACTGATAAGGCCCAGAGAGTGGCCGAGCGGACAGAGTCTCTCCCCCGCATTGTCGTGCCTGAGCAGCAGACGGTATTCCGCCCGAGACGTGAACATCCGGTAGGGCTCATCAACGCCCTTGGTCACCAGGTCATCTATCAGCACTCCGATGTATCCCTGGTCCCTCCTCAAGATGAACGGGGGTTGGTCCCGAACTCGGAGTGCCGCGTTGATTCCGGCCATAAGTCCCTGTGCCGCAGCCTCCTCGTAGCCGGAAGTACCGTTTAGTTGTCCGGCCGAGAATAGGCTGCGCACGGCCTTGGTCTCGAGAGCCAGCGTAAGCTGCTCGGGCGGGAGGTAGTCGTACTCGACCGCATAACCAGGCCTCACTAGGCGCGCCTGTTCCAAGCCCGGAGTTGCCCGAATGATCAATTCCTGCACAAATACGGGCAGACTAGTCGTCAACCCCTGCAGGTACATCTCCTTTGTGAGGATTCCTTCAGGTTCAACGAAGACAGGGTGCTGCTCCTTGTCGGGAAAATTGATCAACTTTCGATCGATCGACGGGCAATACCGGGGACCTTTGCCGCTGATCGAACCGCTCTTCAGCGGGCTTAGGTGCAGGTGCTTTGCGACCACGTCGTGAGTTTGCCTCGTGGTGTGTGTGAGATAGCAGGACACCTGCTTGCGTGGCGAGGGGATTGCCCAGTGCGAAAACGAAAGATCCCCAGAGTCGCCGGGCTGCTCCAGCATCCGGCCACGATCTATGGTGTCACCGTCAATGCGAGGGGGCGTGGCAGACTGGAATCGTTCCAATCGAAGCCCGTTGGCGATCAGACTTCCCGACAGGCGTTGCGCCGGTAGTTCGCCAACTCTGCCAGCAGCGTAGCTCCTGTCACCGATCACGATCTTTCCGCGAAGGAACGTCCCGGTCGCTAGAATGACGGCCTGCGCCAGAAGCACCCGACCATCGGCCAACCTAAGGCCTCTTATTGTTTCACGTGAAACAATGAGGGCCTCCGCTTCACCCTGAACCAGATCAAGTCCGGGCGTACGGGAGAGCACGACCTTCATCCAGTCCTCGTAGAGTCTCTTGTCGGCCTGAGCGCGCAATGCCCGAACAGCAGGTCCTTTGGATGTATTCAGCATCTTTATCTGAATAAACGCTTTGTCCGCGTTGCGGCCTTGCTCTCCGCCCAACGCATCGATTTCCCGCGTCAGTTGTCCCTTGCCGACGCCCCCTATCGCGGGATTGCACGGCATCAGAGCGATCTTGTCCAAGTGAAGTGTGACCAAGGCCGTCCGGCATCCCATGCGGGCTGAGGCGAGGGCTGCCTCGCACCCGGCGTGACCGCCGCCCACCACAATGACGTCGTATTTCCATTCCGTGTGGGATTGCATCGCTACTCGATGTCCCCGGGACCGGGGATTGGAGGGCACGCGCTTTCCAACTCGACCATAGTTCGCTCCAGCTCGGACATGACCGCGCCGGCCACTTCGACGCCCAACCGCAGACTTTCAAGATAGCCGACGGCCCCTGCCGCCTGACCAGCCGCCCAAACGCCTGGCAATTCACGGATGCGTCCGGCGGTATCCAGAGCCGCGATGACATCCGCGGCAATAACGTGCTCCAGCCGACAAGCGGGGAAATGCTGCTCCAGCCTTTCTTCTTCACCGGGCCGGACATAGAGCTCCGCCGTGCCGCCGCTATCCGGGCTGACGAGCAGTTCCGGACCGAGTCCCTGGCGGTAGACTGAGCCCTTCGCCCCGGTTTCGACCGCCAGAGCATCAATGGCCACACAACGAGCGATACCCGGTAGAGACGTCAAGTCACTTTTCGCGGTCCCCGAAAACGCCTGCTCGCACGCCGCGGTGAACGTGAGTCCGTTCTCTCCGGCGTCCAAAGAGACGTCTTCGCGTCGGCTGCGGAATGGCCCCCCGGGCTGACGCCGGACCAGCGCTCGGCTGAGCCGAAGCCCACCCATTCTGTGCGGCGCTTGCGGGTAGTCGGGCGGCCACCCTTCAGCTTTCATCACGTCGCCCGTTGTGCCGCCTCGAGCAATGTCCATGAGGGAGTCACGTACCGCATCCAGAGCAGCTACCGGTCCGTCACCGCTGTTCTTCTGCGATCCGTCAAGGAGCCCATTCACCGTAATGGTCCCCATGTCTTCGGAATCCGCCAGGGCACCGGCTATGCGTTCAAAGCTACATACTCGGCTACCGGAAACCTCTCTGCCCACGTGCATGTGTACCCTTTCGAATCTGACGCCCCGACCCTCGAGTGAATGCCGCAACGCATCGGCGGCCACCTCGCCGTACCGGCCCCCGGTCATGGCATCACTGCCGACAGCTATCCGTCCACCCAACCCGAGGCCCACGGCAATGACGACCGCGTCCGCCGAGAACACTTCCCCGAATTCTGTCTCTACCTCGACCCGCCCGGCGATGGGCGCAGCGCAACGACAGGAGTCACCTCGCGCGCCTACTTGCGCCCCCGCCGCGGCGGTGTCAGGCGAGGTTGCCATCGACTCGTCCGGCGCCGCGTCCGACTCGGCTAGCCCCGACCTCGCGTGGGAAGCTGTGAACTCTGTCGGTAGGCCGCCTTCCTTACCGGTGACCGCCTTTCCCTCGGCAGCGGGCCTTATGTCCACGACGAGGCCTTGCCGAAAGGCGATTCCGGCCATGCTCTCAAGGGCCTTTTTGGTCTCGAGGCTTACCGCCCGCCGGTCTACAAGCAGCAACGGGCTACCGTCCTTCAAGACGCTTGCGGAGCCCAGCCACGCCCAACGGAGAGGGCCAGGAAGGCCGCTCATTACATTTGCCAACTCTGTCCACCCACCCTGCGCAGGGATCAATGCCGGACCATAGCCAGGGAGGCCCAGAATATCCAGGGCGCTATTGACAAGCACTACCTGCGCCCCTGATGCGGCAAGAGAGGCGGCACACGCGCAGCCAGAAACACCGGCCCCAACGACTATCACCGCCGGCCGAGGCATGGCTGGCGTTCTCGGGTGAGTGCCACTTTCCCGGATGCGGCCTCCGGGCGGGCATGATTTGGCCCCTGGCGCTGGCCGAGCACTCGCGCAGCCTAAGTCGATGCGCGTTTCCTCTGACCTGTCGGGAAGCATTCTATCCTTCTTGTCTTCTCTGACCATTTGCAGCCTGACTACCATAACGTCTTGTGTATCAGCTCACGCAGCCGCGGGCATAATCCTTGTGATTGCCGAAGCGCCGTGACCTCCCCGGCTGCGCGACTTCCCAGGTTGCGCGAACCCCGAAGCCAGCCGGTTCCCAACGCATGGGGAATGCGTTGCCATCTTCAACGTGCTCAGTCTCCATCATTTCCCAACGCAAAACCGACTGAAGATTTCTTCGAGTAGGTCTGGAGTAATGTCTTCTCCCGTCACATGCCCGAGCGCATTGACCGAAGCGCGAATGTCTTCGCAGATCAGTTCTTCGTACGCAGCGCTCTGCGACCCTTCCAAGGCGGCAACTGCGCTGACTAAAGCCTCCTCTACGAGCCCCCGCTGCCGCTCATTCGCAAGGATCGGCTCGTCGAGGTGCACGCCCGCCTCTCCGGTGACATTCTGTTGTATCAGGGCGCGAAGACCATCCAGCCCGGTACCCACCACTGCGGAGACCGAGAAGTGCAGCCAGTCGTCCCGGCTCGTCGCCGCCTCCAGTTGGCTGCCCAATGCGTCCGAAACCGGCAAATCGACGAGATCCAGCTTATTTCCGACGACAATCGTTCTGGCAGGATCGAGCTCCGACAAGAGCTCCAAGTCTACTGGCGTCCAAGGTTTGGAAAGATCGAACACCGCGAGAACAAGGTCAGCTTCCTCCATTGCCTTGCGAGATCGCTCGACGCCCATCTGTTCGACGCGGTCCCCGCCATTTCTCAGTCCAGCTGTGTCCACAAGATGGAGAGGAATCCCCCCGATTTCCACGAGTTCCTCGACGGTGTCACGAGTCGTACCGGGGATCTCGGACACGATGGCCCTCTCCCGCATCAGCAGCGCGTTCAAAAGCGAGCTCTTGCCAACGTTCGGCCGGCCGACGATCGCAGTGCGGACTCCGTGCTCCAGAGCTCTACCTAAGAAGGCAGTTTCAAGCAGCAGACGGAGCTCACGAATGACCTCGCTCAGCTCGTGGGACACTGACGGCCAATCGACGGGCTCTATGTCCTCGTCGGCGAAATCCACCGTTGCCTCGACCTGGGCAAGGACCCGGATCAGACGCTTCCTCAGATCGCGAAGCTTCTTGGATAGCCCTCCTTCGAGCTGACGCACCGACGCTCTGAGCGCGCCCGCACTCCGGGCCGAGACGATCGATGCCACACTTTCGGCTTGTGTCAGGTCGATTCGGCCGTTGAGGAAGGCGCGCCTGGTGAACTCTCCGGGATCGGCGGGCCGCGCCCCCAGTTTGATGACCTCCCGAAGGACCTCGCGCTGCGCAGCCAGGCCTCCGTGGCAGTGAATCTCGACGATGTCCTCTCGCGTATATGTCCGCGGAGAGCGCATCACTGCGAGAAGCGCTTCATCGATCACCGCGCCATCGACCGCGCTTACAACGTGCCCATATAAGAGACAGTGCGTTTCGGCCTGGCGCACCGGAAAACCTCGCGCCGGCCTGAAAGCTGACTCGCCGATGCGCAGTGCGTCAGGACCACTCATCCTCACGATACCGATAGCCCCGCGACCTGGTGCCGTCGACATCGCGACTATGGTGTCCGCGCCATCACGCTCTGGATCATTGTTACGTTGAACAGCCAAGTTGATTGCTCGCTGAAGCGGCATGCGCTTGTGCCAAGGCCGCGCAGCCATTGGGGTCAGGGGAAGAGATGATGCCAGAAAACAAGACAAACGGCCAAGACTGGCGTGACGCGCTCAGGATGACCTACCGAAGCGCGACTCACCGCGGCCGCCCCGCGGCTACCGCCACCGCTTGGCTGTGACTTCGTCGCGGCCGGCAAACCACCCTAGGCTCACTGCGCGGGGCCGAAACCCGCCTCGCGGGGACGTGGGTTCACCTCGTGGGAGAAATCACCACCGACCGATTGGGCTCGCGACCTTGGCTGGCCGTCACGACATCCGACCTGCTCTTCAGCGTCACATGAACGATCTTTCGTTCGGCTGGAGTCATGGGTGTGAGTTGAACGGGCTTTCCGCGCCGCGCCGCCTCTTGGGCCTTGCGCAGGGCGACTCGCTCGATCTGACGACGACGACGCTCCTTGTAGCCTTCGGCGTCGATTTCCACATGCTTCCGCTCGTGAGGTTCGGGGAATACGGCGATGCTGGCGAGGTATTCGACCGCGTCGATGGTCTGGCCCCTGCGTCCGATGAAGATGCCCAGATCCTCTCCCGAGATTTCGGCGTAGATCTCATCCGGTTTTTCAGTGATGCGAATCTGAGCCTCTAGGTCGAGTTCGTCCAGGACACGTCTCAGAAAGACCCGGAGTCGCTGCGCTTCGGGCGCTTCATCAGGGTCGACGAAATCGTCATCCTCTTCGTCATCCTCAAAGAGATCCACCGGCTGTTGGTCGACCTCGGGCCCGAAGAAGTCGAGCGCCTCGTCGGTGAGCGCCACCTCGACGAAGGCATCCACCGCGCCAACGCCCATGAAGCCTTCCTCGGGCGGCACCAGGATGGTTACCTCGTACTGATCATCGGCTAACTCACCAGGCGCGAAATCAAGTTCCGCGAGAGCCCTTTGCACGGCCTGTTCCACGGTTGGGCCGTTGGCCCTGGCCACCTGTTTGCTTCCTTGCTGTACCCGTTTTTTGGCCACTTGGCTTGCCTCCACTCTTTACAGCCGGCCGCGCCCCGGACCGTCCAGGCGTCACCTGGGCAGGAGCTTTCGCGGGAGGTTTGACGGAACCCCCACGAGTTGACGACCCCCCCGTCTGAACCGGGACCGGCATCGGCATAAGTTTCTCCGCAACGAATTGCTGAGCTATGGTCCAAAGGTTGGATGTGAACCAGTAGATGAACAGACCCGCCGGCCATTTGCCGATGAACATGAAGATACCGACGATGACCGGCATGAAATAGGCAAGCATCTTCTGCTGCGACGGACTATGGCGGGCAGTCTGCCATGAGGCTACAAATTGGCTGGCAACATACAGGAACATGAGCGGGAGGCTGAACTTGGTGATGTCATGGATCCAAAGCCACCCCTGACCTATGAGCACTCCATGCACGCCGGCGGTGCTCACACCGGACTGCCCTCGTAGCATGTAGTAAAGACCGAAGAATACCGGCAACTGGAGGATCAGAGGCAGGCAAGACCCGAAGGGACTGACCTTGTTCTCCGAGTAGAACTCCATTGTCTTCTGCTGAAGAAGCTGCCGGTCGCTCTTGTATTTCTCCTGCAGTTCCTTGATCTGTGGCTGTAGTGCCTGCATGGCGCGCATGCTCTTGATCTGGCGCCACGTGAGAGGAATGAGCACGACCCGGACAATCACGGTGAGCAGCACGATCGACCAAGCCCACGAAATCCTGCCACCAACCCAGACGCTTGTACTGCCGGCTTGTAGATGCCCGCCGTGCAGGACCTTGAGAATCGAGAAGAAGAAGTTGCTCAGCGGCGAAAGAAGGTTCGCTATCGCGCTCATTGGCTCATCACTCGACTCCGAACAACAAGCCTGTTCCGACTCGTCGCCCCATGAGACGCGAGAGGTTCGTCTCGCTGACACGAGTCCTTTCCATGATTCATTACATGAAGTGATGCGTCATTGCAGGTAAACTCTACTCCGACACCCTCTTCGCTCTTGACCGACGCCGGGCGCGGCTTGAACACCCTCTGCCTCTCGACCGGGTCATAGCCGCCGTAACTCAAGGGATTGCATCGCATCAGCCGCCACACCGCCAGTACGAACCCGCGCATGGCCCCGTACTGCGTGACCGCGTCGATCGCATACTGGGAACATGAAGGATGATACTTGCAGGAACGAGGAAGAGCTGGGGATATCAGCGTTTGATAAGAGCGGACAGCCCAGATCAACACGACCCGCATTGGGTGAGACTTCCTGTTCACGACTTGGCCCGTGGCTCTTGCGATACCGCCAGAAGAGAGGCTTTTCGAAAAACCTCGATCATCTTCGCCTCAACGCCCGAATACCCCTCCGTCGACAACAGATCAGCTAAGGGCTCACGCGCGATCAATACGAAGTCCATATTCCCCCTGAAGGACTGGCCGTTCAAACGGTACGCCTCGCGCAGGACGCGCTTGATACGGTTTCTGTCGACCGCCGAGCCGAGGCGCTTTGAGACTGAAAACCCGATCCGCGGAGACTGCGCATTGTCGCCTGTGCTCGCGGCTCCAGAGCGCTCGAAATAGTATAGAACCAGATACCTATTGGCAACAGACCGGCCCGAGCGATAGACACGGGCGAAGTCTTCGGAACGAGAAAGTCGGCCGTGAGACCGAGTCACGCCATGCTAGGCCGACAGGCGTTTGCGGCCTTTGTCGCGCCTCCGCTTGAGGACCGCTCGACCGGCTTTCGTACTCATGCGCACGCGAAACCCATGGGTCTTCTTGCGCTTGCGCTTATTGGGCTGATACGTCCTTTTCACATTTCCTCGCTTATCGCTCAGCGTCTCGACAGCCCTAGCCGGCCGCCGCACCTGGTCAGATACCCCGGAACGGTCACATAAGAGGGTGGCGAAGTATACAAGTCGGCTCCCCCGCCGTCAATCACCCGTGGTGCGTCCTTTCTGCGGATTCCGTTCGCGGGAGCACCCTTCCACCGCTAGGCTCGAGGCGCCTAGACCCTCATGGGTGCGTCGACCGCGCCAGATATGCGTGCGCCGGAGGAGGGAAAGCCGATCAGCCTAGAGCTTGCCCGAGGAGGAGCCGAATCGGTTGTAGGCGAAAAGATCACTTTCAGCGGCGGCCAAGCCCATGCGCCCCCTTAGTCTGATAACCGCGGGAAGCAAAGGGAGCGCTGCCGTAGGCGTACACAGGCTAGCTGTGGATAATGTGGATAACACGGCAGGAGCCCCGGGGGATTGATGGCCGATCCATGATCATTCTGTGGATTGGCGTCTTCGAGAGGACGCTCTGAGCGCACCGCCGGCGCCCGACTGGGGCAGTCGCCCGACAACAAGAGGCCATGCGCTGGGCTCGCCAGGCGCCTCGCGGCGTCCGGTGGCGGGTCGCGCATGCCAGACCACCCAACGGACCCCCTTTCGACCTCTTTGACCATCTTTTGGAGCCACCGGACCCCTAGATCCGGCAAGACGGAGAGTGCTGCTCAGGCCCTTCTGCGAAACCGTCTTTCCCCACTATCCCCAGAAAACGTGGTGTATGCGGGGTTAGTGTTCCGGAATTCTCCACGTTTTCCACACCTGTGGAGTGTCCTGTTGATAACCAGTGTTTTACCCTGCAAAATAGCCATCTTTCTGTCTGACATGGACCAGCGTGACGTCGGCTTTCTAAACCGAATAAACCCCATTTGCGGCGTTCAATGCCACATGAGCCTGTGGAAAATGTGCCACGGCGACAGTACAATGACGAGGCGCTTTCGGCACGAGACATCTGCGACCGCACGCCCAGGGGGCTGGATGCACGAATGAGCGCTGAAGATACCCTTGCCCTAGGCTCCTCTGAGGTTTCCGCGTCCGCGGTGTCCTTGACGGCCTCTCGTGGAGCACGCAAACCCATCGGGTCCAAAGCCGGCCGGGCTCACGGCCGCACGGAGGATGACACCGAAGGACAGCCGGTCGTGGGCGGAGCCGACGCGGTCGCGGGCGAAGCGGGTACAGCCGAGCCGAGCGCCCCCCGTGCCCGTGCTGCCAAATCGCGGGTGGCGACCGCTACCGCGGCAGGGGGAGAGGGGCTTCATCCTGGCCGGAGACCAGGAGAGATCGGTCCCGACTCCGCGGAGCGCTACGACTCGGACGCTGGCCGCTTCAAGCGCACCGCGTCGACAGGCGAAACGCTGGCGCCCACGAGTTCCGTCGGGCATGAAGGTGGCCAGCATCAAGGTGACCAGTTTGGCGATATCCGTGACTACGCCGCCCACCCAGAGCTCTCCCATCTGGAATGGGAGCCTCCGCGCATCGCAGTCTACGAGGACACGCATCGCCCTCCGTTAGTGGTGTCCATTGCGGAGACGCGTCTTCCCGAGCTGGTCGAGGCAGTGACCACGCGAGTTCACGACCTTGCGAAAGAGCAGGGCGGCAGACTGCCCTACCCGGTATTGCGAGAGCTCATCGACAACCTCGTTCACGCCTCTTTCCAGGGAGTCGTGGTGACCATCCTCGATCGAGGAAACACCATCCGTGTCTCGGATCGTGGGCCTGGGATCCCCGACAAGGACGCCGCGCTTCAACCCGGGTTCACTTCCGCGGATGCGGAGGCCAAGTTGTATATCCGGGGAGTCGGCTCAGGATTCTCGCTAGTTCGTGATGCGCTCGAAGACATGGACGGCACGCTGAGGATCGAGAATAACCTCGGCCGAGGCACCGTTGTCACCATCCACGTGCCGCCGCTGCCCGAGAAGGTTCTCGCGTCCACGCCGGTGGCGACTTATAATCTTCCCGAGCGCCAGCTTAAGACCTTGCTGCTGACGGTGGAGCTCGCTCCCGTGGGCCCGACCCGCATCGCTGAGGAACTCGGGGTCTCTACGTCGACGGCGTATCGCGACCTCGTTGCCTTGGAAGGGGAAGGGTTCGTCGCTTCCAGGGCGAGCGGCCACCGGACGGTGACCGACGCGGGCCTAGCGTATCTGGACGCGGTACTCTAGCTGTCGGGGTGCAGCCCTGGGGGAGGGCGGCTCGCGGGATAAAACCGCGCAACGCGATTGTTGCGCTCCGTCCTGTGCCGGTGTTTCTTTGCTGTTGAATGGTCGGGAGGGGTTCGTGGACAAGGCCGTCAATGATCCTATCTGGGAAGAGGCGCTCAAGCTGATTTCCCAGCAGGTGAACGAGGGGACATATCGCATCTGGTTCGACGCCACGGTCGGGCTCGGCTTGCTGGACGATACATACACCGTGGGTGTGCCCTCGGACTTCGCCAAAGACTGGATCGACGCCCGCTTCCAAGCGCTCATCGCCGACGCGGTATCCCAGGTGCTAGGGGACGCCGTGCGCTGTCGCATCGTCGTCTCGCCTGAGCTCTCTCAGTCTTTGAGCCAGGAGGAAACGCCGCCGCCTACGACCGGCGGCGGCGGCGGCAGCGGACCAAGCCGCCTCGGACCAACAGAGCCAACGCGGTCCCGGGCGCCACGCCGGAAGGGCCGCAGCCCAGCCTTCGCCCACGGCCCCGGTCCGCAGCCAGGCGGCATCCGCGTCATCGCTCGCGTCACCGGTCTCGGCGGTGGGTCTGAACGACCGCTACACGTTCGACACGTTCGTGATCGGTCCGTCGAACCGCTTCGCACACGCCGCAGCTTTGGCTGCCGCGGAAAGCCCCGGCAGCGCCTACAACCCGCTCTTCATCTACGGAGGCGTCGGCTTGGGCAAGACCCACTTGCTTCAAGCGATCGGCCAGTACGTTCTCAAGAACGTCCCCGGGCTGAAGGTCCGTTACGTGACGATCGAGATGTTCACGAACGACTTCATCAATTCGCTCCGCGACGACAGCATCGAAGGGTTCAAGAACCGGTATCGGACGAACGACGTGCTTCTGATCGACGACATTCAGTTCCTCGAGAAGAAGGAGCAGACACAGGAAGAGTTCTTCCACACGTTCAACACGCTTTACGACTCGGGCAAGCAGATCGTCATCACGTCGGATCGCCACCCGAAGGGCCTGCGCACCCTGGAAGACCGACTCGTCTCCCGCTTTGAGTGGGGGCTCATTACCGACATCCAACCGCCCGATCTCGAAACCAGGATCGCCATCCTGCGCAAGAGGGTCCGCCTCGAGAACATCCGGCTGGCCGACGATGATGTACTGACGTTGATAGCCTCGCGTGTGCCCACGAACATCCGCGAGTTGGAGGGTTGTCTTACAAGGGTCGTTGCGTTCTCTTCGTTCAGCGACCGGCCGATCGACGTCGAGTTGGCTCGAGAAGTACTGAAAGACATCCCTGAGACAGCTTCCATTCGGATTACGATCGAACTTATCCTATCCACCGTCGCGGAGGTCACTGGGGTATCTGTCACCGAGGTGACTGGGGACAAGCGCTCGCGGCCGGTGGTCGAAGCGCGCCACCTCGCGATGTATCTTGCCCGCGAGCTTACCGACGCGAGCCTGCCGAAGATAGGCGACCGCATAGGCGGCCGTGATCACACCACCGTTTTGCACGCAGTGGACAAGATAACGAAGTTGATGCGGGAAGACAGGGAGATGTACGGCCTGGTGCAGCGCCTCACCACGAAGATCAAGAGTGCGCGGTAGAGGTTTTCGGCGAGGCGTCACCTGGATTCACGTGTGGCGACTTGTTATCCACACCTACCATGCGCACAACCCAGGGAGTCGCAGTGGAAATCCGGGATGGTCGTGTGAGTACGGCACCACCAGAACTTCGATGGCGAAGGTTATCCACCGTCGGCTCCACATGGCCCACTGAGTTTCCGTGCCTGCCCGACCGTGGCTCGATGCCATACAAGGGGTTTATCAACGTCTTCCACAGTGCTTATTACACCCGCTATATTTCTCTCTAAACAATCTAATAGTAATAGCGCAACAACCGGCAACCGTAACGGCAGCGAGGAGCCCCGATGAAGCTCATCACGAACAAACCCTCTCTTGTTGAATGTCTCGCTGTTGCCAATAAGGCGGTGTCGTCTCGCAGTTCAATCCAAGTTCTGTCCGGGGTCTTGGTGGATGCCGGCCAAGAGAAAGTAGTCGTTTGCTCGACGGATATGGAGATCTCGATAAAAGCGCCGCTCACTGCACGCGTAGAGCAACCAGGCGCCCTGGTGCTGCCGGCGCGGATAGTCACAGACATCGCTCGTCAGCTGCCCATAGGCGACGTAGTGATAGAGCAGAAACCGGGAGAGACCCAAGTGGAGATCCGAGCGGGCGAGTCGCTGTTTTTCCTGCACTCGTTGCCTGCGGTGGATTTCCCGCAATTCCCGGTCTTTCCCGAGGGGGGTTTTACGGTGGAGAAGGCGGCGTTCATCGAGACCGTCGACCGGGTCGCTCCTTCTGCGTCACGCGACGAGACTCGCCCGGTCCTCACTGGAGTGCAGATCCAGTTCTCAAAGAACTCGGTAAGGATGGTGGCCACCGACAGCTATCGGCTGAGCGTAAAAGAGACGCCTGTAGAATCCTCGGTAGCGGAGAAACTGCAGGTGATCATCCCTGCGCGGACCCTCACTGAGTTGTCCCGAGTGGCGGCGACCGTCTCGGACGAGCGCATCAAGATCATGCCCACGGAGAACCAGGTCTTGTTCGAGCTGGGCGGTATATCGATTATCTCGCGCTTGATCGACGGTCAGTTCCCTAACTACAAGCAATTGATCCCTGAGACGTTCGACTACGAGGTCGCGGTCGACCGGGAGGAGATGCTGGAAGCGATACGGCGTGTCGGTCTGCTGGCTCAGAAGAACGCGCCGCTCCGTCTCCAGTTCTCGAATCACACCCTCACCGTATCCGCTGAATCACAGGATGTGGGCAGGGCCCGGGAAGTGTTGCCGATCCATTATGAGGGCGAGGACCTCGAGATCGGATTCAATCCGGAATTCTTGGAGGCTGGTGTGGCGGCGGTGAAAGAGTCACCGGTCTATCTGCGTCTCATCAGCCCATTGCGGCCGGGGTTGGTGAAAGGCGCCGGGGACGATTTCCTCTATCTGGTCATGCCCATACGCCTGAACGAATGACCGCGGTCTCGGTCTCGCTCCCCATCAATCTGGGGCAATTCCTGAAAGTCGCTGGTGCCGTAGGCAGTGGTGGCGACGCGAAGAACCTCATCCTTTCAGGCGGTGTGCAGGTGAACGGCGAGACGGAACAGCGGCGCGGGCGCAAGCTCCTGGCCGGCGACGTCGTCGAGATCTCGGGAACTGAACTCCGAGTGGAGGATAGGGGGGCCGCGGGCGACCCTGACGGCACGGAAGCCCGCCGAGCCGGCTCCGTCGGGACCGCGGGTACAGCCGCCAGGGTCGAGAGTGCCGGCTCCCGGAGATCCCCGCCGGACTCGCCCCGCCGCCGGGGGGCGTGAGCGTCTTTGCTGGTCCGGGCACTTCGTCTTACTAACCTTCGCGCGCGCAGGCACCTTGACGTGGAGTTGGAGCCTGGGCTGAACGTACTGGTCGGACCCAACGGCGCCGGGAAGACAACGGTCCTGGAGGCCGCGAATCTCGTCTTCTGTGGTTCGATGCTCCGCCCCGGCACATTCCGCGATCTGATGACGCGAGGCCAGGACTTCCTCCGCGTGGAGGCAGACCTGGAAGAAGCCGGCGCGACGAGGACCGCGGCCGTCGCCATGACCCGGGACGGCGAGCGCAGGGTCACCGCCGACGGCGCCGCGCTCGAAGACTTCTCTCGCTGGGAGGCCATGGTCCCCGTGCGCAGTTTCGTGCCGGACGATCTCCGACTCATCAAAGGAAGCCCGCGGCGGCGGCGGGAGTACCTGGATCTTCTGTGCTCGCGATGCCAGCCGGACTACCGCGGCGTCCTTCGCCAGTACGATGAAGCCCTGGGTCAGCGGAATGCGCTGCTACGGTCCACGCGGCTCGGCGAGGCCGGCGATCACTTCGCCCCGTGGGAAGGCATCCTCGCCCAGGCCGGCCTGGCCGTGGTAAGCAGACGGAGCGCGGCTTTGGCTTCGTTCGTGACCGCGTTTCAGCAGACGTACAACCTCCTCACCGGTGAGCGCGCGGACTCGATCCGGTTGATCTACCGCACCAACGTGGCGGACATGGACGAGGCGGAGTACGAAGCTCGCCTTTCCTCTTCGCGCGCGGCAGACCAGCAGCGGACCTTCACTCACCTTGGCCCCCACCGTGACGACTTCCGTCTCGTTCGCCAGGAGCTCGACATGCGGGATTGTGCCTCCCAGGGCGAGCAAAGGGCGGCGTTGCTTGCTCTCGTGCTGGCCGAGTGGGCCTACCTGTGCGGATCCCCGCAGAAACCGCTGCTGCTGCTGGATGACGTCATGAGCGAGCTGGACGAAAGCCGGCGTCGGGCCCTCATCGACTTCTTGGCCCAAGGTGGGCAGACCGTGATCACAACCACCGATTTGCGCTACTTCTCTTCCGGCGAATTGAGTCACGCGCACGTTGTCGAGCTATTCCCGGCGGCTTGCGGCAACAGCGGCGCGCCCTTGGGGACCGGGTAATGGCTCTCACCGGGACTACCCGATGATCGGCGCTGGGACCGCGCCGTGACCCGCACACCGGAGGACGGGGCCGACTTCGTGCGCCTGGGCGACCTGCTGGGCCAGGTGTTCTCGTCGGACGCGGACGACAAACCGCCGGACGCGACACGCAACGGTCGACCTGATGTGGCTCCGCGAAAGTCCGGAAGGGTGGCGACCGTGCCCGGGCAGCAGCGAGCGGGCGGGGTGAAGAACGGCTTGGAACACGGCGTGGCCGAAGTATGGGCGAAAGCGGTGGGCGCGGAGATCGCGGCCAACACACAACCCCTTCAGCTCCGGCAAGGCAGGCTCGTCGTGGCGACCTCGTCGCCGGTGTGGGGGCAGACGCTCCAGCTCATGAGCGAGCAGATCCAAGAACGACTGAACCGGTCGCTAGGAGAGGACGCCGTGCGGGAGATGGTCTTCCGTCACGCCGGCTGGGAGACAGGGGCCCAGGCTCCTTCCGCATGTCGGGAAGAGCGACTGGAGCCGGTCGCTGCCGCAGCGTTCGAACCGAACGAGGAACAAGCGGCCGCCCTCGAAGAAGTCGAGCGTTCATGCGGAGACGCGAGGCTGCGTGAGCAGATCCTCAGGGCGATGAAAGCGGCCTTCGCCGCGCACCGAGACGAGTGATCGGGCGCCTCGGCATGGGCCGCGCAGACTATCGGCCGCAGCGCACTCCGTCCGCGGAGAAAAGTACGCTCAGAGCGTAAATTCCCGAACGGAAAGCGCCCCTGTGTGGTATCATGTGTGGACCACGAATCGCACCTTCCCGCGGCGGAGATCGGTTCTGTTTCCAGTATCTCGGGAGCACCTCCGTTCTCCCTGCGCGCGAACAGCCGCGGGACGGCAAGGCACGCCGGGTGTTCGACCGGAGATGATTTGCGCGGCGATTCAAAGAAGTAGGGGCACCAAAACAGAGAGGTCTCGACCGATTGGCTGAGCACACATACGACGTAGGCGATATCCAGGTCCTTGAGGGTCTAGAGCCGGTGCGGAAGCGCCCCGGCATGTACATAGGGTCGACGGGGCACCGAGGTCTGCATCACCTGGTGTACGAGGTGGTTGACAACTCGGTGGACGAGGCCTTGGCCGGCTTCTGCACCAGTATCGACGTCACCATATGCGCCGACTCATCCGTGCGGGTGATCGACAATGGCCGTGGCATCCCGGTGAAGGTCATGCCCCAATACGACCGTTCGGCGCTGGAGATCGTCATGACGAAACTCCACGCCGGCGGCAAGTTCGGGGGCGAAGGCTATAAGGTCTCCGGCGGGCTTCACGGTGTCGGCGTCAGCGTGGTCAATGCGCTGTCGGAGTGGCTGATGGTGGAAGTGTGCCGCGACGGCCATCGTTTCCGCCAGCACTACGCTCGCGGCGTGCCCGTGACCGAACTGGAGAATCTCGGCACGTGCAAGGACTACAGCGGGACAACCATCCATTTCCGGCCGGATACCGAGATCTTCGACGACCTCCTGTTCAACTTCAACACTCTGTCGCAGCGCCTGCGCGAAGTCGCGTTCCTCAACCGGTCGCTCCGCATCTCTCTCGCCGACGAGCGGGAGGAAACCGGCGAGGAGATTTCCGCGCTGGGGGTCGACGATGACTACTACAACGAGAACGAGGCTCAGCCCGAACCATGCGGAGATGGTCCGCCTGCCGTCCCCGTGGCCGCGGCGGACGGGGCCGGGGCTGCAGAAGCCACAGAAGCCGGCAAGATAGCCGATCCGTCAGCCGTCGGGCCTGCGGACAGAGAGGTGGGGTGCGACACCACCGCAACGTCGGGCAAGAACGTGCTGACCCGAAATCGGTCGCCTATTGCTACGACGGCGGGATCATCGACTTCGTGAAACACATAAATGCGCAGAAAGACGGCATTCATCCCAAAGTCATCCACTTCGAGGGAGAAGAGGCCGACCACTCCCTGGAGTTGGCCATGCAGTGGAATGCCGGCTACATAGACAACGTGTTCTCGTTCGCGAACAACATCAATACGCACGAGGGGGGCTCGCATCTCTCGGGCTTCCGGGCGGCGATCACCCGCACCATCAACGACTACGCGCGCTCCAAGGGATTCCTCAAGGAGAAAGAAGAGAATCTCAGCGGCGAGGACGTGCGTGAGGGACTCGTGGCCATTCTCAGCGTGAAGCTGCGGGATCCCCAGTTCGAGGGGCAAACGAAGACCAAGCTGGGTAACTCGGAGATCCGCGGTTTCGTCGAGGCCGTAGTGAACCAGAAGTTTGCGGAATTCCTGGAAGAGAACCCCTCCGATGGCCGGCAGATAATCGCGAAGACCGTTCAGGCGGCGCACGCGCGCATGGCCGCACGAAAGGCGCGCGATCTCACCCGGCGCAAGAGCGTCCTCGAGAACACGACACTTCCCGGCAAGCTGGCCGACTGCTCCATCCGCGACCCGGCCTCCTGCGAGTTGTACCTGGTAGAGGGAGACTCAGCCGGCGGCTCGGCAAAACAGGCGCGGGACCGCAGCTTCCAGGCGATCCTTCCGTTGCGCGGCAAGATCATCAACGTGGAGAAGGCCAGGCTCAACAAGATCCTCTCCAACACGGAGATCCAGGCCATCATCAGCGCCTGCGGCACCAGCTTGGCGGAAGAGTTCGAGCTGACCAACGCGCGCTACCACAAACTCATCATCATGACCGACGCCGACGTCGACGGGTCGCACATCCGGACGCTCATCCTCACGTTCCTCTTCCGGAGCATGCCGGAGCTCATCGACGCGGGCTACGTGTACATCGCTCAGCCTCCTCTCTACAAGGTGGCGCACAAGCGGCAGGATTATTACGCTTTCAACGACCAGCAACTAGAACAGCTGCTGGAACGCATAGGCCGCACGGGCATCACCATGCAGCGCTTCAAGGGCCTCGGGGAGATGAACCCGGAGCAACTGTGGGAGACCACCATGAACCCGGACAAGCGCACGCTTCTTCAGGTAACGGTGGAAGATGCGGCAATAGCCGACGAGGTCTTCACCACTCTGATGGGCGACAAGGTGGAACCGCGGAAGGACTTCATCGAGCAGAACGCACGCTATGTTCGCAACCTGGATGTATAGCGGCGCGCGGCTGCCCGTGAAGCACCGGTCTGGCGGGGTCGCCGTCGGGCGCCTCGAGCGATAGGACTGAGGCATGGAGACACTGCAGGGCAGAATAGAGCAGATCGAGATAGCCGACGAGATGCGCGCGTCCTACCTCGACTACGCTATGAGCGTGATCGTCGGCCGGGCGCTGCCCGATGTGCGCGACGGTCTCAAGCCGGTGCACCGGCGGGTCCTTTTCGGCATGCACGATGCCGGAGTGCAGCCCAACCGGCCGTATCGGAAATGCGCCCGCATCGTGGGGGACGTCATGGGAAACTTCCATCCCCACGGCGACCAAGCAATCTACGATGCCCTGGTGCGGATGGCCCAGGACTTCTCCATCCGCTATCCACTGGTAGACGGCCACGGTAACTTCGGTTCCGTCGACGGAGACGCCGCCGCCGCCATGCGTTATACAGAATGCCGCCTAGCCCGCATCGCGGTGGAGATGCTCCGCGACATCGACGCCGAGACGGTCGATTGGATGCCCAACTACGACGAGAGCCGGGAAGAGCCTAAAGTCTTGCCGTCGCGTTTTCCGAATCTTCTTGTAAACGGCAGCTCGGGCATTGCCGTGGGCATGGCCACGAACATCCCGCCGCACAACCTTCGCGAGACCATCGGTGCCACCGTGGCCCTCATCGAGGACCCGACTCTTACCAGCGGCGACCTCATGCGCTACATGAAAGGGCCGGATTTCCCCACGGGCGGTCTGATCATGGGGCACGCAGGCATCCGCGAAGCCTACGAGACCGGCCGCGGCCGGGTGGTGGTGCGGGCCCGGGCTCACACCGAGCCGATCAAACAGGGCAAGACGGCCATCATCGTCACCGAGCTGCCCTACCAGGTCAACAAGGCCCAACTCATAGAGAAGATCGCGGAATTGGTGCGGGAGAAGAAGATCTCGGAGATCTCCGACCTGCGCGACGAATCCGACCGTTCGGGCATGCGGGTCGTCATCGAGCTGAAGCGCGAGGCCATCCCCAAGGTGGTGCTCAACAAGCTGTTCAAGCATACGGCGATGCAGTCCACGTTCGGGGTCAACATGCTGGCCCTGGCCGACGGGGTGCCGAAGACCCTCACCCTGCGCGACGTGCTGCGCTACTACATCGCGCACCAAAAGGATGTCATCATCCGGCGGACCCGCTTCGAGCTCGACAAAGCCAAGAAGCGGGCCCACATCTTGGAAGGCCTGCTGGTCGCCATCAGCAACCTCGACGAGGTCATACGCATCATCCGCTCCAGTGAAGACACGGACGCTGCCAAGATGGGCCTCACGGCACGCTTTGGGCTCTCCGACGAGCAGGCTCAGGCTATCGTCGATCTGCGCCTGCGCAACCTCACCGCTCTCGAGCGCCACAAGATCGAGGAAGAGCATCGCGACTTGCTCGAGCGCATCGCCTATTTGGAGGACATCCTGGCGAGTGAAGCCCGTGTCTACGACGTGATCAAGGAAGAGCTCCTGGAGATCCAGCAGATGTACGGCGACGATCGCCGCACGGAGATCCTGCCCTCCGAGGACGAGATCGACATAGAAGACATGATCGCGGTAGAGGAGATGGTCATCTCCATCACCAACTCGGGTTACGTCAAACGCCTGCCGGTCTCGACCTACCGCACGCAGCACCGGGGCGGCATCGGGGTCATGGGGATGGATCTCAAAGAGGGCGACTACATCGAGCACCTCTTCATAACCACGACACACCACTTCCTGCTGTTCATCACCTCGCGCGGGAAGATCTACCGGGTGAAAGTGCATGAATTACCTTTGGGGAGCCGGCAGAGCAAGGGGCGGCACGTGGCCAATCTCCTGCCACTTGCCCAGGGCGAGAAGATCAAGGCCGTCATCGCCACCAAGGACTACACCGATGCCAAGTATCTGGTGTTCTCCACTAAACAAGGCATCATCAAGAAGACCCGCTTCCTCGACTATGCGACCACGCTGAAAGCGGACGGCATCATCGCCATCAACCTAGCCGACGACGACGAGCTGGTGGCGGTGCGGCACACCACCGGTCACGACGGTCTCATCCTGGTGTCCTCTGAAGGCAAGGCTATCCGCTTCAACGAGTACGACGTGCGTCCGATGGGCCGCAACACGACCGGAGTGATGGGCATGCGCATCCCGCCTGGCCATTCTCTCATCGGCATGGCGGTCGCCGAGGACGACGCGGACCTGTTCGTGCGTGACGAGCGGCGGCTATGGCAAGCGGACCCCGGCGTCGAGCTACCCCACCCATAGGCGCGGGGGCCAGGGCGTCATAACTATCAAGGACAGCCCGGACAGGGGAGATCTCGTGGGCGTGACCTCTGTGCGCAACAACCATGAACTCATGATCATCAGCCAGGAAGGCACGGTCATTCGGGTCCCGGTCGTGAGCGTTCGGACCACCGGACGGAACACCATGGGCGTGCGGGTCATGAACCTGCGCGGCGCCGACAAGGTCTCCAGCATGGCCCGCGTCGTCACGAGCTCAGATGCGAACGGCGACGGTCGCGGGGTTGCCAACGGCCACATAGGATCGGAAGAGTATCCGCCGGACGACTACCTGGATCTCCAGGGCTCCGATGGGCTCGAAGAGGAAGGGTTCGACGAAGAGGAGCCGGAAGAGCCGGGTGATCTGGAGCCCGACGACGACCTCTAGCGCAACCGGGTCACGTTGAGCCCGCCTCGTCTGAACGCCCGGTAGGGAAAGGGTCGAAAGCCAGCCGAAAAACGAACCCGCCCCCGGAAGAGGGCGGGTTCTTCTCGTAACACGCGTCGTCACCAGTATGCACGAGTTGCTCAGGCCGGCCTTACTTGCCGCCTGACGCGACGTAGTTGGCCAGGGCCGTGATCTGATCGGCAGTCAGTTTGCCCGCGAAGGACGGCATGCCCCCCTTGCCGTTCTCGAGGACGGCCTTCACAACGTCGGCGCTCCCGGTCGGGATGTAGCCGTGGCACCCCTGGCATTCCTGCGCGAACAGAGCGGCCGCGTTAACGGCGCCGGAGGCGGATGAGGTGACCGTGGTGCCGGAAGTGACTCCGGGGCTGGTGGTGCCCGAAGCGCTGGTGGTCGTGGTAGCACTGCCACCGCAAGACACCGCCGCCAAAGCCACGAGGGCCAGGACTGCGACCAGCAACATGATCACCGGAAACCTAGTCTTCTTCAGCATGTGGACGCTCCTGTTCGTTGACCGGTCCCTAACCTTAATGGCGTACCGCGTTGCGGCGGGCCGCAAACGTGCAGGGTTTCCAGCCATATCTTTGGCACTCACCGGGCCGCGTCCCCGCCCGCGGCCATTCTGAACCTGATATGGTTGATACCGATCGGCCGTTGGGGGTAGTCTTCAATGGCAGTCGCTCCATTGCAGGGGATAGCCCATGTCCGTCCCGCGGATCCTGTTGGCGCCCACTCACCGCACCGGCCTGGCCAACGCGGTGACAGCCGCTGTGGCCGAGATCGCCACAGCTCAGGGGCGGCGGGTCCGGTATCACCACCTTGGTCCGCTTAATCCGGCCGCCGCGTGGGATAGGTGGGAGGGCGCCGCGTTCCTCGATCCTGCGCTCTACGACGAGGAAACGCTCCTAGGTCTATACGACGTGGCCACGAGGGGGGCACAACTGTCCTTGCTCTCGTCGACCCTGGGCCTGCTGGATTCCCGGGAAGGAGCCGCTTGGCTGCCCGTGGACGTCGCGAAGGTCCTCGACTGTCCGGTGGTCGTCGTGCTCGACTGCCGCGGTTGGAGCACTGGGCTGGGGGCGCTTGTGGCCGGCCTCAGGGCGCGACTCAAAGACATCAATCTTGCGGGAGCGCTGCTCTCGGGTGTGGACGATCAAGACCATTGCGAACTGCTCCGACGGGTGCTGGCGCAGGAGAATGTGCCGGTGGTCGGCTGCCTCTTCAATGGGGACGGGCCGAGCTGGGACGCGACTGCGCCGGGTGCATGGGGGCTACCTCTAGACCCGACTCTGCTGGAATCGGTCTCGCGGCAGGTGGACGTTCAAGGCTTGGAAGCATTGGCAGGCCAGCGAGGATTTCTTTCAACTCAGACCTGGCTCCTCGATCGCGGCGCCGAAGGGCCTTTGGTGATGGTGGCCGGCGGCCCAGGCTTCACGCCTTGGAGCAGGGATTCCATCGAGATCCTCCGATCGGCTGGAGCGCACGTGAGCAGGCTCGATCTCGTGAGCGACCCGCGTCTTCCTCAGGAGGCCGCCGGACTGGTCATGGCCGGGAATCTGTGGGTGGATGTTCTCCCCGACATCGCGATGAACCAATCTCTCCTGCGCGACATCCGCCAGCGCATTCGTGAGGGGCTGCCGACCCTGGCGCTTGGTGGTGGCATGCTCTGCCTGCTCAGCAAGATCCAGGATTCGCTCGGCAGGACCCTCGAACTCGCCGACGTGGTCCCCGCCGACGGTGAGATCCTCTGGGATCTGGACCAGCCCGCGTACATAGACGTCACCGCGGAAAGAGACACCCTGCTACTCGCCCGCGGTGAGACCGTAAAGGCCTGGGCGGCCTCCGACGCGGAGATCGTCAACTCCTCGGCAGGCTGGGAGCCCCCTCTTACCCTTCGCGGCCCGGGCTTCGGAGACGGGCAGCTCGAGGGCGCCGCAAGCTCGTCACTCCTGTGTTCCCGGGTTTTCGTTCATCTGGCGAGCCGTCCGGGAATGGGTCAGCGTTTTGTGTCCAAGTGCGCCGATCACGCGGTTCGACGCTCTAAGTAGCCCGTAGACGGCCCGAGAGAACCTCGAAAGCGCGTGAGCCGCGCCGTCCGCTGGTAAACTCCGCTGGTACAGAAGAACGGCCCGCACGAGGAGGAACCGTGACGTCTCCCACGACCGATCCGGTGGTCAAGAGCTACCGTGAGCAGATCTCCGACAACGACCTCAAGATTCTCGAGGCGCTGAACAAACGCATCAAACTCGTGAAGAGGTTGAAGGATTACAAGGAATCCGCCGGACTCAGCTTCTACGATGCTGCGCAGGAGGACTGGGTCATCACGTTCCTGGCGCGCGCCAACCGAGGCCCGCTTACGGACGAAGGCTTGCGCACCATCTATGGCTGCATCCTCGAGGTGGCGAAGCGCGAAGCCGTGCTCATGACAGGCACCGAGGGCGAGTAGCAGGCTTCGGCGTCCGAACTGGGGCCTCGCGCTCGTCAGAACTGGGGTCTCTGGCTCGCCCGAACTTGGGTGTTGGGTCCGACCGAGATCGGGTCTGAGGCTGGACCGAGATCGGGTCCTAGAGCCCCTTAGAAATCCTCGGGCGAAACATCGTCCAGGAAATCTCTGAATTCCTTCAAGATCTCTTCGGTGTTCTCGATCTCCTGTTCGAACTCGATGCCGTTCGTCTCGAGCAACTCGGAGGAAGCGAAGATCGGGGCACCGGTGCGCACCGCGATGGCGATTGCGTCCGAGGGCCGGGAGTCCACGTCGATCTGGTCCTCGCCAGACCTCAACCGGAGGATGGCGTAGAAAGTGTTCTCCTTGAGCTCCGTCACCATGATCTGTTCCACGCTCGCCGAAAGGTCGCCGATCACTGAGGCCAGTAGATCGTGGGTCATGGGGCGCGGGAGCTCGGCGTCCTGAAGCTTCATCAAGATGGCCGCCGCCTCCGGGTGCCCGATCCAGATGGGAAGGAACCGATTCTTGTCCTCCACCTTGAGCAGGACGATCGGCTGCTTGTTCGTGACGTCGAAGCTGACGCCGTATACCACGACTTTTTCGAAACCTTCCATGGTTCTCCCGGTCTGGTGCAACACCACTAGGTTACCCCCCGGAGCCACACTCGTCACCTTTTTCGGGCGCTGGTTGGCGGGGGGTGGTTTTCCTTGACATCAATGCGAATGCCGGTAAACTACCGGCGCATGGGCCTATAGCTCAGTTGGTTAGAGCGCACCCCTGATAAGGGTGAGGTCAGTGGTTCGAATCCACTTAGGCCCACCTATCGCGCGCCATCCCGCGATGTTACTCCTCGGCACCATCCTCGGCGCCTAGGCCCGACCGCGGAAGTCTGCCGCGCCCCCGGATGACAGGAGATGACTCCACCGATTGACTCGGCCGAGGCGAGGTGGCCGGGGTCACAGTTTGCAGTCTAGGTCTATCTGGGATATAAATTCTCGGCCGCACGGTACGATGTCGTGGGGGATTAGCTCAGTTGGGAGAGCGCCGCCTTTGCACGGCGGAGGTCGCCGGTTCGAATCCGGTATCCTCCACCACCATCTTCATCTGACCGGAGGACCACTTGTGGTGTTCCGTCGAATCCTGGCCACGATTGACGGCTCGGACGCGTCGATCCGGGGCATCAGGGCCGCGCTCGAGATCGTAGGTTGCTACCACAGGCGGAGTTTATCGTGCTGACAGGCGACAAGGATCTATCCTGCTTCTGTCCCCGGGCCCTCCGCGGTCCCCGAGACCTGGAACCCTTCCACGAGCAGGGGTGGCACCAGGCTCCCGGTGAGGAACCGGGTGCCATAGCCGGCGCCATCTGAGACCAAGCGCACCGTGTCGCCGACATCGAGCGTGCGCTGAAGGATCCCGTCTATGGAATCCACCCACCTCACCTCGCGAACCGGCTGCGCCAGTTCGCCGTCTTCGATCAAGAACGTCCCGTCTCGCGTCATGCCGGTAAGCATGGTGGTCGAGGGGTCGATCTCATTGACGTAGTGGAAGCGGGAGATGAGTAGCCCGCGCTCGACGCTCCGTATCAAATCTCGCCGGCTTCTGGTGCCGGGCTCCAACATGAGGTTGAGAGGCATCGGGCCGTAGACGTTGGGTGCGGGTAGGGCGTGTCCCGTGCTGGCGAGGCCCTGGCGGGCTCCGGTCTGCGTGTCGTACACGACATGTTGGACGACGCCCCGCTCGATCAAAGACAGGGGAGCTTTTGGAACCCCCTCGAAATCGAACGAGACGTTGGCTCCCCGCGTGTCGAAAGGATCGTCTCGCAGCGAGATATGCGCTGGATACCGCTTTTCGCCGAGCCGGCCGTTGTAGAGACTGCGTCCCTCGAGATAGGTAAGGCCATTGAGAGACCCCATGGAGAGGAATTCGAGCATCTCCCAGACCGCGTCTTCCTCGAGAACGACGGTGTACCTCCCCGGAGGAAGCGTGTGACGCTCGCCGGGAGTGGTCTTGCTCAGCGCTCGCAGAGCAAGCGATTCGTGGTCCAACTCACTCCAATCGCGGTGTGCCAGCGATGCGTAGCCGCTACCCTCGTTCCGCCGAGCTACGAGCGAGAGCCACCCGTCTGTGTAAGGCTGGTAGGCGTGTACTCCCTGGGAATTGAGTACGGTCGACTCGGACGTGGCGTTGGTGACAACGCCGAAGCCCTGCGCATCGACGCTATCCAAGAGAGCCACGATCTCGCCGACCACTCTAGCCCGCTCGGCGGCATCCACTTCGACCGTGGATTCATACAACGTCGTCTGGTCGTGGTAGGGAAGGGACGAGGGCTGGGGAAGACCGGCGAAAGAAGGATCTTCCTCGCTGTGTCTCGCGATTGACACCGCCCTTTCGGCCACCTCTCGCACGGCGCGGGGATCCAGCTGATTGCCGCTGCTCACGGCGACCCGCTTGCCTATCACCGCCCGGACCCGCAGCTCGGCGTTGCGCTCGGCCACGTTTTGATGGATCACATTGTGGGCGTAGCGGGTCAGACCTGAGTCTTCGGTCATGAGAAGTGCTTCCGCCGAGGTGGCCCCGGCGCCCATCGCAGCCGCGACCGCGGTAGTGGCCACATCGAGGCACCTCTCTCTGCCGAATAGCGCCACTCTCAGGCTCCTCCAGGTGATGCTTGCCGGGGGACGCCCACACGCACCTTGTGAAACCGCGCCGGCGCCGCCCCGTGGCCCACATGGGCGACCTGCCCGGGCTCGCCCTTGCCGCAGTTGACCACCCCGAACAGTCGCCATTCCTGTGGACCGCAGACGGCGTCGCACGAACGCCAGAACGATGGGGTGGTGCCGGTATAGGCACAGTCGCGCAGCATCCGGCCCAGCCGGCCGTTCTTGATCTCCCAGCCGATCTCGGTGGAGAACTGGAAGTTGAGGCGGAGGTCGTCGATGCTCCAGCTCTTGTTCGTGGAAAGGAGCACGCCATCGGGCACTTCAGAGATGAGTTCATCCAGCGTCCCGTTTCCAGGTTGGATGCTGACGTTGGTCATGCGGATAAGAGGAAGCCGGTTCCAGCCGGAAGCGCGCATGGCACCGGATGATTGCTGTCCCAACAAGGGCGCAGTCTCCCGGGAGGTTAGGAACCCGCTGAGCTGGCCTCGGTGGACGAGCACGTTCCGTTGGGCCGGGACCCCTTCGTCGTCGAAGGCCGCAGAGCCCACCCCGGAGGGCAGAGTTCCATCTGCCACGATGGTCACCTGTTCCGATCCGAGGTGAAAGTGGCCGAGATCGCCTTTCTTCAGGAAGCTGCCGCCGGCATAGCTGATCTCGCTCCCGAGGACGCGATCGAACTCCGTGGGGTGTCCCACCGATTCGTGCAGCTGAAGGGCCATCTGATCAGCGTCCAGGATGACGGTGGTGGTCATCTCCGGGCAGCGGGGAGCGGTCAGCAGAGCCACTGCCTCTTCAGCCAGCCGGGGTGCGTGTTCCTGGAACTCGAAGCCGCGCACCACCTCGAATCCACCCTGGTTCCAGCTGCCGTATCCCGCAGAGGGATAAGACCTGGTCTGAACGTCGCCGCTCGCGACAGCGGTGGCCTCGATGCCTCCCCCCGTTTCCGTGCGAGTCTGGCTGATGAGTGCCCCCTCGGTGGAAGCGAACACCTTCTGCTCGCGGAACGCCCCCATTTTCGCCACCGCGAAGTCGATGCCGGGGCCGCGCAAGGCCTCGGTCGCCTTGAGCAAGAAGGCCACCTTCTCGTCGGGGGGCATCGCGAATGGGTCCTCCAGACAGCGGCCCACAACATCCTCGTGGCGAGCGGTCTGCGGGGCCAGACGCGTTCGGGGCCCTCCCACCCGCGCCGAAGCAGCAGCTATCTCGAGAGCTTGAGCCACCACCGTGGAGGCGCGTTTTGCCGACAGCTCGTGGGCGGCGGCAAAGCCCCAGTAGCCACCGAGCAGCACCCGGACGCCAAAGCCCAGGTCCTCTTCGTCTGCCCAGGCCTCCAGTACGCCGTTCTTCACGTGGAGACTTTCCTCACGGCGCCTGACCACGCGCACGTCCGCGTAGTCGATCGCGGGTTGATCGAGCAGGTCGAGGATCGAGAGGGCGAACTCCTTCATTGCAACGTTTCTACCCCGCTTACTTCCGCTTCAAGCGCCGTTGCCACGGTCGCGCATTTCAGTTATGAAATTTAGCAATAAGTATTGCAAAAGCGCTTGCAGACATCTTATACTGCAATTGAACTTACATGAATGGCCCGATGACAGCCTGGCTCCTTCCTAGTACCGAGCACCGCAAGTCTCGGGTGAGGCTCCTTCTCCTCGGGGCGGTCAGTCTGATCGGGCCTCCGCTTTCAGGCATACGTTCTCCCGCTCTGTGGCTCTTCTACTTCATCTTCGTAGTCCTGTATTCCCTCTGGTCCCTCCGTCTCGCCGCCGTCTTCCACAACGACCGGCGGCTCGGATACCTTCTTTGCCTCACAGACTTCGCGATCCTGCTGCCGTTGTTCGTGTGGAGCAAGCACATCCCGATGCGCGTCATCATTGCCGCCGTTTGGGTGTGCGGATTTGCCATCACCGCCAGGATTTCCCGGCGCTCGAGACTCGAGCGCGCCGGTACCACGCCGTCCGCATCGCGGAACGCCAGTGTCGGCACAAAGCCTGAACTTGAAGACCTGGAAGCCGCGATTCGCACCCGGATGCGGCTCTTCGCTACGAGTGGGTCCACCTTCAGCCTCGTGCTGGTGCAGTTGGTACGGTTCGAGGAGACCGTGTTCTATTACGGAGACTTAGTCGCGCAACACACCTTGGCGGCCGTCACGCGCCGAGCCATGCGTCATCTCGGAACGGACGCCCAGCACTTCCATCTATCCGGTGGCCGGATCGCGTTCTTGTTCTCGGGCGATCCTGCAAGCGCCGGAGCCATGGCGGACATGGTGGGAAGAAAAGTCGGGGAGCATCTTGTCGACGGGCGCAGGATCGAATGCCTGGTCGGCTGCGCCTCGGCCCCAGCCGACGGTCTCGATGCGGAGGAGCTTCTCCGGGTCGCGGAAGACGGGGCCTTCAGCACGGCAGCCTTCCGCCGTGTGGTCTCGGCTCACGAAAGTGTTCCAGACCGGGCGAAGGCGGCGGTCGGCTAACGAGCTCTACGTGGTCGGTCTCGAGCGACGCCTTCCTTGCCCGGTTCGCGCCAGACCTCGCGACCTTGGGATTCCTCCAAATCACTCGCTAAGCGCTTCCGTGGCGCTGTGGTACATTTCCGGCATGGACCTGAAGACGAAGACCATCGGCGTACTCATGGGCGGCTTGTCCGGCGAACGGGAAATATCCCTTATTTCCGGCGAGAACTGTTTCACCGCTTTACAGTCTCGGGGATACCGGGTGGTGCGGATCGACGCCCTGCGCGATGTCGGGCAGAAGCTCAGGGAGAACAACGTGGAGGTCGCCTTCCTGGCGCTTCACGGTCGCTACGGCGAGGACGGCACAATCCAGGGATTGCTCGAAGTGATGGGCATCCCCTACACCGGCTCCGGAGTGCTCGCCTCCGCGCTGGGCATGAACAAGATCTCCGCCAAGAAGATCGCCCGGTCGAGCGGCGTGCCCACGCCGGATTTTTGCGAGATAGATGGTGACGAACCCGTGGCGGATGCGGCGGCCAGGATCGAGGCGAAGCTTGGCTTCCCGGTCATGATCAAGCCGGTCAACGAGGGCTCGAGTCTCGGCGTGGTCAAGTGCAAGGATCGTGACGAGCTACCGGGCCATTTGGAGAAAGTACGCTCGGAATTCGGTTCGGTCTTCGCGGAGCGGTTCGTAAGGGGATCCGAGATCACCGTGGGCGTGCTCCATCTAAACGGAAAGCCGACCGCTTTGCCCGTTCTCGAGTTGGTCCCCAAGAGAGAATTCTACGATTACGAGGCCAAGTACACGGGAGGGATGACGGACTTCATCCTCCCGGCCCGGCTCGATCCAATCGCATACGAGCAATCGCAGCGCTTGGCGATCTCGGCTTTTCGGGCTATCGGATGCCGTGGATACGGCCGGGTCGACCTGATGGTGGACACTGCCGGTACCCCCTGGTTCGTGGAGGTCAACACCCTTCCGGGCATGACCGAGTTGTCGGACCTTCCGGCCCAGGCGGCAGCGGCCGGGCTTTCGTATGAGGACCTGGTGGAAGCCATCCTGCTCACCGCCGTCGCGTAATACTCTTGAGTCCCGGCATCGCAGACAACAACAGCCTGCGCGAACTGCTCGACGCTCTCGCGGCGGGGCATACCGGTGTAGAGGAAACGATTCAAAAACTCCGTCTGTTCCAGATCTCGCAGTTAGGCGATTTCGCGCGACTGGACAGCAACCGGATCCTGCGAAAGGGAGTGCCCGAAGTCATCTACGCCCCGCGCAAGACGGAGAAGAACTTGGCGGCCATCGTTGAGCACTTTCTGGATGCCCGCGGTCTGGCTCTGGTGAGCCGACTCGAGCCGGAACGCGCGGACCTTCTCCGTGGCACGCTTGAGGCAAGCGGCAGGTTCGAGCACCTCGACCTCGATTATGAGCCGGAGGCCGGAGTACTCGCGGTCACCACGGACACGTACCATCCGCCGGAAGCCAGGGGCTACGTCGGGCTTCTGACCGCCGGCACCTCGGACATACCGGTGGCGGAAGAAGCGGCATTGGTGGCCAAGCATATGGGCTGTCATGTGGAGCGTGGATACGACGTGGGTGTGGCCGGAGTCCATAGACTGTTGGAGCCGCTATCGCGGATGGTCGAGGCCGGCGCGGATGTCTTCGTCGTGGTGGCCGGCATGGAGGGCGCGCTTCCTTCCGTCGTGGGAGGGCTGGTGGACGTGCCCGTCATCGGTGTTCCCACCTCGACCGGCTACGGTATCGGCGGAGACGGGACCGCCGCCCTCTATTCGATACTGCAGAGCTGCTCGCCCGGCGTCGTGGCCGTCAACATCGACAACGGTGTCGGAGCGGGCGCCGCGGCGGCCCTCATCGCCCGGAGGCGCTCCGTTTAGTCGGTTCGCCGGCGCAGGCGAAGCGGTCTGTCCGCCTCTGCTCGGCCGCTGATCCGGGGTCGGCTGCTGCGTGGGGCCACCGGCCCGCGGGGAGTCGCCGACATCCGGGAGCAGTCTCCCAGCGCGTGGCCGGTGCCGCTTCCCTGGCCGGCCGCCATCCCATGCCGCTGCTAAGCGATAGACCCTCTCTGCCGATATAGTGAGCGAGCGGTTTCTGTCGGCTGACGGCCGTTTGTGGATCAATCACGGCATACGCGGGTGAGGCCATGGACATTGGCAAGGAACGCGAGCCCCGGCTCCAGTTGAACGATCAAGAGCCCTTCCCCATCGGACACGCAGTCGTCGAAAGGGATGTACTGCAGTCGCGTCTGAAACGCGTCACAGATCTGGACGGCAGACCGGTACCGTTGCCTGTGGGGTCGCGGGTGGCGCTTTGGTCCGGGCCAGCCGTGCTCTTCATGGGGATAGTGGAAGAAGATCAGAGCGTCGTCGATCTTCTGTCCACCCAGATGGACTCCGAGGAAGGCTACCTGGATATCTAGCTCCGGCTACCGGTGGTGGTCTCGGCCGCCGCGTCCCGGGAACGCCCGCGGGCCTTCAGCTTCAGGCGAACTGGTCCGGGGGAGAACCCCGCAAGCCGAACCGGAACTCGAGGTGATCGGCGATCCGGGCCCCAGCCAGGCCGTCTCCGTACGGGTTGATGGCTCCGGCCATCTTCTGGTACTCGCGCGGATCCGTGAGAAGCCGCACAATCTCCCCAGCGATGGAATCGGTGCCGGTGCCGACCAAGCGCGCCGTGCCCGCCGCCAATCCCTCGGGCCGCTCGGTGGTGTCGCGCATGACGAGTACCGGCTTGCCCAGGGTGGGCGCCTCTTCCTGGATGCCGCCCGAATCGGTGATCACCAGGTCCGCGGCTTTCATGAGATGGACGAACGAAAGGTACTCGAGCGGCTCGATGAACAGCACCTGGCTCACCTCATCCAGTACCCCGTGGAACGTGGTCCGGACGATCGGGTTCAGGTGGATCGGGAAGATGAAGGTGACTTCTGGCAGGCGCTCGGTGACGGCCTTGATGGCGCGGGCCACGGACTCCATGGGGGCCCCCCAGCTCTCGCGGCGGTGGACGGTCACCAGTATCTTCGGCCCGGGACGACCAAGGGCCTGAGCGAGTTCCGGGGGCCAGGCGGGAGCCGGTGCCGTGGTCGCCGTCAGCAACGCGTCGATGACGGTGTTGCCGGTCACTAGAATGTGCGACGGGTCGGCGCCTTCTCGCAGCAGGGCTTCACGGGCAGCGGGGGTAGGAGCATACAAGATCTCCGCCAAACGATCGGCTAGGCGCCGGTTGATCTCCTCTGGATAGGGACTGTAGATGTCGTTGGTGCGCAATCCCGCTTCCACGTGAGCCACCGGGATCATCCGGTAGAACGCGGCCAGGGCGGCCGCGAACGTCGTGGTCGTGTCTCCGTGCACCATGACGAGGTCGGGCTTCTCCGTCTCGAGCAAGGGATCGACGCCCTTCAAGACCGCCGAGGTTATGTGGCCGAGAGATTGCCGCTCGCGCATGACGTTCAGATCGTGGTCCACCGGCAGTGCGAAGGCCTCGGTCACCTGGTCCAACATCTCCCTGTGCTGGCCGGTGAGGCAGGTGACCACCCGGAAGACATGGCGGCGATGAAGCTCCAGCACGACCGGTGCCATCTTGATGGCCTCTGGACGGGTGCCGAAGGTGATGAAGATTGTTGGCCGCTGGGCGGGCTTTCTGTCGCTGTGCGCGTGGTCGTCCGGCATCTAGATGAGTGCCCCTTCTCGCTGCAGTTCGGCCTGGAGGTTGTCGACCGGTACGTCAGCCGCCCTCGCATGATTCTTGGCGGCCATCGCCGCGGCCACGCCCGCCGCCTGTCCCAGAGCGGTCGACACGGGCGATATCCGCGTGGATCCAAGGGCCTCATGGGTCACAGAGATACATCGTCCGGCCATGAGCAGGTTATCAAGTTCGCTCGCGACCAGGCAGCGGTAAGGGATGCCGTACCAGTCCCCGGGCTTTTGGAACATGGTCTGCGAAGCTCCCGAGGAGACGTGAAGGTCGATGGGATAGTAGCCGCGAGCGATCGAATCGCTCGGTTTCACGCTGTTGTTTACGTCTGCAGCGGTGAGTTGATACATGCCCACCAACCGTCTGCCTTCGCGCAAGTACGGTCTTTCGGCCAGGCGCGTGATGCGCGAGTCCCGAAACGCGGGGACGTGCTCCACCAGGGCCTTGTGGATCTGTGTGTTCTGCAGTTCCAGAGTGCTGCAGATGTCGGAGAAACCTTCCCCATCTAGAGAGTTGCCGTAGCGTCTCGCTGGCCGAGATGGAGACCATGTTGCGCCACATGTTGCGATTTATGAGCATCCCGAGCTGGGGGGAGCCAACGACGTCCTTGGATGCGCGCACCTCCCTCATGATCGAGTGCATTCCGACTATGCAGTAGTCCTCAACGGTGCTGCCTTCCTTCTGTGCGAAATCCCAGAGATCGCTGAGATTAACGGGCCCCGCGCAAAAGATGAGGGTCTGTCCCTGGATGTTGCCCGTAGTCCGCTGGCCGAACCAGTACGGATGGCCGGCCAGGAAGCCCAAGTTCCCGTCGCCGGTGCAATCGATGAAGATCGAGGCGGCGATCTCGCTGAGGGTCGCCCGCTCTCGGACCCAGATGGAATCAAGCTGCCGGCCGGAGGTGAACGCCCACATGGCACTCGTGCCCAAACGCACGGTGACCCCGGCCTGCCGCGTCATCTGAAGGGCGGCTTGGCGCAACGCGTCGGGATCGCAAGGCACGGTATATGCCGTCTGCGCCGAAGGAAAGACGCCGTCACCCTGGGCCGCAAGTCCGCGGACGAGTTCCTCGAACAATCCCCCGACCATGACTCCGCTGCCCCACCCGGCCCGGTCGAAATTGACGAGTCCGCGGGTCAGGTTGCCGCCCAGTACGTACGAATCCTCGACGAGGATGGTCTTTGCGCCTTGGCGGGCGGCCGCAATGGCCGCCATCATCCCGGCGGCTCCGCCTCCCACGACGCACACGTCCGCCGTGACGGTACTCACGGTCCCGGTAGGAGACGGCGGCGGGGTTTGCGTGGGCGCCGGGCTGACGCGCGGCTCGGGCCCTAGCAACGCGGCACTGAGGGCGGTGGTGGAAGTCGTGACGAAGGAAGCCTTTTGTCCGCAACCTTCCACGACCAGTCCCAATGTGGCCAACGCCGCCAGACTCAGGAACTGGCGGCGGGTGGTCCAACCCGGGCTCTCGTGGCCGCCGGCGGATGGAGTCGGACCGCACTCAACCGGCGCGCCGGCGTTCGGCAGCGTCCCCAGCGCGGATCCAGGCTCCGGCTCCCCGGCTGGGTACCGGATCTCCTCTTCCATGCCCCCTGCGTTCGTCGCCTCGGGCTCGGCCATGTCTCCTTGCTCCACAGGATCCTCCGGCAAAGGCCTTCCCCATCCCTCAGGTGTGCAAACGATTTTGCCCCCGGTCATGGTGCGGAGCCGGGACGTTCACCGCGCTAGTATAAGGCCGCCGGTAGGCAGGCACCCTGGATTCATATAGAATTCCCTGGTCCTTTCCGTATATCTTGACCTCAAGGATGGTGGCGATGAGCCGCTTTCTCGACGAGCGAGGACGCATCTTCGGCAAAGTGAACGTCGTGGATATCCTCGTGCTTCTTGCCGTAATCGCCCTGATCGTGTTTGCGATCGTGCGAGTCGAAGCCCCGAGTTCAACGACTGTCCCCATTTCGGTGACCATTAGAGCTCAGCTTCAGCGAAGGGATCAGGTGGGCAACCTTATTGCCGTGCGCGGGACGCTGAAGGACGATACCGGCACGACCCTCGGCACAATCGAATCGGTCACGGCTCACCCCTCCAGTGAAGAAGTGTTGAATCCGCTCACCGGGAAGCTCGAGGTGCAGACGTCTCACTTTCTATGATGACGTCGACATCGTGGTGTCCGGCCACGCGGTCAAGTCAGGTGGGTCCTACCGCATCGGCAGCTTGGCTATCGTCCAGGGAGCCAAGGTGAGCATCTTTGCGGGCAGCGGTTCCGAGCAAGTCACGACATCGGCGGTCATCTGGAACTTGGCTGCCGAAGTAGCGGATGCGACCATGAAGGTCGTCGAAAACTCTCTCACTTATCGCGCGCTCCGCCGGTTCTTTCGTCTGGATCGGGGCGGCCGCTCGCGTCTCTCTCCTGGGGAGATTCTTCTCGAGGCTGGGAAAGATCCTCGGGCCGGTCTTTGCTTCGAGCGAGACCTTCGGGTTGAAGCGGATCGCCCCTCGTCCGCTGGTCAGCGTTGGGCCTTCGTGGTCTTCTCAGGCGTTCACCCGTCCGTACCTTTGGCTGCGGCGCGTCGTAGGCGGAGGTCCCGTGGGAAGGGGCGCGCGGGCTCTGGGCTTTGTCGGCGCCGATTCCGGCCTCGGGCACGGCGCTTGGACGCTGGTCGTGGGGGCAGGAGCCTTCGGACTCGGTACCGGCAGATTGGCGTTGCTCATCTCGAACGCGTCAGGTGCGGCCGCGGGCGTAGCCGGAGCCGGGACATCATTGGGGGTACGCATGATCCCCGCGGTCCTATTGTTGGTGGGCGGAGCGATCTTTCTGGCGGCGGGGCCGCGACTGCTCGTAGCAGTCCGTGCCAGTGGGCTCGTGCGCGGAGGCGGCTGGCTCGGCCGGGTGGTAGTGGAAGGCCGGTCTCTGGTCCCGGCCGGTTTGGCTGGCTCGGGTGCCTCGGCGGACGCCATGCCGAGCGCCCCGCTATACGCGGGCCGGACGTTTTCCTGGCGGCGGTTGGCCGGCCCCCTCGGTGCGGCGACGGTTCTAGCGGCCGCGGCTGGTCTCATCGGCGGACTCACTTCTGGAACCGGCCCGCTCGTTCTCGTGGCTGCCGCGGCGTTCATCCTGGCGCTGGTCCTTGTCTTCTGGCGGCCGCAGGTGATCTTGCTCGCCCTGGCTGCGTTTCCATGGCTCGACTTCGTCTCGCGGCACGTCCTCGGTGGTTTCGGGCCGGCCTGGAAAGAGGCGCTGCTCGTCTTGGCCCTTCTGGTTCTCCTGGTCTGCGTCGTGGTGTTCCGAGGCTGGGAGCTGTGGAGCGTGCCGATCAGCCTGCCGCTGGGTCTCGCGGTGGTGGCGGCGATCGGATCCATTGTGGTTCAGAAGGTGCCGAACGACGTCGGTCTTTTCGCCCTAAGGATCACCTTCGAGCCCATCCTCTATTTCTACGCGGGTTTTCTCCTGCCCAAGAGCAAGAGGTGGATCAAGTGGGTTGTCGCCGTCTTCCTGCTGTCCAGTCTGGCGCTGGCGCTGCACGGTCTGTATCAGTACGTAACCAACGCTCCGATGCCGGCGAGCTGGATAGACATCACGGAAAGTACGTCCATCGGGACGCGGGCTTACTCGATCGTCGAGAACCCGAACGGCCTGGGAGCATTCCTTCTTCTGGGTGCTCTTCTCTCGATGAGTCTGGCTCTAGCGCGGTTGCGGCTGGTTCAGAGGCTGGTGATGGCCGCGGTCTGCGTCGTGCTCCTCGCGGGAATCGCCGTCACCTTCAGCCGGGGCGCGTGGATCGGCCTCGGAGTAGGGATCTTGGCCGTTCTGATCATGGCCTATCGCCGGTATCTGGCGCCCGTGTTCGTCGTCGCGTTCATCGCCTGGTTCGCCCTGCCGGCAAAGTTCACCGAGCGACTGACCTTCGCGTTCAGCGGCGGGTATGTGGCCAAGAGCACGGAGGCCGGACGCCTGTTCGTCTGGAAGATGGCCCTCCAGCGGATTGTCGATCATCCCTGGCTCGGAGTCGGGCTGGGCACCTTCGGCGGCACGAGCGCGGTGACGTTCGGGCTCAGCCGGTTTTGGGTGGACGATTTTTACCTGCAGCTGGCGGCTGAGGGTGGTCTGATACTTTTTGCCCTGTTCATGTGGATCCTATGGCGGACAGGCAAGAGTTTGGTCAAGAGTAACAAGAGCAGTCACGACCCCTATGTGCGCGCGCTCACCGCCGGGGTGTTCGGGGGGTTCGTGGCGGTGGCCGTGGCCAACGTGACGGCCAGTGTCTGGGAAACGCTCGTCGTGGGAGTGGGATTCTGGTTCCTTGCCGGACTGGCGACCTCGGCCGGCTTCCAGCTGCAGGATGCGGAGGATCCCGGTGGCGAGCGCGAAAGGACGACCCCTTGAGGAGACTCAGGGTCCTTCACGTCATAGGCGGCGGCGACACCGGTGGAGCGATGACCTACCTCCTTCCCCTGTTGTCGGGCCTGCGGCGAGAAAGATGCGACGCGCAACTGCTGTGTCTCGGGGCGGGCGGACTCGCGGAGGAGGCGGCACGGCGGGGTTTACCGGTTGAAGTGCTGCCCATGGCCAATCCGTGGGACGTGCGGGTGCTGCCGTACATCCGGCGCCGTTTGAACAGTGGCGCCTGGGATGCGGTCCACACCCACGGGATGCGTGCCAACCAGCCCATTCGGGCGATCATGCGCACGCTGCGGCGACCGCCTGCCCTGTTCACCACGGTCCATTCCGATCTCGCCCTCGATTACCCACTCCTGCAGGCCTGGGCGTACATGGCGCTTGACCGTCTGACTGCCGGAGAAGTCGATGGCTTCTTCTGCGTCTCCGCCGAGCTGGCCGGACGGCTGGCGGCACGCGGAGTTCCCCGCCGGCGCATCCACGTGGTCTACCCCGGGGTCGAGGTGCCGCCCGCGCCGTATGGCGGGGGTCCGGCGGCCACGGCGAATCCCGCGGCGGCGACTCCCCCGTCCACGGCGACTCCCGCGGCCACGGCGCCGGTCCGCGACACAGCCGCGGGCTCCTCGCAACCAAGTCCCGTCATCGGTACGGTGGCTCGCTTGGTGGCGGTCAAGGACCTCGGTCTGCTGCTGGAGACGGCGAAGAGGCTTGCGCCTCGCCGGCCGGGACTGCGGGTGCTGGTGATCGGTGACGGCCCGGAGCGGGCGGCTTTGGAGCGGGAGGCTGCAACTCTCGGGCTCGAGCGAATAGTGGAATTCCGCGGCGAAGTACGGCCGGTCTGGGCGGCCCTGGCGGAACTCGACGTGTACGTCCTCACCTCGCTGTCCGAAGGAGTACCTATCTCGGTTCTCGAAGCAATGTCGGTGGGGCTGCCGGTGGTCGCGGCGTCGGTGGGTGGTCTGCCGGAGGTGATCCAGGAGGGAGTCACCGGCTACCTGGTCGAGCGCAACGCTCCGCGGGCGGCCATCGCGACCTTGCTGGCGGAGCGCATCGAGGCGCTGCTCGCCGACCGGGATCTCCGCGCCCGGATGGGGGCGGCCGGCCGGCAAAGGGTCGCCGAGACGTTTTCGATCGCGGCCGCGGCTCGGCTGACACTCCGCGTGTATGGGCGGGCAGTGGCTGAACGATCTGACCGTGGAGGATTCTGACGCTTCGTCGGCGAGACATAGTGTGTGTTTCGTCCCTCGATTGGGACGCACACTGGACCAGCAAGCAACAGATCATGCACCGGCTGGCCGGCTCGAACCGGGTTCTGTACGTGGAGGAGCCGGTGACCATGCTCGCTCCCCTCAAGGTGCCTGGCCGTTGGCGGCGTTGGACGGCCGTCGCCCCGAGGCTTCGGCAGGTCCAGGCCGGCCTCTGGGTGCTTACTCCGCCGCCGATGTTGCCGTTCGGCAACCTGTATCCGGCGGTGAATCGAATCAACCAGGAGGTCTTGGCGGGTTACATCCGCTGGGCGGCTCGCAGCATCGGTCTGGGAAACTTCCTGCTGTGGACCTACCTGCCCACGTCGTGCGCCCTGATCGATCGGCTTAGACCGGAGGCGGTCGTCTATCACTGCGTGGACGAGCATTCGGCGTTCCCCGGCTTCGTCCGGCCGGAGGTAGTGCGCGGATACGACGACGCCCTCACCAGCAGGGCCGATCTGGTCATCACGTCCGCACGGAACCTGATGCTGTCGCGTGACCACCTCAACCCGAATATCCACCATGTTCGTCACGCCGCAGACGTGGCGAATTTCAGCCGAGCGCTCGACCCGGACCTGCCTATCCCGGGCGATATCGCGTCCATTCCTCGTCCACGGCTGGGGGTGGTGGGCGTCCACGACGAACGGCTGGATGTCGATGCTCTCGAGATCTTGGCGCGCGCCGATCCCCATTGGCAGATAGTCCTGGTGGGCCCCATGCAGCCGGGAGACGTGGACGAAGCCCGCTTGCGCTCTCTAGGGAACGTGCATCTGCTAGGCGGGAAGCCGGTCGCCGCACTGCCCGGGTACCTGAAGGCGCTGGACGTCGCCCTTATCCCGTACAAACTCAACGAGTTGTCGCGCAACATCTTCCCCCTCAAGCTCTATGAATACCTGGCCGCCGGTCTGCCGATCGTGGCGGCTGCCCTTCCGGAGTTGGCTCCGTTCGCTGATGTCGTCTCGTTGGCGGCGCAGCCCGCGGATTATCCATCGCTGGTTCGCGAAGTGCTTGCTACCGATACCGTCGGGCAGCACGAGGCCCGGGCCGCACTCGCCGCCGAGAACTCCTGGGACCGAAGGGTGGAAGAGATCTCCGCGCTGGTCGAAGACATGCTTGCGACCAAGGGATCGGTCGTCCCGCGCCGGCAAGGCGTCGCCCCGTGAAGATCCTCATCCCGACCATACGCGACCCGGGACAGATCGGGGGCACCAGTACGCACATCGCGATGCTGGTCAGCGGCTTGAACGAAACCGGGAACGATGCTCGTGCCTTGTATCTGGGGGCCGCGATCCCGGGGATGATCCGCAACTTCTCCGTTGCGTGGCCGGGGGGAGCCCTGAACCGTCTGAGGACGGGCTGGGGCATGGTGTACGCCGCGGAGATGCGGGGCCGGCTGATGGCCTTGATCACGGCGCGCGAGCTGGCGAAGGCCGCTGAGGCCGGCGAGCCTTGGCAGGTGCTGAACGCGCAGGAAGTCTATTCGATTCCCTACCTCCGCGAGGTAGCCGACCGGTACGCCGTTCCCTTGGTGTTGACGCTCCACGGTTATCCCCTGTACGAGTCGATGTCGGAGGGGTACACGGCTGCGTCTCGCATGGGTCGTCACTTCTTGATGCGGACCGAGATGCGCGCCTTGCGTCTGGCCGACGCGGTGGTCACAGTCGATACCCGGCTGTACCGCCATGCCTTGAATCTGGTGCCTGAGCGGGCTGACTCTGTGTACACGCTCATGAACTTCATCGATACCTCGTCCTTCGCTCCTCCCGACGACGCGGCCGAGGAGGCCGGCGAGCGGCATGACTTGCGTGCGCACTGGGCAGTGCCGGAAGACAAGATCGTGCTCTTCTGCCCGCGGCGCTTGGTGAAGAAGAATGGTGTGATCTACCCGTCCTTGGCTTTGGCGACCATGTCTCCCGCCGACCGCGACCGTTTTCTCCTGCTTCACGCCGGGGAGGGAGGCGAGCGCGACGAGATGGAACGCGTCATATCCGAGAATCATTTGGAGAAGAATGTCCGGCTCCTGGGCGGGCAGGGTCCGGAGGCCATCCTCGATCTATACCGGCTGGCGGACATCGTTCTGGTGCCGTCGGTGCATTCGGAGAACGTCGAAGAGGCCACCTCGCTCTCAGCGCTCGAGGCGATGGCGTCGGGCCGCCCTCTTGATCGCCGGGAAAGTCGGCGGTCTCGCGGAGATGGTCTCGGATGGCGAGACCGGGCTGCTCGTGCCGGGCGACGAGAGCGGGATGGACAGGAAGGCGCTGGCCGCGGCCATCTTGCGCCTGGCCGACGACCCGGCCGCCGGCGTACGAATGGCCGAAGCCGCCCGGCGATACGTCGTGCAGAATCACTCTCATCTTCGGGCGGCAACGGCCTATGCCGAGATTTACGACCGCGCGATCCGCCGTCGAGACCTAGCCGCGGGGACGGCCGCCGCGGGTGCGGGCGGGCCGGAGAGCAGTGCCCGCGACGAGCCCCGGGCCCGTTGCCGAGGCAGAGACGGAGACGGCGCCGATGGAGATCGGGGCGCGGCCCTGGGCGTCCTGCTCCGTGCTTGGTTTTAGACTCGACCTGGTGGATCTCGAGTCGGCCGCTCGGTGGTTGGCCGCTCAGGCCGAGCATCCCGTTGATGGCGGGACCAGGATCGCCGTGTCGTTCAATCCCGAACTGGTCGTGAGGGCCCAGTGAGGACCCCGAGGCGGCGGAGGCTCTCCTCGGTGCCGACCTCTGCTTCCCTGACGGGGTGGGAGCCGTGTGGGCCGCAGGACGGCAGGGTGCGCCCCCTGAACGCGTTCCCGGGATCGATCTGGCCGGCCGCTTGCTTGAGGTTGCGGCCGATCGCGGACTGTCCGTCTTCTTTCTTGGGGCGGCGGAAGGGGTGGCCGCGGAGGCGGCTCGGCGGCAGGCGGAGCGCCTGCCGGGACTTCAAGTCGCGGGAACGCATCATGGCTATTTTCCGCCGGCTGAGGAGGGCGAGGTCGTTGAGCTGGTCAGGGAATCGGGAGCGTCGATCCTGTTGGCGGCGCTGGGAGCCCCGCGTCAGGAAGTGTTTCTGTTCCGTCATCGCCAGGAGTTGGGCGCTGCGGTCGCCTTGGGGGTAGGTGGTAGCTTCGATGTGTGGGCCGGTGTGGCGACGCGGGCGCCGGCGTGGGCCCAGAAGGCGCGCGTGGAATGGCTGTACCGATTGGCCAGAGATCCTCGCAGGATCCGTCGGCAGCTGGCGCTGGCCCGGTTTGCGACCGAGGTGGTGCGTTGGTCTCCCGACGATTACGGTCCGCCCCGTCGAGGCCGAATGCGGCACGATACAGAAGGCTAGGACTCTTGAGATACCTCATCAGCGGCGGATACGGTCAGGGCAATGCCGGCGACGAAGCCATCCTCGCAGGCATGCTTCAGGAGATCCGGCGACGCGACCTGCAAGCGGAGTTCACCGTCCTTTCGTTCGATCCCGCGGATACTGAGCGGCGACATGGCGTTGAGGGCGATCTGGCGACCTTACCTACCAGCCTTCGCTCGCCGGCTCGCCTGCGGACCGCAATGAGATCAGCCGACCTCCTCATCAGCGGGGGAGGCAGTTTCTTGCATGAGGCCGATTTCGAACTTCACGGCAGGTCGTTCCTCTTTCGGGACTCGAAGTTGCGTCCGGTGCCGTACTTTCTTTCGATAGTACTGATGGCTCGAGCGGCCGATCTGTCGGTCATGTGGTACGCCCAGGGCCTCGGGCCGTTGCACACGCGAGCCGCTCGTCGTATGGTCGCTGCCGCGGGTTCGGCTTCGCAGGCGGTCACGTGGCGAGACCCCGACTCCGCCCGTTTGGCGTACGAAGTGGGAGTCAGAGCCCCAATTCAGCTTGTGGTACCTGATCCGGCTTACGCTCTCGCTCCCGCTCCGCGGCGCGATGCCGCGGCGCTGCTAACGGGCCTCGGCATCGCGCCCGACGCGCGCTTCATGACGGTCTGCCCTCGGCCTTGGCTGGGACGTACCGCGTTCCTGGCCAATCTTGGGGGAGCTTTGGAGAAGGTTAGCTCTCTCGCGGACCTTGAGGTCTTGTTTGTCCCGTTTCACGAGCTCCAAGACCTGGCCGTTTGCGAGGCATTAGCCGCGCGGCCGGGCTTCGCCGGCCGCGCCCACGTCCTCCCTCCAGAGCAGTCGCCGGCCGTTTTGGCGGCGGTGTTGGGAGGTAGCCAAGTGGTGGTGACGATGCGCCTCCACGGCGGGATCTTGGCGGCTACCGCGGGGTCCCCCGCGGTGGTGATCGACTACGACCCCAAGACCACGGCCTTCGCGGCTTCGACCGGCCAGTCCGCCTGGACGGTCAGCGTCGACCACTTGGAGAACGGCGGCGTCCGATCCGATGCCGCCGAGGCGTCGCTGGTGCACGCCATCCTCGACACCCTCCGTCGTCTTGATCACCGCCGCGCCGCGCTGCGGCGGGCGGTCACGCCTTTTCGTGAGGACGCAGGGCGTACCGCCAGGTTGGCCGTGCAACTAGCGGCTTCGGGCTCACGGTCTCGCCCCGACACAGGCAAGGTGGCCCGAGCGTGAGATGGCCACGTCTCAGACGGCGCGGCAACGCAGGGGTCGTGCCTGACGGTTCCACCGCGCCGGCCGGCGAGTCGGCCGCTGCTCTCGCGGACCGCGAGGTAGCGGTCTCGCTGGGAGACGAGGACATCGCCGTCGCGATACCGGCAGTGGGCGAGGCTCCCACCCGGCCTGAGTCGGGCCCGGGATCCGTCCGTTCGGTGGTGGGACGCGCGGCCTTGATCATCCTTGTCGCCACCCTCGCGAGCCGCCTGTTCGGTCTGATCCGCGACATCGCCACCGCGGGCTTCTTCGGGTCTAACTCGTCCACCGACGCGTTCTTCCTAGCCTATAAGGTCCCTTACCTTCTGGTTCTGATGGTGGGAGGGGCGCTGACGGCGACCTTTGTCCCTATCCTCACTTCGCGCATAGCCACAGGGCGGAAGAAGGAAGCTTGGGAGCTCTCGGTCAACCTCGGCAACCTCATCTTCCTCGCGCTTGTCGGCGTGATGGTCGTGATAATCATCCTTGCCCCGCAGGTGGTGTACCTCGTCGGAGGATTTGGGGTCAAGAACCCTGTCACGACTCACAAAGCCACCCTGTTTCTCCGGATCCTCATGGTCGGGTTCATCTTCGACTCCATGGCAGGGCTGTTCGCGGCCATGCTCAACTCGCTCAAACGCTTCGCCCTTGCCGCATTTGCTCCGGCCATCGGCACTCTCGCCACCGTTGTGGTGCTGGTGGCTCTCGCGAAGCCTCTGAATGTCACGGCTCTTGCGATAGGTAGCGTAGTTGGATCGATCACCGGCTGCATTCTCATGCTGCCCGGCCTTCGCGACCAGCGCATCAGATACACCCCGAGCATCAACTGGCGCGATCCCGTGGTGCGGGAAGTCGGCGGGATGGTCTGGCCGGTGTTGTTGGGGTCCTCCGTCGGCAAGATCAGCGTCTTCTCCGACCAGATAATGGCTTCGCTGCTGATCGGCGGATCGATTTCCGCTCTCAACTACGGGGACAAGCTATTCCAGTTGCCTTTGGCACTGTTTGTGGCGGGTATCACCGTCCCGATCTTCCCGCTCTTGTCCGAGCAGGTGGCTGCTAAGCAACCCGATCGAGTCAAGGCCACCATCAACTTCTCCATGCGTTTGATGGGCTTTCTCATGATTCCGGCTACGGTGGGGATCATCGTGCTGCGAGGGCCGCTGATCGCCGCGATCTACCAGCACGGAGCTTTCCATCACTCTGACACGGTGCAAGTCGGCTGGGTGTTGCTGTGTGAATGTCTCGGCCTCTATACCTACGCGGGTCGAGATACCCTGACCCGGGTCTTCTACTCCTACCACGACACGCGGACCCCGGTGAAGATCAGCGCCGCCGCGGTGTTTCTGAACATCGGCATCTCGTACGTGTTCATGCGTACCATCCAGACTTTCTCGCCGGCCAATGCCGTCGCGGGTCTCACCCTGGGGACCAGCGTGGCTCTCACCGTCAACTTCTTCGTCCTTGCTCACCTGCTGCGCCGGAAGCTGGGTCAGGTAGGGTTTGGAGCGATCCTCAAGTCTCTCGCGCGCGTGATCGCGATATCGCTCGTGATGGGTGCCGTGCTGTGGGGAGTGGACTACATCCTTGCGAGGCAGCTCCCCGCCGAAGTCGTCGGCTTCGTTCTTCGGGTGATTGTAGGCCTCGTGGTCGGTGTGGGAAGCTTCATCCTGCTTTCGTGGTTGGTGAAACTGCCGGAGCTTCGCGAGATAGGAGACATGATGCGATCGGTGGTCCGCCGTTTCCGCGGGCAACCCACCGCCTCCCAGTAGCCGGTTGACCCTGTCTCCATGGCTCCTGACGCCGGTCTTGCCCCTTGTGCTTCTACTCCACTTTGCCGAAATAGCACATATGCCGCGCGCCGTCCTCAGGCGTGGCAAAGAGCAGGAGAAGACACGATCGCGGCGTAAGCGATATGATGAGACTAATGGCGGCGACAGGAGTCCATCCACGGAAGAAGCACCTGGCGCGGCCGCCGGCAGGCTCGCCCGTCTTCGGTAAAGGCAGGCGCAACCTTCATCTCCCAGTGTGGGTGCCGGCGGTTCTACTGCTGGCCGCCCTCGTGATCTGCCTCTATCCAATAGCCGTCGGTTCCGCGGCTACACCTGCGCCCGTAGTTCCGATCCTGTTCCCGCTGGAGAACCGAGTGACGTGGACCGACACGTTCGGCGCGGCTCGTCCCGGAGGGCGCACCCATGCCGGCAACGACCTGCTGGCGCCGAAAATGACGCATATTCTGGCAGTGGTCGACGGCACCGTGGAGGGACTCAATCTCACCGGCAAGCTGTCGAGCTACAACCCATACGTCTACTACAACATCCTCCTCAAGGGTGACGACGGCAACGATTACTATTACATCCACCTCAACAACGACACTCCCGGCACCGACGACAACAAGGGCGGAGTGGACACGGCATACGCGCCGGGCCTCAAGAATGGCCAGCACGTCCACAGAGGCGATCTTCTCGGCTACGTCGGCGACAGCGGCGACGCCGAAGGCGGGCCCAGCCACCTGCATTTCGAGATCCACCTGGGCGGCTATGTGGCCCCGAAGGCCGGTCAAACTCGCCCGCCCAGTGCGATCGACCCGTACGCGAGTCTAAAAGCCGCGCCGACGCTGGCCGAATGGATAGCCGCCGGGAAACCGCCGCTCACCACCTCGACCACGCAGCCAGGGTCCACCACGACCGCGGCGCCCGGTACGACTGCCACGACCGCCGGGAAGACGACCGCGACTACGGTCAAATCGACCACGACCACGGTCAAGGTCAGCACCACCACTACGACCGCCGTGCCGCCCACGACCACGACGACCTCGCCGTCGCCCGGCGATGTCACGCCCTTTGCCGATGTCAAGACCACCGACTGGTTCTACGCCGACCTCACCCAGATGTACACGGAGGGAGTGGTCACCGCCGGCTCGGACCCGCTCTTTCATCCCTACCAAAAGGTGTCGCGCGCCCTGTTCACGGTCTACTTGGTCCGGGCCATGGCGCCGGAAGCGCTCACGCAATATGTGGGCGGGATGACCTTCGTCGACGTTCCCCAATCCTATTGGGCCTACAAGGAGATAACCGTGGCCGCGAGGCTCGGCTTGGTTAACGGCACAGACGACACCGCCAAGCTGTTCTCGCCGGACGCACTGGTGACCCGCGCGCAGATGGCCACCATGATGTGCCGCGCCATCGGCGACAAGATGGACTCTCAAGTGGTGGGGACGGGATCGGTGGCATCTCGCTACTACAGTGACGTGCCCGACGGGTACTGGGCCCAGACGGCCATAGCGGACCTTCACGACTTGGGCCTCATGTGCGGGAACGCCGGCCAGTTCCGTCCTGAAGAAAACACCAATCGCGCCCAGGCCATCACGGTCATGGCGCGGCTCGCGCGAATGCTCGAGGGAGGGTCAGGCTAATAGGGGTGGCGAGTTCCATCCTAGGTACGGAGCGGCGGACCTCGTCCGCGCCCGGGGTCGCGAAACGGCCGGGTCGTCTGCGCGGCGATAGGACGACGGCCTCGTCTCCTACTGCGGTGGCCAGGGCGCCTGTCCGCTCGGTCTGGTCGAAGTGCCGATCGTGGACAGCCGGGCGCCTCTCGATCATCGTGGCGGTCCTGGCGGTCGTCCTCCTGGCGGCGACCTTGCTGGTGGTTCCCGCCGGCCCCGCTCAGGCGCAACCTTCCGTGCCTCCCACCTTTTCGGACGTCCCGGCGAGCAACACGGCCCACGACGCCATCGTCTATCTTGCCGGTTCGGGAGTGATCTCCGGCTTCGCGGACGGCACGTTCGGCCCGGACAAGGTACTCAAGCGCGGCCAAGCCACCAAGATCGTCGTCATCTGGCAGGCAATTCCCCTGCCGGCCGATCCCACCGCCCCCAGTCATTTCACCGACGTGGACGCCGTCTACAAGCCGTACGTGGAAGCCGCGGCCGGCCAGGGATGGATAGGCGGATACCCGGACGGGAGTTTTCACCCGTACAGCGACCTCACGCGTGAGCAGATGGCCATCATCCTCATCCACAGCATGGGGCTCGACGCCGCGGCCCACGCCCTGACTCCCACCCAGATCAGCCAGGCCCTCGCGCCTTTCCTGGATGGAGTCGCCGTATCCGCGTCCGCTCAACCCTACATGGCGCTCGCTGTCACGCGCGGACTTTTCAACGGCGACGGCACCCGGCTCAGCCCCAAGAGCGGCATCACACGGGCGCAGTTCTGCATGGTGGTGGTCCGGGCCGAACTCAGCGCGCTCGCCGTACCGCAAGCGGTCCGCTTCTCGTCCGACTACCCAGACAAGACCCGGGTGGTCGTCGATCTGTCCCAGGCCCCGGGCGTCGTGACGGCGGCCATCGCCGCGGACGGCACGCTCACCGTCGACTGCGCGGGCAGTGGCATCAGTGGCACGCTCGCCCAGGCCGTGGGCTGCGCCGAGGTCGAGACGGTCACCGCCACGCAACTGAACTACCGGCCCCAGGTCGTACGTCTCACGTTCAAGCTCGCCCGGTACGAGTCGTTCCGGGTGATGTCGCTGGCGCCCTCGACAGGGTACGGCAACCGCATCGTCGTGGACGTGTTCAAGCGCACCGATGGACCTCCCGGCGACGGGCCGCCTCTCGTGTGCGTCGATCCGGGCCATGGAGGCAGCGACCCCGGGGCCATGGGCGCCGACGGCACACCCGAAAAAGTCATCAATCTGGCCATCTCGCTCGTGCTCGCCCAGGACCTCCGCGACGCGGGGCTGGGTGTCATGATGACCCGCGACGATGACAGCTACCCCACGCTCCAGCAGCGCACGGACATGGCCAACGCGGCCTTCGCCAGTCTCTTCGTGAGCATTCACAACAACGCCGGCGACCCGGGCGCCAGCGGCACGGAGACGTATTACTGGCACGATCCCACCGACCCCACGAAGTACTCCGTCGAGGGCCAGAAGCTCGCCGCGCTCGTCCAGCAAGACCTGGTCGCCGCGCTGGGCTCCACCGACCGCGGGGCGAAGACGCATCCCAAGGATCTCTGGGTTCTCGCCGAAAGCAACATGACCGCCGTGCTCACCGAGGTGGGCTTTGTGGACAACCCGGTCGAGGAGGCCAAGCTCGAGACGCCCGCCTACCAGAAGTTGGCGGCGGACGCCATCACCAAGGGGATCCTCGATTATCTGGGCTGGTCCACTACTGTTTTCACCACCGAGTAGCTACCCTTGCGTAACCCCGACGGAGGTTCCGTGAAAAAGGATCGCGTTTCATCCACGCTCCGGACCCAGGTCCTAGTAGTCTCGGTCCTGCTGTCCACACTCGGCCTGCTGGCCTTCGGCCTGACTTCGGCCGTACCGGCCAGCGCGGCGACGCTTTCAGCGTCGGCCGCCGCGGCATCCCCTGCGCTGCCGGTCGTGTCGATCCCATCCGCCGCCATCCCGGCCACCGCGGAACCGAACGCTGAAGCCTCAGCCGGCTCAGCCGCCAACATGGTCTCGGCTGCGGCCGCGAGCCCCGCGGCGCTGGCTCCGGCCGCCGCCGGCGATTTCGTGTTCACGGGGAAAGGCTGGGGGCACGCGGTAGGGATGAGTCAATGGGGCGCATGGTATGCCGCCCGCAACGGCACGAGTTTCAGCGACATCCTTGCCTTCTACTATCCGGGCACGACTCTGGCCCCGCTTACCGACCCCAATACCATAGTCAAGGTCAAGATCTCCAGCGAGCCTTGGAAAAGCGTCTCGTCCATCACCCAAGATTATTCTCGCGTGCAGTTGGAACCCACGGTCGCGCCGATGACGCTCGTCGAGCATTCGTCCGCCGGTGACGCCTCCGAGGACATCCCCCTCGGCACCGTGGTCACCGTGACGAACGTGGCCGGCAAGGTGGAAGTGAGCACTCCCGCCGGTGACGAAGGACCGTTCGACTACGTGGAAGCGCGCCCAGCCGCCGCGGTCCAGCCTGTTGGTGACAGTCCCGCCGACCAGCGACGGCCGCGTCAAGATCACGCTTTGGACCGGCGCCACGACCAAGGAAGATCCCCGCGAGTATTGGGGCACCATGCGGGTGCAGTACTCGTCGGTGGCCGGGAAGCTATGGGTCTACAACTACGTGCCCATCGACAAATACGTCCGGAGCATCGCCGAGGTGGACGTACGACTGGGCCATGCCGTCCTCCACGGCCGCGTATGCCCCCGAGGCGGTGAAGGCTCAAGCTGTGGCCGCCCGCTCCTACGCCGCCGCCAAAGGCTTTTCCGTGCAGGATAACCAGAACGACCAGTGCTATCGCGGATACACCTTTGAAGCGAAGTACCCCGGCATCGCCCAAGCGGCGGACGACACCGCGGGTCTTGTGCTCTGGTACCAGGGCAAAGTGATCTTGGCCAACTTCTCGGCCAGCTCGGGCGGCTACACCACGCGGCGGAACGACAACGACCCGCCGTACCTGCCCATCCAGGCCGACCCCTGGAGCCTGGCCGCTCCTCCCGCCAGCCTGAATTCCGCGGGACCGGGATACAACTGGACGTTCACCATCTCGGCCCAAGACCTGTCAACAGCCGTCGACGGCCATCTCCACGACACCGCGGGCCATACGGTCGACCTGGGTCTCATCAACCTCGTTCAGGTCGTCGACCGGGACGCTCCCGATCCGGCAAGCCACGCCAAGACGCTCCAACTCACCGGCGAGAAGGGCACCGCGCTGGTTAGCGCCGAGAGTTTCCAGGCCCTGTTCGGGTACAGCAAGATGCGCTCCACACTGATTCTGAGCGTCATCTCGCCGGCCGCGCTCGCTCCGGGCGAGTACTACGACGTGGGCCCCAGCTACTTGTACCACGACCAGATCGCCCAGGTCACCACGGCTGGGCTCATGAGCGGCTACGATTCCGGCCTGTTCAAGCCGGAAGCGCCGGTGTCCCGGTGGCAGTTCGCGAAGATCGCCGTGTGCCTCCACAACGCGCTCTATCCGAACGACCAGATCGCTGTCGTCGACGTGACTACCAAGCCTTTCTCCGATGTGCCGCTCCAGCTGGGTGTACTCGGCGACGCTTCCGACTGGGTGGCCGCGGCGAAGGCCGCCGGATTGGTGGAAGGTGTGACCGACACCACTTTCCAGCCTTACGACACAGTGCGGCGTGATCAGATGGCCAGCATGCTCGTCCGGGCCTTAGGCTGGGACGCTGCGGCCGCCGCGCTGGCCCCGGACACGCCCGGCTTCGCCGACGTGCCGTTGTCGAGCCCGCACTGGGCCGCTGCCACATACCTGAAGACCAAGGGCATTCTGCAAGGCTATGAGGAACCGGTGGGCAGCGGCAACGTGGTCCTCGGCGTCGCCGACCCTACCCTCCGCAAGCACGTGGCTGTGATCCTCTGCCGGGTGCTCGATCTTCCGCGGTAGGGCGGTGGCGGAACTCACCACACTCAGGCCGCCACCGCGGGCTACCCTGCGGTGGCGGCCGACCGAGCTTGAGGGACAATAGATATAATGGCCGACATGCCAGCCCTGCCAAGAACTCCGGGTAACCCTCGGAAGCGGTTCGTTGCCGTCGCGAGCGTAGCGGCCGCGATGCTGGCCGCTGTCTTCGTCTTCGGATCGCTTCTGACCATCTATCCCGCCGCCACCATGGCGTCTCCGCTTGCGAGCCCAGCCCTTGCCGCATCTGCCACTGCCACCCCGAGTGCTTCCGCCGCAAGTGTCGCCGAGTCGTTCTGGGCGGTAAATCAAAGCAACGGAGAATATGAGCAGCTTCAAGCCACTCCGAAATACACTGGGGAGCAGTGCGTCATCTACGTGGATCAGCGCGAGTCGATACCCCAAGTCATCATCGACACGCTGGGCAACGCCTTCGACAACACCATCTATCCTCGGATCACGGGGCTCCTTGGTCAGCCGCCTCAACCCGGGATCGACGGCTCGGGCAAGATCGTCATCCTGATCTACGACTTCGGCGATCCGAGCATATCCGGTCTCTTCAGGCCCGCGGATATCGCGCCGGCGCCAGGGGAGACCCATTCAAACCGCCACGAGATGATCTATCTGAATTACACGACCGTCGCGTCCGAACCGGACAACGCGGGTTCGCTTGCCGCGCACGAGTTCGCCCACCTTCTTACCTACTACCACAGCTATATGCTCGACACAGATCCTACCCCCGCCCTTCCAGTCACGTGGCTTGATGAGGGGATAGCCATGTACGCGGAGCATCTCGCTGGGTATGATGGTCGGACCAACAGCCTGCTGCTGAGCTTCACGAGTGCGCCGGACGTCGACTTCACCGACTGGGACGGGTCCGCCTCAGACTACGGGGCGGCTTATGCATTTATGAGCTATCTGGTGGCCAGGGAGGGACAGGACTTTCTCACCGCCTTGGTCAGCCGGCCGCTGGATGGTGAGGCCGGCATCAATGCCGTCCTGCAGGAGCGTGGGTCCTTCGACACGTTCGACTCCCTCTTCGACGACTGGGTCCTGGCCGACTTTCTCGACGGCCACCCGCCGATAGCGCCGCCCTTCTCCTTCTCCGGCATAACCGTGGCCGCCCAGCCTCAGGTGGAGAGCGGCCCTTACCCCCGGGTGGGCGGCGGGTCTGTCGCCAACTTCGGCGCGACATACGTCGATTTTCCCGTCTGCTCTACGGATGCGGCCTTCAGCCTGGTCATTGACGGGGACGCTGGAGCGCCATTGCATGCTGCGCTCATTTCTTGGGACTCGGCCGGACTCAAGTTTCCCTGGGTGGGCTACTTCAACCTCTCTTCAGGGGCGGCAGGCTGCAGGGTGACCGCTCCCCTGGGCTACGACAGGCACACCCTGGCCGTCTGGGTACGCGGCTCGGCAGGGATCGATTCGCAGTACGGCTTCCGCTTCAGTGCCGCGCCGGATCCACCGGCGGGGGTCCTACTCCTCGACACTGGTGGAGACGACCCTTACTACCCGTTTATCGCCGAGTTGTTGACGCGCAACATAATAAGCGGAAAAGAGATACCGGCCGGCTCAGGTCTTTGGTACTTCTTGGGTCAAAACTCGGTGCTCCGGGCCCAGTTCGCAAAGATGATCGTCCTGGCGTTGGGGTTGCCGGTGTCCGTGAACGACAAGTGCCCGTTTCCTGATGTGCCCGGCGGCTCCCAAGGGAGCGATCCCTTGTATCCCGACCACTACATCGCCGTTGCGGCATCCACGGGGATTGTCTCGGGCTACGCCAACGGCCTGTTTGGCCCGTATGATCCCATCACGCGCGGTCAACTCGTGCGAATGATCGTGCGAGGAGCGGCTGCGGCCGGCAAGCCTTTCCCGATTTACGAGGGCAACGACACAGTCTTTGCCGACGTGACCCCTTCCAGCCCGCTGTACAGGGACGTCATGGCCGCCTGGCGTGCGGGCGTCTTCAGCGGCAGCACGGGCCCCGATGGTCGCCTCTATTTCCTGCCTTGGGCCTCGGCCACCCGCAACCATGTGGCCAAGATGACGTATAATCTGGTGAACTACTTGCAGGGCTCTGGGTCCTAGCGGCTCCGGGCCTGCGATCCCGGGACCCGAGCACCATCGACTACGCCTTGGCTGCCGGCGGAAGAGGTCTTGCGGCCTATAGCCAGAAACATTTCACGTTGGGGCTGCCCGAAGAGCGACTCTGTGCATCGCGAAGCTGTTGACGCCGCGCGGTCACGTCGTAGGCGTTGGGGCGCTGCCCGTGCGCGACGTAATGAGGTGGCCGCTGTCGGTCCGATCGCCCTCATTGTCTATCATAGTGGGCAAGATGGCTAAGTCTCCCCGCCCAGATGCACGGCCACGCGGGTCCATTGCAGGCCCTGCGGTCGGCTCTCATCAGGAGCCGTCATTCGATGCCGTCGCGATCCCTACCGCGCCGGCGCCGTTGAGCGACGCCGAAGTGCCGGAGTCCGTCCGCAAACGTGAGCGGAAGCTGGTGGAAGCCGCGTGTCGCGGCGAGACCTCGGCGATCGAGGCTCTCTATCGCACTCATTACGACACTATCTTCAAGTACGTGACGCTCCGGCTCGGTTCGCCTACCGCAGCGGAGGACGTCACCAGCCAGATTTTCCTGGGGATTATCCGGGGTCTGAGTCGCTACCACGACGAGGGAAAGCCTTTCGTCGCTTGGCTCTACGGCATCGCCCAGAAACAGATAGCGTTCTTCCAGCGCGGGCACGGTCGCCAGCCTTCGTCGGTGAATCTCGACGCGGCTGGTGAGCTACTCGCCGATACGGCCGGCCCTCATGCCACGGCGGAGCAGCGGGATCTGAGGTTGCGGGTGGCCGGGGCGCTCACACAGATGCCCGATGGCCAGCGCGAGGTCATCACTTTGCGCTACGTGCTGGCTCTTTCCCTCGCCGAGACGGCGGCTGCCGTGGGCCGTACAGAGGGAGCAGTCAAGCAACTGCAGCTCCGTGGCCTGTCTACCCTCAAGGGGATCCTGGGACCACAGGGCTTGGATCTGCTCTAGCTGGGTCGCCGGCGCTACGGTTTCCGTAACTTTTCCGACGTTCCGGCAATAAACCGCTTGATGAACCATGTTTAAGCGCATTCTCAGCAAGAAACGGAGGGCGGCCAAGGGCCAGCGCGACTCGCGCACGCCGCTTGCCACCTTCGGTGCGCAGCACGAGCCCGCTCCCCGGACCCCTGTGACGCCGCCCGATGACTCGTTCGCGGCCCTTGCTCGTGAGCTCTCCGGGCTGGGTCAGATGGAGGTCTCTCGGGCCGCCAAGGAACGCGGTTGGGTTTCCCTGCAACGCGAGCTAGAGCGCCGCCCGGTCCGGCCGGCCGCGGCTCAGGCCAAGCAAAACGTACAGCCAGTGCGCCGCTGGCGCTGGGCCATCGTCTCCACCGCCGCGTTTGTCGCGGTGATCGCCGGGGTTTTGGGCGCGTACGGAGCCGGAGCCTTCCAGGCGGCCTCTTCGGTGGTCGTCACCGGCAGTTCGAGCACCACGACCTCCGTGCTTTCTTCGAGTACCACGCAGCCCAACACCACCGAACCCAGTACCAGCGTTACCACGCCGAGTACCACCCCCGTTACTCAGCCCAGCACCACGCAGCCCGGCCCGGGCACGACGGCACCTCGGCCTAGCACCACGCAAAGCACGCAATCCAGCACCACTGAGAGCACTCATCCCACCTCGCCTAGCACCACGCAACCGGGCACTAATACCACGCAGCCGGGCACCAGTACCACGCAGCCTGGGCCCACCACCACCGGCGAGCAGCAGTATGCCGCCAAGCTACGCGAGGGTTCAGCTGTCGCGGCGGCCGCCTGGCTCGCGAATCTAGTCATCACCGGCGACACTTCGGGTGCGAACGCGATGGTCGATCCCAGCGCGCGGAGTTCGCTCGCCCAGATGATCATGTCTCTCAAGGCGCCTTTCGGTTACGTGATCACCGGCAAACAGGCGCTCTCGGGCGACTCGGTCCGCGTGACTTTGGTGATCCAAGATCGTGTTGAGAATGGGCAAGGCGTGACGGCGGAAAAGGACATCGGCTTTGTCATCAACGTGCGCGTCACCGCTCAAGGCGCCGTGGTCACGGCCATCAACGCGGGCTCATAAGGAATCCCCTGTGAAAGGAACCGCGACCATAGACAGCGCTATTCAATTTTTCAGTCTGCATCAGTCACGGGCCCTTGCCGCCCGAGGCTGTGACAGAGTTTTCCACTCCGCGTTGGTAGGCGCGGGTAGTGAGATCAAGGCGAAAGGAGGTGATTCGTTCTTCTTCCTACTTTTTATACAGGCACGCCGCCTTTTAGCCTGCACATTGGCCTCTTTGTGCCATCTGATTATTTCGGGTAAGCAAAGGGGAACCAGTGTGCAGACGAAAGGGCGTGCGCATTACTCTCGCGCGTCTCATATCAGCTCCGGCCGTGGCTTTTTGCCAACCGCAGCCGCAGCAGAGTTTTCCGCTTCCGCGTTGGTAGGCGTGGCAGCGAGACTTAAAGCGAAAGGAGGTGATCGTTCTTCTTCCTACACTACTGCAGCACAACGTAGGAAATGGCAAGAACCATTTACTTATGCATAAACAAGAACAGAGGAGAGGTCTCATGCAGAAGCGCACCCTCAAGGTCGCGATTCTGGCTGTCCTCACCATTGCCCTGATCTTGGGCTTGGCGTCCGTAGCTGCCGCCCAACCGTCCCAGTGGCCAGATCTGGCCGGTTCGGTGGTAGGCCCCTACAACGTCACCATAGATCAGGTCTCGTCGATCTCGAACGGTTTTCCCAACGGCATGTGGATGCCGTACCAAGACGTCACGCGGGCTCAGTTCGTCAAGCTCGCTGATGCCGCCCTTAAGATCGACCTGGTGAATCGCGGCCACACCGTCCTTCACGGACGTCCCCAAGACCAACATGTACTATGGCTACATCCAAGGCGCCGTAGCGGTTGGCATGATCAACGGGGTCACCGCCACCACCTTCGCGCCTAACGCCACCATCAGCCGCCAAGACGCCGTGGCTATCCTGGCGCGTTACATTGCCAAGGTTAATGGTGTCAACCTCGCCACCGTATACACCTCGGCCCAGGTGACCGCGCTCTTGGCTCACTTCACCGATGCCGCAAGATCGCGCCGAACCTCGACAACGAGGTAGCCTTCGCGTTTGCCTCGGGCATCACGGCGCCGGACCAGCACGACGTGTTCCGGCCCACGGACCTGCTATGGCGTATCCAAGCGGCCGCTATGATCATCCGGTCCGAAGCTCTGAACGCCGTCGCGCCGCACGGCAACCCGGCCCACGTTACCTTGGTGGGCACCGACAAGAACGAGTACCTGATCGGTCAGCCGCATACGGTCACGTTCAACGTCACCGATGCCAACAACCATCCGGTGGCGGGTGCGCTGGTGACCTTCGACACCATCTATTCGCAGGAGTACTACACCGGCAACATCATCTCCTCGCGAGGCGTCCTCACCGACGCCTTGGTAACGCGACGGTACAGATCGTGGCCACCGAGCCCGGTACCCAGCGGCTCTCGGCCAATGTGAACGGCCTGGCCGCCGTCTACACCACCGACTACTGGCTGGTGCTGGACGAGGTCTACACGTACGCTGCCAACACCGGCTACGAGACACGACCACCGATGGCAGCGCCGTCCCGGCCGCAGAACAACGCCGGTACCACGCATACCTGGTCCGTGCAGGTGACCGTCTTCGGTCCCGGACCGCGCTCCACCGGCCGCGCAAGACTGGTACAACGCCATCTCCACGGCGCCGTTCGATCCCGACCAACATCAAACCGGATGACGGCATCGACGCCAGCCAACAGTACGAGGCGACGTACGAGTGGAACTACGACTTCATCGTGCACTGGCTACCTGGCCTACGCTGGTATCCTACGCACGCGGCTTCGTCGCCGCGGACGCTGGCCGGCATCACCGTCACCTTGTCCTGGAGATCCTGGCCGAACTATGACCCCGAAGCCGTTCCGGGCGACGGTGGTCTGGTCACCAGACTTCCACACGGCACAAAGGTGTGGTGCCTTCGGTCGGCACGCATCAGCGCGATCTCCAACGGCGGCACCATCGCCACCGGTGGCCAGACCGCCGCGGTCACGACCGACGCCAACGGTATGAGCACCATCACCATCACCTCGCAGGTGACCGGCTTCACGCCCACCCAGGCGGTGGCCACCTACGCCGGCAACCCGTATCCGGGTGACCTCTTCAGCCACGAGACCTTCACAACGACAACCACACTCTCAACTGGGAACCGCAGCCGGATGAGTATCAGTTCCAGCTGAAGCAGTGGATCCCCCATACCCTGCCGGTCTCGAGCCAGCCCGCTGACCCTGGCGAGCGCCAAAGACAACACCGGCGAGGATGAGCTGGCGACCCTCAAGCTGGTGGACGTGTACGGCAACGCCATCCCCGGCTACCAAGTGGAATGGACAGTGCAAGGCGTGGGCCAGCTCAAGAACGGCAAACGGTGACGGATGCCACCGGCACGGCCACGGCCACCCTCTACTCGAGCGAGCCCGGCCAGTCCATCGTGGAGACCAAAGTGCTCGACAAGTCCGGCGCTGCCGGCCTATGTCTACACCGCCACCAAGCAGTGGTACCAGATCGACAGCGTGGCCTTCACGCACGCCTCTATGGGCTCAACTCCAACGGCAACCTGATCGTCGGCACCCCGGTGAGCAACCCGGTCAACACCCCCCACACCTTCACCGTGCAGGTTTCCGGCGTGAAGTGGGTCTGGACCTCCACCGACTCAACCTCTGCCAGACGGGTCAGCCTACGTGACGACCAAGTCTTGGTCATCAGCCGCGACAGCGCCTTCAACGCTGCCGGCTACCATCATCAACGAAGACGGCACCCTAGGCCTGCTGGATAAACCCGCGGCCAGGACCTGCCCGTCCAGACGGTGATGCGACCTCGCCGAAAGCGAGTCGAACTACGACCAGACGGTCACCGACATCCATCTACGTCACCCGCTTCGCCGATGACACCCTGCAGCCCGGTGAATACTGGGCGTCCGGCCCCGGTAGCGACAACGACACTGACGACCCGTTGGTCATCTGGTCTGGTCTGGCCGGTAAAGGCGTCGACTTCTTCAACAACATCGGCGACGCCGACGATCTGGCGGACTCCCCGATTCCAACACCCCGCTCCCCGAGGAGCTCGGTGCAGGCACGGACGGTATGCCCGAGTTCGTCGGCAGCATCACGAGCTTTGCGGCTCCGTGGACCGATGTGATCTACGGCAGCACCAAGTACCACTACGACGCCGTCACCGACGCCAACGGGATGGCGACCGTCACCGTCACCTCGACGTCAAAGGCGACCAGTACGTCTACGCGGTAGCCGACTACCCCGGTAACCCGCAGAGCACCGGTGCCGCCAACGCGAGCACGCCTCTCAGCATGGAGCCAACTCCTGTTCGCGACTGGCCCACAAGATCTGGGATGCCCGACACGACCGGCACGGCCACCTACAAGGTCTTCGGTGTGACCACACCTTGGACGAGCTGACTCAGCGCGTCGGCGAAGACGCCGACGGCAGGCGTCATCGTTGATGGCAACAGCTACACCGACCCGTCATGCCGTTCACCGGTTACACCACGGCCAGGGCGCCACGGTCACCATCGCCGCGCCCACGGGTCGGCACCGCGGCCAGCGACCGTGACACGCGACCGTCCAGCTGGCACTGTGACCGCCTCACCGTCGCCGACCGCGGCGCCGGCTACACCGCCGCCGACGTTGGCATGGCCGTCACCGCTATACCGGCCGTGCGGGTGCGGGCGCGTCCGCGACGCGACCGTCGGGATGTCGGTACGGTCGATAACTGCGATCGTGACAGATCCATGTGACCGCGGTGGCACCGGCTACACCGTTGCTCCGACGGTCACGGTCACCATACGGCGACCGCATGGTCGGGTCCAGCGACGTAGCGACCGCGACGGCCAACATCACAGTGCTGGCGAGGTGGTCAGCGATCACCATCACCCACAACGGCTCCGGCTACACCGACCTCCACTCCAGGTGTCTACCCGGTCACCTTACCGCGGTACGCAGCGACGGTCGGGCACGATCGCGGCAGTCACTACACGACTGACCAAGTCGCCAGCTATCACCCCGTCGCGACTACCTTGGCGCCGCTCACCGGCTCCTACCGCGGTCACCATCCCGGCGCCGCCAGGTAAACAGCAGCGCGTCCCCGGATCATGCTGGTGGCGTCGATTACCGGCTTCAACCCGTTCCAAGCTGGCGGGCTACCCGTGGCGCAGGCTACATCACGGTCCTTCCGCGGTCAACATCTCCGGTGGCACCGGTGCGGTTGCGACGCGGCTCGCCAGAAGATGCGACAGCTCCGATGACAGCTACTCGTGGTTACAACGGTGGATCCGGCTGTCGGCAGCAGCACCGCCGAGCCCTGTGGGCAGTAACCCCAACCGGGAAACCCTGGCTGTCCAGGTGTTCGACCAGTACGGCAACGCGCTGCCCGACTACAAGGTGAAGTGGCAGATCGTGCAGCAAGGCACCACCACCCCGGGCACCGTTCCCACCTACCATCCGTACGCCCACTTCGAGAACGCTGACGCGACACCGATCGGTAGTGCCAGGATGAGCAGTGTCAGCTCTGGCTTTCGACTACCAGCCAAGACCGCGAGCGGCATCGGCGACACGAACAGCAACGTCAAGATCAACCCGATCTGGACGACAACGGCCGGCTCGGACTGATGATCTGGCCTGGGGCTACACCCTCAATGGTCGATCAACTTCACCGAGTCCCTCGACAGCGCCGCCAATGTGGAGCTGGTGCTGGATGACATCTCTCGCCGGACAATTTCGCGCCTGATACCGAGTTCAGCGACATCGTGAACGTCACGGTCTACGCGCCGGATGGCTCGCAGTTCGCTCAGTTCACGCAGATCAAGAACTGGGTCTTCCCGCCGGTGCCGGTTACGCCAGGTCCACATGTGGCTGAGCGAGAACGACACGACGACTGCTGGTCCGTGGGTCACCTCGCTGACCACGAGCAACACCTACATCTCTATCAAGTTCCAGACGGGCGACCCGTTTGGAACCCGGCTCCGGCCAAAGTATCGATCAAGGTTGTCTGGTCCGTACGGCTACACGGCTTACGATCTCTGCGGGCACGGTGGACGGTATTCTCTACTTGCTCAATATCGCCCGCGCCTACTGTCGCCGGTACCTACACGTTCACTCCTTATATCGACGATGACCCCAGCGGCACCGCTTGACTCGGGTGACATCGCAGGCACCCCGGTCACGCTTATCGTTCCGTAGGCACCGTCTACCCAAGGGACAGCACTAGCTGACTCTGAGAGGGGGCCCGCCATCAGGCGGGCCCCCTTTTTTCTACGCCCGGCAGGGCGATCACTTCCTACGAAGGCTGCTCAGCGGCCTTGTCTTTCGAGATGTTGACTTGTTGCTCGACGACATATACCTCAGTCAGGATAGCCGGCTCATGGTCGCCGAGCAGAGCCGAGTTCCGGCAAGCCTCAAGGAGATCGCATTCAATCGCGATATGCGTCGGTTCCCGGAACCGGCCGTCCCACAGGACGCTTTCGGAAACGCAGTTCCATCGTGGGAAACAGTTTCAAGCAGACAAGGGATTCTGTCGATGAATGGGTCATAGTATCGACGGGCACCAAACGGTTGACGATGTTGCGGTGATGTGGCACATTGCCGCCTTGGCCATGGAGGTAGCATGAGTACGAACAAGAAGCTTCAGGACCATGTGCCGGCAGGCTTTCCGAACTTCTTCTCCCGAGCTTGGGGCCAGAGGTCGGAGGCGTGTGGCCTGTAGCGGCCAAGGTGCTGACGGGCGCCCTTCTGGCTTCGGCGTTGATTCATCGGCAGCCTGGGAGTCACGTGGGCGGGCGGCCAGGCGGCTGCGTCGCCTACGTCGTCGGCGGCCGCGGGCGAGCGCGCTCCCCAGGCCTCCAGGATGGCCGCATCGTCGCAGGCGACGGGTCCGGTGGGCATCGTGGTGAAGCTGGCCAAGGGGCCCATCTGACCTCCAGTGGCGCAATCGTGCCTGACGAACAGGCGCAATCT